>JACRAB010000382.1 GCA_016213575.1 Actinomycetota bacterium
CCGCGGCCTGCTGCGCCTGGCCCGTGCCGCCTGGGTCGGGCCGCACGTCGACCTCGCCTGGGCCGACCTCGGAGCCCGGCCGCACCACCCGCTCGTGCTCGGCTGCGCCGCGCGGGCCGCAGGTCTCGGCGCCGGCGATGCGGCGCTCGTCGCCGCCTACCTCGCGGTGACCGGCCCTGCGACCGCCGCCCAGCGGCTGCTCGGCCTCGACCCCGTCGAGGTCGCCGTCGCCACGCTCGACCTCGGCGCGGACGTCGACGCCGTCGCCCGCGAGGCGGCGGCCGGCGCCGGGGCGGCGACCGGCCCCTCCGGCTGGCACGCGCTCCCGGACGACGGCGACCCGCTGCTCGACCTGCTCGCCGAACGGCACGCCGCCCGCGGCGACCGGCTCTTCGCGTCCTGACTCGCACCACCGCTGCAGCGACCGCACCGACCACCCGGAGGACACCATGGGCCTGTTCCACGGCGACGACCCGCACGCGCACACCGTCCGCACCGGCGGGCCGCTGCGCGTCGGCATCGGCGGCCCCGTCGGGTCGGGCAAGACGGCCCTCGTCGCGGCCCTGTGCCGCACGCTGTCCGACCGGCTCTCGATCGCCGTCGTGACGAACGACATCTACACGACCGAGGACGCGGAGTTCCTGCGCCGCAACGCCGTCCTGCCCGACGAGCGGATCTCCGCCGTCCAGACCGGCTGCTGCCCGCACACCGCGATCCGGGACGACATCACCGCGAACCTGGACGCCGTCGACGACCTCGTCGAGCGCTTCGCCGACCTCGACGTCGTCCTCGTCGAGTCCGGCGGGGACAACCTCACGGCGTCCTTCAGCAAGGGCCTCGTCGACGTCCAGGTCTTCGTCGTCGACGTCGCCGGCGGCGACCAGGTGCCGCGCAAGGGCGGACCCGGCGTGACCGGCGCCGACCTGCTCGTCATCAACAAGCGGGACCTCGCCCCGCTCGTCGGCGCGGACCTCGACGTCATGACGTCGGACGCCGACCGGGTGCGCGGGGGCCGCCCGGTCGCGCTCGTGTCGCTGCGCGAGGACCCGGCCGCCGGCCCGGTCGTCGACTGGCTGCTCGCCGAGCTCGAGCACCACCGTGGGCACGTCGCCGGCGCGGCCCCGGCCGGGGCGCCGCACGCGCATGCGTAGCCGCGTCGAGGTCGTCGCCGACGTCGAGGACGACGGCACGCCCGTCCTCGCGCGGCTGCGGGCCGACGGGGCGCTCGCCGTCCGCCGCACCGGGCCCTCGACGGTGCACCTCGTCGGGACGGCGGCCGGGCCGCTCGACGGCGACGTCGTCGAGCTCGACCTCGTCGTCCGGGCCGGCGCCCGGCTCGAAGTCGAGGGTGTCGCCGCGACGATCGCCCTGCCCGGGCCCGGCGACCTCGCCGCGACGTGGGAGGTCACCGCGGACGTCGCGGACGGCGCGACCCTGCGCTGCGCGCCGCAGCCGCTCGTCGTGTGCGCGGGCGCCCGGCTGCGCACCCGGACGGCGGCGACGCTCGCGCCGACGGCGTCGCTCGACCTCGTCGAGCAGGGCGTGCTCGGCCGGTACCGCGAACCCGGCGGCACCTGGTCCGGCCGGCTCACCGCCGACGTCGGCGGGGTCCCGGTGCTGCGGCAGACCCAGACCTCGGCGGTGCTGGCGGCCGGTCCGGCCGCGCCCGGGGCGGCGGCCGCGCGCAGCGTCGTCAGCCGGCTCCTGCTCGGCCCCGGCGTCCCGGCGGCGGCGGCCGCGACGTCCGGGGAGGCGGTCGTGTGCCCGCTCGCCGCGGGCGGTGTGCTCCTCACCGCGTACGGCGCCGACCTGGCGACCGCGCTGCGGCACTTGGACGACGTGTGGCCGACGACACCCGTGGCCGGGGCGCTGCACGGCTCCTGACCCTTAGGCTCGCGCGGGACAGGCACCGCGACCAGGACCGCGAGAGGCGGAGGCGACCATGGCATCGGCGTTCGAGACGGCCGTGGAGGACGTCAAGCAGCTGAGCAAGGACCCCGGCAACGAGGCCAAGCTCGCGCTCTACGCGCTCTACAAGCAGGCCACGGTGGGCGACGTCCAGGGCAAGCGCCCGGGCTTCGCCGACTTCGTCGGCAAGTTCAAGTACGACGCGTGGGCCGCGCTCGCCGGGACGAGCCCGCAGGACGCGCAGGCGCAGTACGTCGCCTACGTCGAGGAGCTCAAGGCCGCCGACGCGGGCTGAGCGGCGCACCGGGGCCAACTGCACGGGCGCGCCGCGCCCCGCCGACCTACGCTCCCCACGCCCGGCGACGGACGGCGGTGTGCCGTCCTCGACGCGGGCCGCGGACGAGGGAGCCCCCATGAACCGGTCCACCTCCTCGAGGGTGCAGCAGGTGATGGCCGCGGCGGACGACGCGGCCGACAGCAAGCAGGTCGGCTGGCTCGCCCGGGCGGGTCTGGCGGCGCGGGCGACGGTCTACGTCGTCATCGGCGTGCTCGCGCTGCTCGCAGCGGTCGGCTCCTCGGGTCGCAACGTCGACCAGCAGGGCGCCCTCGCCGAGCTGCTCACGCACTCCTGGGGCACGCTGCTCGTCGGCCTGCTCGCCGTGGGGTTCCTCGGGTACGCGGTCTGGCGGCTGGCCGAGGCCGCGTTCGGCGTCACCGGCGAGCCGGACGGCGCGGGGCCGCGGCTGAAGTCGGCGTTCCGCGGCGTGGTCTACCTCGCGCTGACCTTCACGGCCGTCTCGGCGCTGCGCGGCTCGACGCAGACCCAGAAGGGCAAGCAGACCTCGCTCACCGCGGAGGTCATGAGCCACAGCGGGGGCCGGGTGCTCGTCGGCCTCGTCGGGCTGGCGGTCGTGGCCGGCGGTGCGGCGCTCGTCGTCGAGGGCTACCAGCTGAAGTTCATGCGCTTCTTCCGCGCGGTGCCGCCGCAGGTGCGGCGGATCGTCGTCCACCTCGGCCGGGTCGGCACGATCGGCCGCGGCGTCGTCTTCGTGCTCGTCGGGGCGCTCGTCGTCTCGGCGGCCGGGACCTTCGACCCGGACAAGGCCGGAGGCATGGACACCGCGTTCCGCACGCTGCTCGAGCAGCCGTACGGCAAGGTCCTCGGCGTCCTCGCCGCGCTGGCGCTGCTCGCGTTCGGCGTCTACGGCTACGCCGAGGCGCGCTGGCGCCGGGTCTGACGACCGCGGGCAGCACCGGCGTGAGCTGCGTCAGCTGATGCAGAACTCGTTGCCCTCGGGGTCCTGGAGCGTCACCGCCACGTAGTCGGCGCCCTCGGGCGCGGTGCGGCGGACGATGCTCGCCCCGAGGGCGACGAGGCGCGCGGCCTCGGCGTCGAGACATGCCGCGCGCTCCGCGTAGGGCATCCGGTCGCGGCCGGGCGTGCAGGACAGGTCGAGGTGCAGACGGTTCTTGACGACCCGCCCCTCGGGGACCTCCTGGAACCAGATGCGCGGGAGCACGCCGCCCGGGTCGACGATCGCGCCGCTGCCGTTCTCGGCGCCGACGAGCTCGTCCGCCGAGAGGCCGCCGGCGAGCCAGTAGTCCAGCCAGCTCGACCACCCGCTCGGGGCCGGCTCCGGCACGTAACCCAATGCGGCGCACCAGAACTCCACCAGCCGCTCGGGGTTCGCACAGTCCACCGTCAGGTGCCACTTCGTCGCCATGCGCGCAGTCTCGCAGGCACGTCCGACAGCGGCCGCACGCAGTGCAGGGGCGGCCCGGAGGCCGCCCCTGCCCAGGGATCGAGACGATGTGAAGTTGTCGCGCCGCCGCCGGACTCCCGGTGCGACGCGGCGAGGCGGGAGGCCTCAGGCCGTCGCGGCCGGCTTCGGCGCCGCGGCGCGCTTGCGCGGGGTCGCCGCGCGCTTCGCCGGGGCCTACTTCGCCGGGGCCTTGGCGGCCGCCTTGGCCGGGGCCTTCGTCGCCGGCTTGGCGGGGGCCGCCTTCGCCGTCGTGACCGGAGCGGCCTTCTTCGCGGCGGCCTTCGCCGGCGCCGCCTTCGTCACGGCCTTGACCGTGCGCTTGGCGACGGCCTTCGCGGGCGCCTTCGCGACCGTCTTGACCGCGGCCTTGACGGCGGTCTTCGCGGCGGTCTTGACGGCCGGCTTCGCGGCCGTCTTGGCGGGAGCCTTGGCCGCCGCCTTCTTCGCGGCCGCCGTCGCGTCGTCGAGCGTCGCGGCGGGGGCGTTCTTGCGGACGGACGCGACGCCGTTGAGCGCCGACGCCTTGGTCGCGTAGGCCTGCGAGACCGCGACGACCTGACCGTTCGGGGCGAAGAGCGTGAACCGGAACTTGCCGGCCTTGTCCTTGCTGAGCGTGAAGCGTGCGGGCACGTGGGCCTCCGGGTGCAGTGGGCGGTCGCGGTGTCGACCACCCGGTGGTGGGTACCTCCACGATGACATCCGCCGTTGGAGATCAAGTGCTATGAGGCGGCGTCGTCTCATCGTGTCGATCACGTGCTTCGGTGCACAGAAACAGGACCTTGAGCCGATCGCGTGAACTTTCGTCGCCATCGGTTCAGTGCGACGGGGCTCCCCCGGCCCTGCTGCCGGCCCTCCCGTCAGCCCTGCTGCACCCAGGGCGCGTCGGCGAGATGCTCGTCGAGCCCTTGTCCCGCAGCGCATCCCGGCGTCCGGTACGGCTCCGGCATCGCGGGGTAGACGACGAGCCAGTACGTGCGCGCGAGCCGCCGCGCCTGCACGTCGTCCGCGCCGAGCATCCGCGCGGCGGCAGCATCCCGTTGCACCGCCGCACATTCGGCCTGGCCCTCGTCGACCCGGCCGCCGAGGTGCATCGCCTCGTGCGTGAGGACGTGCACGGCGGTCGCGCCCTCGACGTCCGCTCGTGCCGGCGGCGCGCCGTCCAGCCCGCGCCGCCAGCGCTCGACGTCGTCGCACACCGCGTCGCCGAGGACGGCGACGTCACCGGGGCGCCCCGCCGCGTCGAGGTCGACGTGGGCGACGTCCCGGCCGACGTGGACCAGGCCGGCGCCGGACGAGGAGCAGTCGACGTGGACGGCACGACCGGCGAGCACCGAGGCGACGTCCGAGAGCCGGTGCTCGGTACGGCTGCGCCGCGCGACGGGGACGGCGAGGACGAGCGCGACGACGACGGGCACCGCGACCGCGACGACGGGGAAGCGCGCCGGCCGGCCGAGGGCGTCGACGCGCGTGAGCGCCCACCGGACGGCGACCACCGCCGCCAGGCCCAGCAGGCCGACCGACGCGAGCAGGAGCATGATGCTGATGTCGGCAGGCGCGCGCCCGTGGTGGATCGCCCGAGGGTGTCGGACCCCACCGTTACGGTCTTGTTGCGAAGACTTAGCAGTTGCCCATGGTTCGCAACTGAGCGAGGATCGCACGTGGGCGCCGGGCGGTGCCCGCCCGGCCGTCGAGGGGAAGTTCCGCTGTGCACGTACCCGACGGGTTCATCGACCCCCCGGTGTCGCTCGCCGCGGGCGTCCTCGCGGGTGCCGGCGTCGCGCTCTGCCTGCGCGGCACGCGCCGCGAGCTCGACGAGCGGACGGCGCCGCTGGCCGGCCTCGTCGCGGCTTTCGTCTTCGCGGCCCAGATGATCAACTTCCCGGTCGCGGCCGGGACGAGCGGCCACCTGCTCGGGGGCGCGCTCGCGGCGATCCTCGCGGGCCCGTGGACCGGGGCCCTCTGCGTCGCCGTCGTGCTCCTCGTCCAGTCCCTGTTCTTCGCGGACGGCGGTCTCACGGCGCTCGGGGTCAACATCACCGACATGTCGCTCATCACCGTGCTCGTCGGCTGGGCGGTCTTCAAGGCGCTCGTCGCGGTGCTCCCGCGCACCCGCGTCTCCGTCGTCGCGGCGAGCGCCGTGAGCGCGTTCCTCGCCGTCCCCGCCGCCTCCCTCGGGTTCGTCGGGTTCTACGCGCTCGGCGGGACGAGCGACGTGCCCGTCCCCACCGTCCTCGCCGCGATGACGGGCGTCCACGTCCTCATCGGGGTCGGCGAGGCGCTCATCACCGGCGCCACCGTCGCGAGCGTCCTCGCCGTGCGGCCGGACCTCGTGCACGGCGCCCGGCACCTGCACCGGCGCCTCGAGCTGCGCACGTCGGCGGGCGACGCCGCCCCTGCGCCGGTCGCGCACCCGGGCGGGCTGCGCCGGTTCGTCGTCGGCAGCCTGCTCGCGTCCCTCGTCGTCGCCGGCGTCGTCAGCTTCTGGGCCAGCACCGCGCCGGACGGGCTCAACAAGGTCGCCGAGGACAC
>JACRAB010000391.1 GCA_016213575.1 Actinomycetota bacterium
CTCGAGGAGCAGGCCGGCACCGGCCTCGTCCGGGGTCATCGCCTTGCCGGCGACGGGCAGCGGGGCGTCGCTGATCGAGGCGCCGGGGTAGCCGGCCTCCTTCTCCTCGGACAGCACGCTGGCGAGGACGCCACGGATCGTGTCGAGCCGCTTGACCGAGTCCGCGTGCACCTCGAGGAGCGTCGCGAGGCGCTCGTTCTGGAGGTCGGTGATCTCCTTGGTGCGGCGGTCGGCGTCCGACAGGACGCGCTCGGCGCGCTGCGAGGAGTCGGCGAGCTTGGCACGGGCGTCCGCGGTCGCGGCGGAGATGAGCCGCTCGGACTCCGAGCGGGCCTGGGCGAGGATCCGGTCACCCTGCTCGCGGGCCTGGTTGAGGATCGCGTCGGCCTCGGACTTCGCGCTGTCGGCGGTGAGCCCCGCCTCCTGCTTCGCGGCCGCGACGACGACCTCGGCCTCCTCGGCGGCCTTGGCGACCTTCTGGTCGGCCTCCTCGGCGGCGAGACGGAGGATCTGCGACATCCGCTCGCTGATCTCCTCGTGGGCCGGGCGGCTCGCGAGCTGGGTCTTGGCGGAGGCGGCCTCGTCGCGGGCCCGCTCGATCTCGCGCCGGGCGTTCTCGGCGTCCGCCTGCGCGGCGCGGGTCTGCTCCTGCAGCCAGGCGATGTAGTCCTCGACCTGCTTCTTGTTGTAGCCGCGCACCTGCGTCTCGAAGAGGGTGTCCACGGACACGTCCTGGGCATTCAGGTTCGTCAGGTCCATCGTCTCTTCCTCGCGGGCTAGCGGCTGTTCAGGAGAGGATCAGAGGTGACTGTGACTGGCTCCGGGGACCGCGCGCAACTCACTCGTCCCGATTGCCCCGGTTCCCCCGCACCGCTATCACCCAGGGCAACTTCGGCGCTGCACTCCGTCGCCTTTAGGTGCCCCGTCAGCGTCGCACTACAAGCGGTAACGCTACAACCTCGGAGAGTGTTCGATCACGAGGTGTTCGTACGCCATCACTGATTGGTACCGATCCGAGACACGGTCGGGCGTTCCGGGCGGGCCGGTCAGCCGATCGAGACCCCGAGCCAGGCGAGCAGCGCGACCGCGGTGCAGCCGAGGGTCGCCGCCACGGCGAGCGGGACGGCGAGCATCTCCCGGCCGCGCTCGGCCGCGTGCGCCGTCCGGTTCCAGAGCACGGACGGCGCCCGGTGCCGGCCGCGCGAGGCGCCGCCCCAGTAGTGGCGCTCGAAGTCGACGTCCTCGAGGGCGTCGACCCGCGGGTCGCGCAGCGCGCCGGCGCCCGCGACCCCGTGCCCGCCCTGGACCGGCGGCAGCTCCGCCGACGGTGCGTAGCGCCCCTCGGAGCCGATGCCGACGCCCGGGGTCGGCGGACCGGGGACGGCCGCGACCGGCGGCCCGCCGTCCGGCCCGAGCGCGGGCACGCCGTACGCGGCCGTCGGGGGGACGTCCCCGAGCCCGCCGGGCGGGCCGAACAGGCCGTCGTCCGCCCGGCCCGGCCACGGCAGCGCCGGGCCGTCGCCGGAGACGGTGAGCGCACGGGTCGTCAGCTGGTCGGGGGTCTGCGGGCCGACGAGCGCCGCCCGCAGGCACTCGAGCACCTCGGCGACCTGCAGCGGCGAGAGCCGGGGGGTCAGCGCACCGACGGCGTCGTCGACCTCGCGGACACCGACGACGTTGACGCCGGGCGAGACCGTCGCCGGGACGACGTCGTGCTGGACGGCGCAGACGAACGCGCTGACCGTCGTCCGGTAGGCCGGGTCGAGGAGCGCGCTGATCGCACCGGCCGCGGCGGAGACCGCCGCCGTCTCGCGCAGCCGCGGGATGCCGTTCTGCCGCAGGACGCCGCCGCGGACCTCCACGGCACCGGTCCACTGCCGGCTGAACATGACGACGACCCCGCCCGGCCCGACACCGACGTGGTCGATGACGACGCCCGGCCGTCCCGGCCAGTGCACGGCGTCGAGGAAGGTCCAGCCGTCCGGGGCCAGCGCGACGAGGGCGTCCGCGACGAGTCGGCGACCGGCCAGCCCGTCGGTCCAGCCGTACTCGGCCCGCTGCGCGACGAGCAGCTCGCGCCGTGCGTGGGCGAGCTGCGACTCCGCCGCGGCGACCCGCTCGAGGGCACGCCGCAGGCGATCGCTCGCTCCGTGGAGCCGGGCGGCGTCCTCGCTGGCGTGCATGGCGACGATCCTCGGTACGGTCCGTGACGGCGTCCTGGCGTACAGGGCCGTCCCGGGACGGGCGGTGACGGTGGGTGCCGGAGAGTCTGCCGTATCGCCCCGGTCTCCCGCGGGCACTCCGGCCACAACGTCACCGCGTGTCACGCCCGCCCGAGGGGGGGTCAGGGGACCAGGAGCCAGGTCACCGCGAGGAGGAGCGCACCGAGGGTGGCGGCGAGCATGAGGGCGAGCCAGACGAGCGCCGGCACCCGGGTGAGCCCGGCCAGCTGGTCGACGTCCGACATCGGCGCCCGGCGCCCGGCCCGGGTGCGGTGCAGCTCGACGAGGGTGCGGGGCGCGGCGAGGAGCAGGAACCAGACGAGCAGGTAGGCCGCCGCCGAGCGGACCGCCAGCGGCGCCCAGCCGTTGACGAGCAGGAGCGCGCCCCCGGTGAGCACCACCGAGACGACGCCGAAGACGTTGCGGATCTGCAGCAGCAGCACGAGCAGGAGCAGCAGCGCCACGACGAGCGTCAGCCGGACCCGGTCGTGGGCCAGTGCGAAGGCCCCGGCGAGCCCGACCGCCGCGGGCGCCGGGTAGCCGGCGAGGAGCGTGAGGACGACGCCCGGCCCGCGCTGCCGGCCGCTCGACACGGTGAGCCCCGAGGTGTCGGAGTGCAGCCGGACGCCCTGCAGGCTGCGGCCGGTCATCGCCGCGACGGCCGCGTGGCCGCCCTCGTGGGCGATCGTCACGACGTGCCGGAGCACCCGCCACGCCGGCCCCCAGACGACGAGCAGCGCGGCCACGGCGAGGCTGCCGACCACGGTCGTCGCGGCGGGAGCGGCCTGGGCCGCGAGGACGTCGTCGAGGACCCCGGTCACGCCGTGATCGTAGGCGGCGTGCCTGTGCGGCCCGCGTCGGCTATCTTTCACGCCTTCCCGGACCACCCGGAACCGCTCGCGAAGGAGCGCCCGATGGCGACGCTGCGGTACATCGTCGACGACGTCGACGCCGCCCTGCCCTTCTACGCCGCCCTGGGCTTCGAGCTCGTCGAGCGCTGGGGCCCGCCGTTCGCCATGGTCGCCAAGGGCGACCTCACGCTCTGGCTCAGCGGCCCGGGCACGTCGGCCCGGCGGCCGATGCCGGACGGCGCGGAGCCGGTCCCCGGCGGCTGGAACCGCTTCGTCGTCGAGGTGGACGACGTCGGGCCGACCGTCGAGGCGCTGCGGGCCGTGGGTGCCCGGTTCCGCAACGAGCCGATCAGCGGCCCCGGCGGCACGCAGGTCGTCGTCGAGGACCCGTCCGGCAACCCGGTCGAGGTCTTCGCCCCCGGCCGGGGCTGACCGCTGCTGCCGGCACCCGCCGGCGCCCCGCCCGCAAACCGGTTGCGCCGCAATTCGTTCGACGTCCGCGGCGGCGGCCGGGATCGTCGTGACGCGTGCCCGCACGACGCGGGCCCCGCACCGGCGCACGCCGGGCGACGAGCGGAAGGGCATCACGGTGGAGAAGATCACGAAGCGGCTCCTGTCCTGGGCGTCGGAGGTCGAGGCGCAGACCCTCGAGCAGGCCCGACGGACCAGTGAGCTGCCCTTCGTGCACCCGCACGTGGCGCTCATGCCCGACGCCCATCTCGGCAAGGGGGCCACGGTCGGCTCGGTGATCCCGACCCTCGGCGCGGTCGTGCCGGCCGCGGTCGGGGTCGACATCGGCTGCGGCATGATCGCCGTCCGGACGCAGTTCACGGACGACGACCTGCGCGCCGGCGGGCGGCCGCTCGCACCGCTGCGGGAGGCGATCGAGGCAGCGGTGCCGCTGTCGGCGGGGGTCTACAACCGCGAGGTGACGCCGTCCGCAACGGCACGCGTCGACGAGCTCGAGACGAAGGCGGCCGAGGACCGGGTCGACCCGGACCGGTACGCCGCGAACTGGCGGCTCCAGCTCGGGACGCTCGGGTCGGGCAACCACTTCATCGAGGTGACCCTCGACGAGGCGGACCGGGTCTGGCTGTTCCTGCACTCCGGCTCGCGGGGCGTCGGCAACAAGATCGCGCAGGCGCACATCGCCGTGGCCCGGCGGCTCATGGAGCAGTACTGGATCCGGCTGCCGGACCCGGACCTCGCCTACCTCGCCGAGGGCACGGACGAGTTCTGGGCGTACGTCCGCGACCTGCGGTGGGCGCAGCACTTCGCCCTGCTCAACCGCGAGGAGATGATGGACCGCGTCGTCGGCTGCCTCGCGGACCTCATGGGCGAGCCGGTCGTCGAGGGCGAGCGGATCAACTGCCACCACAACTTCACCCAGAAGGAGAAGCACTTCGGGCGTGAGGTGTGGGTCTCCCGCAAGGGCGCCATCGAGGCGCGGGCCGGCCAGCCGGGCCTGGTGCCGGGCTCGATGGGCACGGCGTCCTACGTCGTCAGCGGGCTGGGGAACCCGGTGGCGCTCAACAGCTCCCCGCACGGGGCGGGGCGCCGGTTCTCGCGGTCCGCGGCCCGCCGGACGTTCAGCCAGGACGACCTGCGGACGGCGATGAAGGGCATCGAGTACCGCGACACCGACGCGTTCGTCGACGAGATCCCGGCGGCGTACAAGGACATCGACCAGGTCATGGCGGACGCCGCGGACCTCGTCGAGATCCGGCACACGCTGCGCCAGGTGGTCAACGTCAAGGGCGACTGAGGCGCAGGCAGGGCAGGCGCGGGGCGGGCACGGCCGGGAGCGGTCGGGCCCGCCCCGTGCCCCGCACCGGGCCTGCGCCAGGCCCTGCAAAATCGTCGTTACCAATTCGTGATGAGGGGTTCCCCTGGGGGACGGCCGGGCGTACCTTTCCGTCCACGGGAGGTGCACGATGATCCGTCGTCCGCAGGTTGTGCCAGACCCCACGAACGCGCTCCTCACCTTGCCGGACGATCTTGCGCCCGCGCTCCGCGAGCGCGTCGACGCCCTGCTGCGCCAGGTCCCGCTGGCCGGCCGCGGCCGCACCGGGACCCCGGCCGTCCGGCGCCGCACGACCGCCGACGCGGTGGTCAACCGCTGCGTGTTCTGCCACCGCCCCGGCAAGCTCGGCGGCCACCACGACGAGCGCAGCGGCGACGTCGTGTGGGTGCACGCCAAGTGCCACCGGCGCCACCACCGGGCGCACCGCCGCACGGCCCGCGGCGACCGCTGGTGGCAGGCCCGCGTCGCCGTCCTGCAGCCGACGACCTGACGTCCGCCCGCGAGATCCCCTGTGCAGCAGAGGTTTCCGGGCGCGCCTCCCACGGTCCGCACCGACGGTCGGTGATACTCGACGGGCACAGCACGAGGATGCCCCGATGGAGCGGCGGAGCCTCAGCCCCACCATCGCGAGGAGAAGCACCGTGATCCGCAGGCAGAAGAAGGGTTCCGACGTCAAGGTCACCTTCGCCCTCCCCGACACCTCGGTCGCCGGCAGGGTCTCCGTGGTCGGCGACTTCAACGGCTGGACCCCCGGGACGCACACGCTCGTCAAGCGCGCCAACGGCACGCGCAGCGTCGTGCTGACCCTCCCGCCCGGCTCGACGCACCGGTTCCGCTACCTCGGCGAGGGCGGTCTGTGGTTCGACGACCCCGAGGCGGACGTGCACACCCACGAGGGCGGCGTCCTGCACGTCTGACCCGCCGCCGTCGGGGCCCGGCCGGGCCCCGACAGGACAGGTGCCCCGCCGGTTGAGACCCTGAGGCGATGGGCTCGCACCGGATGTCGAACGCCGACGCCGCATGGCTGGGCCTCGACGCGCCCGACAACCTCATGATGATCACCGGCGTGCTGCGGTTCGCCGCGCCGGCGGACTGGCAGCGGCTGCGCGAGGTCGTCGGAGCGCGGCTGCTGGAGCGCTTCCCGACCTTCTCCCGGCGGCCGGTGCCGTCCGGGTCGCCGTTCGAGCAGCCGGTCTGGGACGACGACCCGCAGTTCGACCTCGACGCCCACCTGGTCCGGGTCACGGTGCCGCGCGGCGACCTCGACGCGCTCGTGAGCCGGCTGCTCGGCACACCGCTCGACATGACCCGCTCGCCGTGGCAGTTCCACCTCGTCGACGTGCCGGCGGACGACGACGGGCCGGCGACGAGCGCGGTCGTCGCCCGGCTGCACCACTGCATCGCCGACGGCATCGCGCTCGCTAGCGTGCTCGTCTCGCTCACCGACGACGGACCGCACGCCCCCGTCGACGACGGGGCGGGGCTGCCCGCGCCGTCCGTGCTCCTCGGCCGCCGGCGGACGCCGCAGCGGCCCGGCGTCGTGCGGCGGGCGGCCGACGGCACCTCGGAGGTGTCGGCGGTCGTGGGCGTCCCGGACCCGGCCACCGCCTGGCGGCAGCCGCGGGCCGCCCTGGCCGCCGTCCGGGTCGGGCTCGGCGTCGTGGCGACGGCCGCCCGGCTGCTCCTGCTGTCGCGCGACCCGCGGACCCGGCTCCGCGGCCGGCTCGGGGTCGACAAGCGGGTGGCCTGGACGCCGCCGATGCCGCTCGCGGACGTCAAGGCCGTCGCGGCGGCCCTCGACGCGAGCGTCAACGACGTCCTGCTCGCGGCGACCGCGGGCGCCCTGCGCCGCCACCTCCTCGCGCACGGCGAGCCGGCCCGCGACCTGCGCGTCTTCGTGCCGGTGAACCTGCGGCCGGTCGACGTGCCCGTCCCGCGCAGCCTCGGCAACCGGTTCGGGCTCGTCCTCGTCCCGCTGCCGGTCTCGGTCCCGGACCCCGCGGACCGGGTGCGCGCGGTGCGGGCCGCGACGGGCCGGCTGCGCGACGGCCGGGAGGCCGCCGCGACGTTCGCCCTCGTGAGCCTGCTCGGCTTCCTCCCGTCGTGGCTGCACGGCGTCGTGCTGCGCGTGCTCGGCTCGAAGACGACCGCGATCGTCACGAACGTGCCCGGCCCGCGCGAGCAGGTCTGGTTCGCCGGGGCCGCGGTCGAGGGCATCGTGTTCTGGGTGCCGCAGACCGCGTCCGTCGGGCTCGGGGTGAGCCTGTTCAGCTACGCCGGCGACGTGACCGTCGGGGTCGCGGCGGACGCCGGGCTGCTGCCGGACCCGCAGCCCGTCGCGGACGCCGTCGTCGCCGAGGTCGAGGCGCTGCGTCAGGCGCTCGCGGGCACCGGCGCGTCGACGAGGTCGCGCACCGAGCCGGCCGAGCGGACCCCCTGGGGCGTGGTCCACTCCAGGCGGAACGTGCCCTGACCGGTGTCGGCCTCGAGCGACACGTGCTCGCCGCCGAGGTCCCAGCTCATCCACTGCGCACCCGGCGAGCCGGCGCCCGCGCCGCAGGAGAACGCCCCGCCGAACGCCGGGTGCGCGTTGCGCAGCCGGATCAGCGCAGCGAGCGCGGCGACGACCGGGCGGCGCAGCGCCTCCTCGACCTCTGCCGGGGTGTAGTGGTGCCGGTTGACGTCACGACCGACCCCGGTGCGCCCGAGCAGGTCCATGTCGTTCGAGCCCGCGAGCAGGCCGACGTAGTAGACCTGCGGGATCCCGGGGGCGAGGAACTGGACGATCCGCGCGAGCAGGTAGCGCGCGTCGTCGCGGCCGAGGGCGTCGTCGAACGTGCAGTTCACCTGGTCGTGGTCGAGGTTGCTCGCGGCCGCACCGGTCGCGAGCCGGCTCGTGCCGCCGCTCGCGGCGTGCATCGACTCCACGAGCGCGTCGATCTGGTCGGGCGTGAGCAGCCCGGGGCTGTCCTCGCCCTCGGCGGCCGTCGCGTCCGCGCCGACGTCGATGACGCCGATCCCGTCGTGGGTGTCGAGGACGGTCACGCAGTTGACCGGGCGGACCGCCAGCCAGCGCAGCAGCGGGGCGGCGTCCCCGGCGTGCAGGGCGTGCAGCACGAGCGGCGGCAGCCCGAAGTCGTAGACCCGGTCGACGTGCCGCGCGATCTCGATCTGGCGCTGGTAGTAGGAGTGCACCTCGACGAGCACCTCGAGGCCGCGGGCGCGCATCTGCGCCGAGAGCTCCTCGATGAACGCGAACGTCTGCGGCGTCATGAAGGACGACGTGCCCGGGGTCTTGACCGCGTAGCCGACGGCGTCGACGCGGACCATCGTCACCCCGTGCTCGGCGAGCAGGTCGATCACCTCGGTGAGGTAGCCGCGGGCCCGCTCGTCCCGCAGGTCGAGGTCGATCTGCTGGCTCGTGAACGTCGTCCACACCAGGCGCTTGCGCCCGCCCAGGCGCATCGCGGTGAACGGCAGCCCGGGCCGCGGCCGGTAGATCGTCAGCAGGTCGGCCTCGGTGGCGCCGTCCGGGAAGAGCCCGTCGAAGGTGAGGAACATGCCCGCGTACGGGGAGTCGTCCCCGCGCGCGACGACGTCACGGAACCACGGGCTGTCCGCCGAGACGTGGTTGACGATGAGATCGACGACCGTCTCGGTGCACCGGCCGAGCGCGGCGACGTCCGCCCAGGTCCCCAGCCGGGGGTCGACCTCGCGGTGGTCCGCGGGGTCGAAGCCCGCGTCCGCCCCGTCGTAGGGGCGGAAGAACGGCAGGACGTGCACTCCGGTGAACAGGCCGGCGAGCGGCCCCGTCCCGAGCATCTCGGTCAGGCCGGGGACCGACCCGGCCAGCCGGTCGGCGTACGTGATGAGCTGCACCCCGTCGCGCATGGCTCGTCCTCCATCTGCAAACGCTTTCAGAACCGGAGCATCATGGCACGGCCCCCGGGCCGCCCGGCACCCCCGCGAAACGGTCAGCGACGGTGCGCGAGCAGGTCCTCGAGGACGACGGCGACGCCGTCCTCCTCGACGGGTGCCGTGACCTCGTCGGCCGCGGCCCGCACCTCGGGCACCGCCTGGCCCATGGCGACCCCCCGGGCCGCCCAGGCGAGCATCTCGACGTCGTTGCGGCCGTCGCCCACCGCGACGGTGTCCTGCGGGGCGACCCCGAGCCGCTCGCGGACGACCTCGAGCGCGGACGCCTTGCTCACGCCGTCCGGGGCGAGGTCGAGCCAGGCCGTCCAGCCGACCGCGTAGCTGACCCCGTGCAGCCCGACCCGTTCCACGACCGCGAGGAAGTCCTCCGGCGTCGACTGCGGGCTGCGGACGACGACCCGCGTCGCCGGGCCGGCCTTCAGCTCCTCGAACGGCACGACGAGCGGCTCGCCGCTCAGCTCGCCGTCCGGGAACGCCGCCGTCACCTTGCGCCGGGCGGTCTCGTCCTCGACGAGGTAGAGCGCCGTCGGCAGGTGCTCGCGCAGGATCGTCAGGACCGGGCCGGGGTCGAACGTCACGACGTCCGAGATCTCGTAGCCCTTGTCCAGCAACGGGTCCAGCCGCAGGGTCATCGCCCCGTTGCTGCAGACCGCCCAGCCCTCGACGATCCCGAGCCGGTCGAGCACCGGCACCGTGCCCTCGAGCGACCGCCCGGTCGCGATGACGACGTGGGCGCCCGCGGCGACGGCGTCCGCGACCGCGGTCCGGACCCGTTCGGTGATGACCTCGTCGTGGTCGAGGACCGTGCCGTCGATGTCGAGCGCGACGAGCAGCTTCACCGGACCGGCGTCAGCACGTCGAGCCCGCCCATGTACGGCTGCAGCGCCTTGGGCACGAGCACCGAGCCGTCGGGCTGCTGGTGGTTCTCCAGGATCGCGACGATCCAGCGCGTCGTCGCGAGGGTCCCGTTGAGCGTGGCCACGAACCGGTTGCTCGTGACGCCCTCCCGCGGGTCCTTCTCACGCACGTTGAGCCGGCGCGCCTGGTACGTCGTGCAGTTCGACGTCGAGGTGACCTCGCGGTACCGGCCCTGGGTCGGCACCCAGGCCTCGCAGTCGAACTTGCGCGCGGCGCTCGAGCCGAGGTCGCCGGCCGCGACGTCGATGACCCGGTAGGGGATCTCGACCTTGGCGAGCATCTCCTCCTCCCACGCGAGCAGGCGCTGGTGCTCGTCGCGGGCCTCCTCGACGCGGCAGTAGCTGAACATCTCGACCTTGTGGAACTGGTGGACGCGGATGATGCCGCGGGTGTCCTTGCCGTGAGAGCCGGCCTCCCGGCGGTAGCAGGCCGACCAGCCCGCGTACCGCTTCGGCCCCTGCGAGAGGTCGACGACCTCGTCGCTGTGGTAGCCGGCGAGCGCGACCTCGCTCGTGCCGACGAGGTACAGGTCGTCGGCCGGCAGGTGGTAGATCTCGTCGGAGTGCGCGCCGAGGAACCCGGTGCCGCGCATGACCTCCGGCTTGACGAGCGTGGGGGTGATGACCGGCGAGAAGCCGGCCGCGACGGCCTGGTCGACGGCGCACATGAGCAGCGCGAGCTCGAGGCGCGCGCCCACCCCGGTGAGGAAGTAGAAACGGGCGCCGGAGACCTTGGCGCCTCGGTCGAGGTCGATCGCCCCGAGCCGCTCGCCGAGCTCGACGTGGTCCTTCGGGGCGAAGCCCTCGGCCGCGAAGTCGCGCGGTGCCCCGACCTCGCGCAGCACGGTGTAGTCGTCCTCGCCGCCGACCGGGGCCTCCGGCTCGACGACGTTGTCGATCCGCGTCGACAGGTCGGTGAGCTCGGCGTCCGCCGCCCGGGCGGCGGCCTCGAGCGACTTCACCTGCTCGGCGAGCGTCTTCGTCTGCGCGAGCAGGTGCGGGCGGGTCTCCGGGGTCGCGGAGGCGACCTGCTTGCCGAGCGCCTTCTGCTCGGCGCGGGTCCGCTCGAACTCGGCGAGCGAGGCACGGCGGCGCTCGTCCGCGGCGAGCACCGCGTCGACGAGGCTCTCGTCGTCCCCTCGGGCCCGCTGGCTGGCGCGGACGGTGTCCGGATCCTCACGCAGGAGTCGCAGGTCGATCACAGCATGCAAGCCTATGCCTTCCGTGGGCGACGACCTGCGCATTTGTCGTGCGGGCCTCCCCGTCGCGCGGCGCGGGTGGACGGCGGGCGACGTCCGCCCCCGGGGCGCGTGGCGGGACGACGAACGAGCACGCGCCGGGCGCGCTACCGTCGGACCATGTCGTCGCCTGCGGGCGCCGTGCAGCTCGGGGTGCTCGTCGTCGTCCTGGCCGTCGCGGTCGGGCTGCTCGTCGTCGCCCGCTCGGCTCGCGGCCGCCGCGCCACCCTCCCCGCGGAGCCGGCACCGGACCTGCCGGTCGCCGCGGAGCACCGCCCCTTCGCGGCCGTCGTCGCGAACCCGACGAAGGTCGACGACGCCGACGTGCGCCTGGACTGGGTGCGGCAGGCGAGCGAGGACCTCGGCTGGGCCCCTCCGCTGTGGCTCGAGACGACCCGGGAGGACGTCGGCGCGGGTCAGGCCAGGGCCGCGGTCGAGGCCGGCGCGTCGGTCGTGCTCGCCTACGGCGGCGACGGCACGGTCCGCGCCGTGGCGAGCGCGCTCACCGGCACCGGGGTGCCGCTCGCCCTGCTGCCGGCCGGGACCGGGAACCTGCTCGCCCGCAACCTCGGGATCGGCGTGACCGACCTCGCGGAGGCGCTGCGGACCGGGCTCTCGTGGTCCGAGCGCAAGGTGGACGTCGGCGTCGTCGAGTTCGACCTGTCGGGCGAGGACCACACCCCGCGGCGCGAGACCTTCCTCGTCATGGCCGGGCTCGGGTTCGACGCCGAGGTGATGGCGAGCGTCGAGCCGCGGCTCAAGGAGCGGGTCGGCTGGCTCGCCTACGTCGTCGCCGGGTTGCGGCTCATGCACGGACGCCGGACGAAGGTGACCCTGCGGATCGACGACCGGCCGCCGGTCACCCGTCGGATGAGGAGCGTCATCGTCGGCAACTGCGGCGAGCTCACCGGCGGCGTCCGGCTGCTCCCGGACGCCCAGGTGGACGACGGGTGGCTCGACGTCGTCGTCGTCTCCGCCGGCGGGGTCGTCGGCTGGGCGGCCGTCATCGGCGCCGTGCTGACGCGCAGCCGGCGGGGCCACCCCGTCGTGGAGCACTTCCGCTGCCGGGAGATCGAGATCCGCGCCGAGGCCCCGAACCAGGTGCAGCTCGACGGCGACCCGGCCGGCGAGGCCCGGGTCATGCGGGTCCGGCTCGAGCCGCTGGCGCTCTCGGTGCGCGTCCCGCCGCTGTCCTGAGGCCTGCGGCTCGCTGCCTGTGACTCACCGCGTCGAGGGACTGTCACTCCGTGGTCACGACCATGTTCACCGGGCCGGCTGCACCGGCTCGCCCGGAACCTCGGTCTTCGCCAAACCCGTTGCCGCACGGGGTGTCCCGGGCCTGTCGGCATCACCCGTCCGGGCGAATTCTCGCTGTCATAGTCGACACGACTGTTCAGTGAGCCATTCAGTGACTACAGTGGCGCCGTGCCCCCGCGGGCCGGACCGCACCTGGCCGCGGAAAGACCCCGTGGGTGCACGCAGAACACGGGTGGGGAGGCGTCGGGCCATCGTCTCCCCGCCCGTGTTCCTCTCTTTTGGCAGCTCCCCGTGACACCCTCCTGAGCACCGGGGCACGGGGGGGCACCCGGGGGACGCCGTACGGGCACCCCGGACGACTGTCGGACGTTTCTGCTGCGATGGGCCCATGGAGCTGCAGACCATCCGCCCGTTCGGGTCATGGCCGACAGATCCGGCAGGTGTCACGCTGGGCAGTCACGTCGGCGGCAGGGCCGGCCCGGGTCGTCCTGGACGACCCGCGGCGCACCCGGGGGACCATCCGCCGGCACGACGGACGGGGCCCCGGAGGTCCGGGAAACCGCGGACGACCGGGACCCGTCCGAGGGTGCCGCCGAACGGGTGAACTTGTCATCGGTCGTGACTCAGTTGTCAGATGGGCTTGACTGCACAGTCAGAGTCTGGATGACTAGAAACTGCACAGACGGGATCGTGCCGTCACCCTCCGCGACACGAAGGGCGACGGCACGATGGGACCGCGCGGTCTCGACGAAGGGCGACGTGGCGGTCGCCCCCGACGAGAGTGGTGTCAGCCCTTCGTGCAGCAGGGGAACGGCATGGCACTGGCCGGGCCCGCAGTGGCGGCGGTGACGCCGCCGGCGAGCAGCGAGGCAACAGCGAGGAGGACGGCGACGCGGCGACGAGCAGAGGTGCGGTTCATGACAGCTCCTTGGTCAAGATTGCTGTGACTGGGTGGTCACACAGATCGTGACAGAGAAGTCGTGTCGTGGGTACCTCTGTGACTTTTTGCGACCGTCCGTGCACTTAGAGAAGGCACGATTTGCCCAGATCTACCCGTTTGGCGGGGATCGGTGAGGAGACCTGACGTGACCACCTTCAGCGAGCGGCTACGGCGGCTGCGCCAGGCGGCGAACCTCTCCCAGGTGCAGCTCGCGGGTGAGGACCTCTCCCCGAGCTACATCTCCCTGCTCGAGTCCGGAAAGCGGCAGCCGAGCGACGACGTCGCCGCGCTGCTGGCGGAGCGGCTCGGTTGCGCCGTCGAGGACCTCCTCACCCCGATCGGCGAGGAGCGCCGCAAGGCGGCCGAGCTCTCCATCGAGCTCGCCCGGCTGTCGCTGCGTGACGGCCGCCCGGACGAGGCCCGGCAGCGGCTCGAGGCCCTGCTCGCCGAGGAGGGCCTCGACCGGGCGCTGCGCGACGACGCCGTGTGGGAGCTGACCGAGGCCTACGAGAAGGTCATCGACCTCGACCAGGCGATCGCGGTGCTGCTGCCCGTCTACGAGCGGGCCCTCACCGGCGGCACCCACCTGCCGCTGCCCAGCGTCGCGATCTACCTCTCGCACCTCTACCAGGCGGCCGGTGACGCAAACGCGGCGATCCGTGTGGGCGAGGGCGCCGTCCGGCTCCTCAACGACCGGCGGGAGACGACGACCCGGGAGTACTTCCGGCTCGTGGCGACGCTCTCCGCGGCGTACTTCGGTGCCGGGGACGCCCACTTGGCCAAGGCGTACCTCAACGACGCGATGCAGGTCGCGCAGCGATTCGCCGACCCACAGAGCGAGGCGGTGCTCGCCTGGAACGCGGCGCTCAACGCCGAGACCCTCGGGCGACTCGACGAGGCGCTGGTGCTCTCCCGCAAGGCGCTGTCCATCCTCACCGAGCACGCCGGCGGCCATCTCGACGTGGCCCGTCTGCGCGCGGCGGCGGCGTTCCTGACGATCCGGCAGGACCCGAGCCAGGTTGCCGAGGCCCGGCGGCTGCTCGACCTCGTCGAGCCGGACCTGCCGCGGTTCGGCGCGATCGAGGGTGCCATGCTCCGTGGCACGCTTGCCGCCGTCCACCTGCTCGAGGGGTCACCCCGGGCCGCGGAGGACCTGGCCCGCGAGGCGTTGCTCGCCCTCGCGGCCTACCCGAGCGCCGAGCAGGCCCGCACCCATCTCGTGCTCGGGGACGCCATCGCCGCGCAGGGCCGGCTCGACGAGGCGCTCGAGCGCTACGTGGCCGCGGTGGACTCGCTCGACGCGCTCCCCGCGAGCCGGGAGACTGCGGCGCTCTGGCGCGAGACGGCGGACCGGTTCGTCCGGTACGGCCGGCTCGACGAGGCGATCGACGGGTACCGCTCCGCGCTCGACGCGGTCGCCATCCGCAGCACCGGGGCCGAGGTCGCCCTCGCTATGGAGACCGCCCGGCAGCGCGCGGAGACCCTCGGCGACCTGTTCGCCGACGGGTTCGCCGCCGAGGCGGAGAGCGCCGAGGGCGAGGACCGCCGCGGCTGACGCCCCGGTGTGAGATTGGTCGAACCGGCCCCCTCCCGGCCCGGGAGGGGGCATCGGGTCGACTAGCGTCGAGGTCCTATGGACTTCGCCGTGGCGCTCGCGTCCTTCCTCGTGATCCTGCCCGTCGAGCTGCCGGACAAGACCTTCATCGCGACCCTCGTGCTCGCGACGCGGTACCGGCCGCTGCCGACATGGATCGGCGTCGGCCTCGCCTTCGGCGTCCAGTCGCTCGTCGCGGTGACCCTCGGCGGGCTGCTCTCCCGGCTGCCCGAGCGGCCGGTGACGCTCGTCGCGGGTCTGCTCTTCGCCGTCGGGGCGTTCGTCCTCTGGCGGGGCGCGGCCCGGGCCGACGCCGAGGAGTCCGAGACCGAGCACGAGTTCGAGGGCAAGCTGCGCACCGGCGTGCACGGTCTGCGGGCCGTCGGCGCGAGCTTCCTGGTGCTCTTCGTCGCCGAGTGGGGCGATCTCTCCCAGCTCCTCACCGCGGGCCTCGTCGTCCGCTACCAGGACCCGGTCTCGGTGTTCGCCGGGGCGTGGGCCGCGCTGCTCGTCATCTCCGGGATCGGCGCCCTGCTCGGGCGCGCCCTGCTCAAGCGGATGCGGCTGGCGACCGTCCGCCGCATCGGCGGTGCGGTCTGCGCCCTGCTCGCCGTGCTCACGCTGCTCGCGGCCGCGGGGGTCCCGACACCGTTCTGAGCAGGTTTCGCACCGGCGCGCAGGTTCGTGCGCGCACCGGCGTGCAGTCTCCGGATCAGCGGACGGCGCCCGCGGCCTCCTGCGGGACGGGTGACCCGACGGGCGGTGCCGGCACGTCGTCCGGACGGCGGACGAGCAGCCACCAGAGCGCGCCGACCGCGAGCAGCGCGAAGACCGCGTAGCCGTTCTGCAGCAGCCGCCCGAACCACCGCGGCAGGTCGCCGTCGGCGAGCACGGTGACCCCCCACCAGGGCAGCCGGCACAGCAGCATGCCGAGGGCCACGAGCGCCGCGACGACCCGCGCCGGGCGGCGGCCGTCGCCGAGGAGCGCCCCGACGACGACGATGCCCCAGTGCAGGTGGTGCACCCAGGACACCGGTGACAGCAGGACGGCGAGCATCCCGACGACGGCGACGACGGCGACCCGCTCGCCCCGCCGCTCGAGGCCGCGGGCCGCGGCGAAGCCGAGCACGCCGACGACGAGCGCGACGGCGACCCACACCGGGGTGAACCCGGGCCCCGGCCCGGCCACGCTCGAGCCACCCGGCCACAGCCGCAGCAGGACCCCCCGCAGCGACTGGTTCGACGTGCCGGCGTTCGGGCCGAGCCGGCCCGGGTCGAGCAGCGCGTCGGTCCAGAACGTGGCGCTCGCGGCGGGCAGCAGGAGCAGCGTCAGCCCGGTGACAGCGGCGGTCGTCGCGACGCTCACGGCGAGCGGGCGCCAGCGGCGGGAGACCGCCCAGTGCACCCAGAAGACCCCCGGCGTCAGCTTCACGGCGGTCGCGACCCCGACGAGGACGCCGCGCGGCCACGTCCGGGGGGTGCGGCGGGCCACGTCGACGAGGCACAGGGCGACGATCACGGCGTTCACCTGGCCGAACCGGATGCCCTCGGCCACGGGCAGGGACCAGACGAGCACCCCCGCCACGACCCCCTGCAGGAGCGGCGCCCGCCGGCCGAAGCGGTCGAGGAACGGCCGGAACGCGACGCCCGTGCAGACCCACAGCAGCCACAGCTGCAGCCCCGTCCACGCCCAGCCGGCGACGCGGAACGGGACGAGCGCGAGCGGCATGCCGAGCAGCGTCGCGAACGGCGGGTAGGTGAACGGCAGCCACTGCGGGGAGCCGGTCAGCCAGGCGTAGACGTCCCGGCCCAGGAGCACCGAGACCGACCCGTCGCGGTAGACCTCGAGGTCGACCTGCCAGATCTCCGGCGGCTGGCGGACCAGGTAGTAGCGCACGAGCGGGGCCGCCGAGAGCAGGAGCACGAGCGCGCCCGCGAGGACCCAGCCACGGCCACCGGCCACGGCCGGGACCCCGGCCCTCGGCGGCGCGTCCGCCCGGCTCGACTCCACAGCGGTGATTCTCGCCCCTGCGTCCGACAGTGCGGGCACCGAGGGCGCGGCGCGGCCGATCCCGGCCGCACGCCCTACCCTTCGAAGGTGCCCCGAACCAGCCGCGGGCGGCGGTCCGTCGCTCTCCTCGTGACCGTGACCGCCCCGCTGCTCGTGGCGCTGGGGGTGCTCCTGCCCGGCTCCGCCGCCGCCGCACCCGTGCCGCCGTCCGCCGCGGCGCTGCCCGCCGCCCCCGGTCCCGTCGTCCTGCTCGGCACCGGCGGCCTGCGCTGGGACGACGTCTCCTCCTCGACCCCTGCGCTGCAGAGTCTGCTCGGCGACGGCGCGATCGGCACCCTCGCCGTGCGCACCGTGCGCCGGGTGACCTGCCCGCTCGACGGCTGGCTGACGATCTCCGCCGGTCGTCGCGCCGGAGACGCGGACGACGTCCCCGCCGGCGGGCCGGCCTGCCGGGCGCCGCAGGCGACGGTCCCGTCACCGGGCGGCCCGGGCACCGCGACCCGCTGGGACGTCTTCCGCCGGGAGGCCGAGGCCGGCTGGTTCGAGGCGACCCCCGGACTGCTCGCCACGACCCTCGCGGCCGCCGGCGTCCGGACGGCGGCCGTCGGCGCCGGCGCGGTCGTCGCGCTCGCCGACCCGCAGGGCACCGCACCGGTCGCCTACCCCGGCCTCGCGCCGCTGCCGACCGGCGGCCCCGACGAGACCGGGAACCCCACGGACCTCGCGGACGACGTCCGCGCCGCGATCGCCGGTGGGGCGCGGCTCGTCGTCGTCGACCTCGGCGCCGTCCGGGACAGGGCCGACCGCGCACCCGGCGAGCCGGTGCCGCCGAACACCACGACGACCGGCCAGGATCCCTGGCCCGACCGGGCGAGCCAGGTCCAGACGATCGACACCCGGCTCCTCACGGTGCTCGGCGAGCTGCCGTCCAGCGCCACCGCGATCGTCGCCTCGACGGCCGACTCCGGGCAGACCCCGCACCTGCAGCTGCTCGCCGCGCGCGGCCCCGCGGCGGCCGTCGGTGCGGACGGCGTGCGGGGCACCTACGCGGAGGCGCTGCTCGGCTCCCGGTCGACCCGCCAGGACGGCATGGCGCAGACGACGGACCTGTTCCCGACCCTGCTCGCGGCCCTCGGGGTCGCGGCGCCCGCGGACGCCGTCGGCTCGCCGCTCGCGCCCGTCTCGCCCGGCGGCGACGGCATCGACCGGCTCGAGCGGGTCGTCGACCTCGACACCGCGGCGCTCGCCGTCCAGCCCGTCGTGCCGATCTTCTTCAACGTCCTCATCGCGGCCCAGCTCGTGCTCTACGGCGTGGCGACGGTGCTGCTGCGGCGCCCGACCTCGCCGACGGTGCGCCGCCGCACCCTCGCGGTGCTGCGCCGGGTCGCCGTCGTCTTCGCGTCGGTGCCCGCCGCGACCTTCCTCGCGAACCTGCTGCCGTGGTGGCGCGGGCAGCACCCGGGGCTGGCGGTGTCGCTGTACGTCGCGCTCTTCGTGCTGCCGATCGCCGCGCTCGCGCTGCTCGGGCCGTGGCGGCGCGCGCTGCTCGGGCCGTTCGGCGTCGTCGGAGGCGTCACCGCGCTCGTGCTCGCGGGCGACGTGCTCACCGGCTCACGACTCGTCATCTCGAGCCTCATGGGCGTGCAGCCCGTCGTCGCCGGGCGGTTCTACGGGTTCTCCAACCCCGGCTTCGCGCTCTTCGCGACGGGCTGCCTGCTCGCCGCGACCGCGGGCGCGGACTGGCTCGTCAACGCCGGACGCCGGCGCACCGCGGCGCTCACCGTGGCCGGCGTGGGGCTCGCCTGCCTCGTCGTCGACGGGACGCCCGGGCTCGGCAGCGACTTCGGCGGCCCGCCCGCGATCGTGCCGGCCTTCGCGCTCCTGGCCCTGTGGGTGGCCGGGGTGAAGATCACGTGGCGCCGCGCCCTGCTCATCGGTGGCGGCACGGTCGTCGTCCTCGTGGGGCTCTCCGTCGTCGACTGGCTGCGGCCGGCGGCGGACCGCACCCACCTCGGGCGCTTCGTGCAGACGGTCGTCGACGGCGGCGCGCTGGCCGTCGTGCAGCGCAAGGCGTTGCAGAACCTCGGGATCCTCTTCAAGCCGCTCTCGGCGCTGCTGCCCTTCGCCGTGGCGTTCGTCGTCCTCGTGCTCGCCCGGCCGGTCGCGTGGGGCGCCCGGCCGCTGCAGCTCGCCTACGACCGGTCGTCGGTGCTGCGGCACGGCCTCGCGTCGTTCGCGATCCTCGTCGGGATCGGGTTCGCGCTCAACGACTCCGGGACGGCGATCCCGGCCGTCGCGGCGACCGTGGCGATCCCGCTGCTCATCTCCGCGAGCGTCAGGGCCCTGGAGCTCCACGAGACGGAGCACCCGCCGCCGGACCCGCGGAAGGCGACGGCCCCGGGGGTTCAGCCGGGTGCGGCCGCCCGGAAGCCGAGGCCGCGGACCGCCACGAGGCCGCGGCCCACCACACCACCCAGCACAGGGTCGCGAGCGTCAGCCACGGCGCCGCGTGGCGACGAAAGCCGAGAGTGAACGCCTCGACGTCCGGCGTCATCCCGACGACCCGCCCCGGCACGTAGGCGAGCGAGAGCACCCAGAGCCGCCCGAGCATCGCGAGGTCCAGGCCGGACGACGCGAGGAGCACGAGCGGCAGCCAGGCGAGGCAGTCGTACCAGGGCAGCGCGTACGGCGCGGTAAGCACCCAGCCCAGGGACGTGACGGCCAGCGCGACGACGGCGTCGCGCGTCATCGCGGCCCCGTCCTCTGGTGGGGTATCGACGTCAGAACGCATTTCTGACGTGCTTCTCCCACCAGAGGACGGCCACCACGTCGGGCGTGACGTGCTTCTCCCACCAGAGGACGCGACGAGCGACGCCACCCGGCGGGCGAGCAGCACCGCGAGGGCGACCGCGAGGACGGCGGCCAGCGGCGTGACCAGGGTGCGCACCGGGCCGCGGCCCAGCAGCGGGTCGAGCTGGTCGACGAGCAGCCGCCAGGGGGTCGCGAACGAGACGAACCGGGAGGCGCGCTGGAGCTGGTCGTAGGTGTGCGGGCCGGTCCACAGGTGGGCCGGCAGCAGCACGAGGCCGGCGCCGAGCGCTCCGATCGCGAGGTGCCCCAGCGCCTGCCGCCGCGGCAGCCGGCGCACGCCCCACACGAGGGCGAGCCCGACGAGGGCGAACGGCGCCTTCGTCGCGACGGCCGCGGCGACGAGTGCACCGGCCAGGAAGGGACGGCGCACGGCGACCGCGAGCGCGCCTGCGGCGAACGCCGCGGCGAGCACGTCGTCGTGCGCCCCGTGGCCGAGCTGGCCGAGCAGCCGCGGGTTGAGCGTCCACACCAGGGCGA
>JACRAB010000059.1 GCA_016213575.1 Actinomycetota bacterium
GCCGAGGAGCTCGCCCGGGAGCGCGGCATCGTGCTCGCGGACACCAAGCTCGAGTTCGGCCGCGACGACGCCGGGGCCGTCGTCCTCGGCGACGAGGTGCTCACCCCGGACTCGTCCCGGTTCTGGCCGGCCGAGGAGTGGCGGCCCGGCCGGGCGCAGCCGAGCTTCGACAAGCAGTTCGTGCGCGACTGGCTCACGTCCCCGGAGTCCGGCTGGGACCGCGCGTCCGACGCCCCGCCGCCGCCGCTGCCCGACGAGGTCGTCGAACGGACCCGCGCGCGCTACGTCGAGGCCTACGAGCGGCTCACCGGGCGCACGTTCGTCTAGATGTACTCGGCCAGGACGTTGGTGACGGCGTGCCTGCTTGATCGTGAAGAGACCTCCGGGTGCGGTGGTGATTGCGACGTCAGTCACCGACACACGGAGGTCTCGTGAATCTCCTATGTCAAGCGGCGCGGGGACGTCCAGCGTGGGCTGCGGAGTGCCGGGCGCGATGGTCTTGAAGCAGGGCAGCGAAGACGACATCGGCGAGGTGTCGCTTGAGCACCCGTAGCGCGCCCGCCTTGGTGTCGGCGTGCTCGCGGCGTCGTCGGTCGAACAGGGCGCGCGCTGGAGGGTGAGCCCTGATCTGCGTGACAGCCATGCGGTGCAGAGCCGCGTTGAGTTGCCGGTTGCCTCCACGGTTGAGGCGATGCTTCTCCCGGTTGCCCGTCCACACCGGGATGGGCGCCGTGCCAGCATGCAGTGCGAACGACGCCGAGGTCCTGAACCGCGTGATGCCTGCGGTCTCGCCCAGGATCTTCGCCGCGGTCAGAGCAGCGATGCCGGGAAGCTGCAGTAGATGCGGGGTGAGGACGCGCATCCGCGCCCGCAGGTCGCGCTCGAGCTGTTCGATGCGTTCTCGAAGAGCGAGTGCCCGGTCGAGCAACTCCAGAGCGAGGTCTCTGCGGATCGACGGTGGCAGCGCCGCCACCCGCGTGGCGGCCTGGGCCAGGACGTGCAGGCGGTTCATGGTCCGCACAGCGGGTACCAGGTCGGGGTCAAGGTCGTGCAGGTGCCAGCGCAGACGGTTGATCACGCGCACGCGCTCGTTGACGAGGTCTTCGCGGTGGTCGAGCAGTAGCCGGGACCTCGAGCGCCTCGGGGTCCAGGTGTGCAGCTGGTAGGTCTGGCTCGCGCAGGGCGGCGCGCGCCACCGCCAACGCATCGATGGGGTCAGACTTTCCGCGGGTCCGAGCGGAGGCCCGGCTGCGGGCCATCAGCCTGGGAGCGACCATGACGACCGACTCCCGGTCGCCAGCAGATCGCGGACGAGCCCACCGGCGACGTGCCTGCAGTCCTCAACCGCCCAACGGCGATCCGGACCGAACTCCTGGGCCCAGGCAAGCGCCTGGAGGTGGCCCTCCGACCTGGCGCGGACGGTCAGGCGCGCCAGCTGTCGGCCGGCCTCGTCGACGGCCACGACCGTGTGGCTGTCCTTGTGCGGGTCTACTCCCAGCACGACCATGAGATGTCTCCGTTTCCGAGTTTCTCAGCGCTCAGGACGAGACCAGGGCCGGTCGGCGGACACACCTCAGTCGGGGCGCAGCCACGCTCCTATCAAGTCACGCCGGCCGGCCCGGCCCTGACCGGCGGGGACGATTCACGAACAAGCCAGCCCGCTGGGGCGGCACCCACGCTAGGAGTCACCCGCCGGTCAGAGACCGACCCTCCACCAGCCGAGCTGGCACCGCCAGGCTGTCACTGAGTCCCACGCTAACGCCCGTCTGACTCCGCACGGGCGGCTGCTGCTGGTCCAGCGCGTCGTCCTGCATGGCCGGCCGGTCGCTCATGTCGCCCGGGAACTGGGTGTGTCTCGCCAGTGCGCGCACCGGTGGGTGGCCCGCTACCGGGCCGAGGGTGAGTCCGGGCTGCTCGACCGGTCCAGCCGGCCACTGCGTAGCCCGCGGGCCACACCGGCGCGGGTCCAGGCCCGGGTGGTCACGGTCCGCCGCAAGCTGCGCAAGGGCCGCGACCAGGTCGCCGCTGCGACCGGGGTCCCGGCCCGGACGGTCAGCCGGATCCTGGCCCGTCACGGTGTCCCGCCGCTGGCCGCGTGCGACCCGGTCACGGGGCTGCCGATCCGCGCCAGCCGGGCCACGACCCGCCGCTACGAACGTGACCGTCCCGGGGACCTGGTGCACGTCGACGTCAAGAAGCTCGGCCGGATCCCCGACGGTGGCGGCTGGCGGGTCCACGGCCGTGGACTGCGGCCTCACCGCCACCGGGGGCTGGGGTTCGACTACGTCCACGCCGCGGTCGACGACCACTCTCGGCTGGCGTACGCCGAGATCCTGCCCGACGAGAAGGGCACCACCTGCGCCGCCTTCCTGCTCCGCGCGGCAGCCTGGTTCGCCGCCCAGGGCGTCACCGTCTGCGAGGTCATCACCGACAACGCGAAGAACTACATCCGATCCCGCGACTTCGCGGCCGCCGTGGCCGCGATCGGAGCCAAGCACCGCCGGATCAAGCCGCACTGCCCGTGGCAGAACGGGAAGGTCGAGAGGTTCAACCGGACCCTGGCCACCGAATGGGCCTACCGTCGCCCCTTCACCAGCAACACCGCCCGCAGCCGAGCACTGGCCCCCTGGCTACGGTTCTACAACACTGAACGAACCCACCACGCACTCGGCGGCCACCCACCCATCAGCCGCGTCGTGTCATGAACGTCTCGGCCGAGTACATCTAGACCTGCGTCGCGCCGTCCAGCTCGAGGCGCTGCGTGCCTTCCGGAGCCAGGCTCCCGCCGACCCGCAGGAACACCCCGCGCCCGACGTCCGACAGCAGCGCCTCGTGGATCGGGAACCACGAGCGCGGTGCCACCGCCCGCAGGAAGTCCACCGTCTCCTTGAGGGCCGACCACGGCGCCGCGAGCGGCAGGGCGAGGACGTCGACACCCTCGGGGACGGTGTCGATCGCGTCGCCGGGGTGGAACAGGCGCGGTCCGGACTCCTCGGCGACGACGAACCCGGTGTTGCCGATCCGGGGCACGTCGGCGTGGATGAGCGCGTGCTCGCCGCCGACCGCGGTGACGGTGAGGCCGGCGAGCGCGAGGGCCTCGCCGGGGTGCAGGGGAGCGGCCTCGATGCCGGCCCGGGTCAGCTCGGCGGCCGTCTCGGGCTCGACGACGACGCGGGCGCCGTCGTTGGCCTCGAGCAGCTGCGGGAGACGCTCGACGTCGAGGTGGTCGACGTGCTGGTGCGTGACGAGGACGGCGTCGAGGTCCGTGAGCTCCTCGAAGCCGTGGCTGAACGCCCCGGGGTCGACGAGCACCCGGACGCCGGACGCCTCGACGAGCAGGCACGAGTGGCCGAGGTGGGTGACGCGCATGCACGTACCCAAGCACTCCGTGCACGACCGGTCGAGCCCACGTCGATAGGCTGGCCGCAGACCCCGACCGGCAGGAGAGCCGAACACCATGGGACGTGTCGTCGTCGACGTCATGCCGAAGCCGGAGATCCTCGACCCGCAGGGCAAGGCCGTGGCCGGTGCCCTGGCCCGGCTCGGGTTCGCCGAGCTCGCGAGCGTGCGGCAGGGCAAGCGGTTCGAGCTCGAGGTGACCGGCGAGGTCACCGACGAGGTGCTCGCGCGGGTCCGTGAGGCCGCCGAGACG
Source organism: Actinomycetota bacterium (assembly GCA_016213575.1). Taxonomy (GTDB): domain Bacteria; phylum Actinomycetota; class Actinomycetes; order Actinomycetales; family Kineosporiaceae; genus R-H-3. The sequence goes on from JACRAB010000059.1 coordinate 3,653, forward strand.
CTGCTGTCGAACCCGGTCATCGAGGACGTCGTCCGGGTCGTCGCCGCGGACTGAGCCGAACGGGCGCAGCAGCGTTCGCCCGTTCGCGTATCTGCGCAGGTCATCGGCCCTTCGGCAGGGTCAAGACAGGTCGTCGACCTGCCGATAGGTGACCTGTGGGGCCATCCACTCGAGGCGTCGTCGTGCCCGCGCGCCGGCGAGCCGTGACCGCAGGGCGCCAGTCCCTGGTCGTGGCATGCCTCGTTCTCCTCGTCGGCTTCGCGTGGGCGTTCGCCTCCCCGGCTGCGGGTGCCGAGTCCGAGGGCGGGGTCTCGCTCTTCGACGACGACGGCGGCCGGGCCCTGTTCACCGCCGCGGACCGGCTCGCCCCCGGTCGGCCGCTCTCGGCGTGCGTGCGGGTCGGCACCCGGACGGCACGCGCGGGCGACACCGTCTGGTTCTCGGCCGTGGACGTGTCGGGGGCGCTCGCCCCGCACGTCACCGTGACGCTGGAGTCCGGTGACGGCGGTCGCTTCGGGGACTGCACCGGCTTCACCGGCACGACGCTGTGGACGGGCACCCTCGACCGGCTCGCCGCGGCGTCCGCCGGGAACGGCCTGGCGACCGGCTGGGCACCCGCCGCGGAGCCGATGCGCAGCTTCCGGGTGACGGTCCTCATGGACCCCGACCTGCAGGTGCAGGGCCTCACGGCCCGCGGGGACCTCGTCTGGCGGCTCGACCGCGACGTCGTCGACCCGCCCGGGCCTACCGACCCGCCGACGACCGAGCCCCCGACCCCGCCCGTCGAGCCGACGCAGCCCCCGACGCAGTCCCCCGCGCAGACCCCGACGCAGACCCCCACGCAGAGCCCGACCGGCACGCAGACCCCGGCCCCGACGACGACCGTGACCCCGGGCCCGACCGGGACGCCGGCCGTCGAGGAGCCCGACGTCGACCTCGACGCCGGTGCCCCGTTCCTGCGGTCGGTCCGGGAGGCCGCCCAGCGCGCGAGCGAGGTCGCGGTCGCGGTGGTCCGGGAGCCGCAGTACCCGCTCGCCGCGCTGCTCGTCGCGGCCCTCTTCCTGCTCGTCCAGGACTTCATCGACCGGCGCGACCCCAAGCTCGCCGCGGCGAGCACGACCCGGCGGGAGACCAACACGGTCTTCCCCGACGTGTTCGCCCCGGGCCGGGCCGGCGGGCGGACCGGATGAGCCCGGCCGCCAAGGGCGCCTCCGGCGTCGAGATCGTGCCGCTCGGCGACCGCGTCGCGGCGATGGTCGGCTTCCGGGTGCTCTACCTCGTCGTCCTGCACGGCATGCTGCTCGCGCTGCACCTGCCGCAGGTGCGCACTGTGCTCGTCGCGAGTGCCGTCTACCTCGCGCTGACGACGCTGCTCAGCCTCGCCGTCCGGGTCGCCAGCACGCCGGTCGCCGCCCGCTGCTTCGGGGTCGCCCTGCTCGTCGACGGGTTGTTCGTCACCTACCTGCGGGAGACCCTCGGGCACCGCGCGGGCGTCGACATCGGCCCGCTCGCGTTGCTCGTCGCCGTCGTCCTCCTCGCCTCGTTCCGCACCGGGATCAAGGTGGCGCTGTGGCTCTCGGTGCTCTTCCTGGTGGCGCTGCGCAGCCAGGAGACCGGCCTGCTCCCGCCCCCCGCCGTCCTGCCCGGCGGTCTGGACGGCGAGCAGCGGCTCGCCGTCGACCTGCTGAGCCTGTGGCTCGTGACGATCACGACCGCCGCGGCCGCGGCGGCGGCCGAACGGGAGCTGCGCCGTCGCCGCGACGACGCCGAGGCGCTCGCCCGGTTCGCGGAGCGGCTCCACCTCGCCACCCGGGTCGAGGAGGTCGCCGGCCACCTCGCCGGGTTCGCCGTCGAGAGCATCGGCGCGACCCGGGCCGTCGTGCTGCGGACCGTCGGCGGTTCCGTGCAGCTCGTCGCGGACGTCGCCTCCGACCGTCACGGGCAGGGCCCGGGTCCCGACCGGCGACGCCTGCCGGTCGTCGTCGCGGACGCCGGCACGTCCGCCCTCCTCGACCTGCCCCGCAGCGCCGACAACCTGGCGCTCGCGCTGCGGCTCGACCCGGAGCGGGACCCGTGGCTGAGCGCCCTGCTCCCGGACGCGCGGCGGATCGCGGTCGCGGACATCACGGACGCACCGGGGGAGCGGATCGTCCTCGTCGTCGCCCTGCGCGGCCGCGGCGACCGCACCGAGAACCGGGCCCTCGAGACGTTCGCGCAGGCGACGGCGACGGCCTCCCTCGCCTGGTCGCGTGCCGACCTGCTCGTCGCGGCCGAGCGGCGGGCCTCGACCGACGGCCTCACCGGCCTGGCGAACCGCCGCACCTTCGACGACATGCTCGCCCGGCTGCACGAGGGCTGGACGACGTCCGGCACGCCGTACGCGCTCGTCCTCACCGACGTCGACAAGTTCAAGTCCGTCAACGACCGGTACGGGCACCAGGCCGGTGACGAGGTGCTCCAGATCGTCGCGCGGGTCCTCATGGAGCACGCCGGCGCGTTCGGTGCGACCGCGGCCCGGTACGGCGGCGAGGAGTTCGGCGTCCTGCTGCCGGGCGGCACGGCCGACGAGGCGATGGCGCTCGCGGAGAAGGTCCGGCTCGCGCTCCACGGCGTCACCGAACCGGTGCCCGTCACGTCCAGCTTCGGCGTCGCGGCCGTGCCGGAGCACTGCACCGAGCCGGCCGCGCTCGTCCACGCGAGCGACGCGGCGCTCATCCACGCGAAGAACACCGGCCGGGACCGGGTCGTCGCCGCCGGCGACTACGCGATGCCCGCGGGCGGGACGGATGCTCCGCCGTCCGGTGCCGTGCCGCCGCCGCGGCGCAGGGACCTGCGGGCCCAGGCGGCCCCCGAGGGCTGAGAGCGTCAGCGGCCGGCGGGCCGCACGACGCCGAGCGTCAGGCAGGCGAGGACGGCGACACCGGCCCACGCGAGGTCGCCGCGGGTCGGTCCGTGGCGCAGCATCGCGAGCCGGCCGGCGGCCGGGACGACGAGGCGGACCCTGCCGACGACGTCGGCCGGGTGCCGGGGCGCGCGGTCCGCGGTGGGGTTGGCGTCGCCCTTCGTCACGAGGTCGCCGTTGCCCTTGACCTCGACGACGCGGTGCGCGACCCGGCCGGAGGGCTGGGAGGCGTCGCGGACGAGGACGATCTCGCCGCGGTGCAGCCCGGTCGCGCCGGGGTCGACGACGACGACGTCGCCGGGGCGGATCGTCGGGAGCATCGAGCCGGTGACGACGACCGCGGGCCGCCAGCCGACCACGAGCGGCCCGAGCGACCACAGCGCGAGGCACGCGAGGACGAACAGCCAGGCGACGGCCGCCGTCAGCGCGACCGGCTCGGCGCGCTCGCGCAGGCCGGGTGCGGGCGCGAGGTCGACGCAGACGCCGGACTGCACGTCAGGAGTTCTGCGCTTCCCAGACGAACGTCGCGGCGGCCGACTGGCCCATCGCGGAGTTCGTGTCCTGGAGCGTGTAGGTGACCCGGTAGCTGCGGGCCTCGGGCGAGGCACCGGTCGGCGCCCACGAGGAGACCCCGGAGCCGAAGTCGGTGTGAGCGGTCGCGAAGGAGGCGAGGGTGGCGCCGCCGGCGCTGAGCGTCGACGTCGCGGAGAAGCCCGAGCACGAGAGCGTCGCGCCGCCGGTCGCCCCGGTGCCCTCCTCGACGGTGAGGTCGAGGTACTGGCCGAGGGTGCCGGACGGGGACGTCACGTAGAGCCGGACGCCGCCGGCGAGCGTCCCGGAGTAGGTGACGTTGATGCACTTGATCCCGGTGTCGCCGGGCTTGAGGCCTGTCGCCTGGAACATCACCGAGCTCGAGTCGTCGTCGGTGATCGCGACGGTGCCGGAGGACCACGTGTTCGAGCCGTTGTCGGTCGACGCCGTGAACGCGGCGTTCGAGGCCTGGTAGACGAGGGCGCTGCTCGCGACGAGCGCGAGGGGGAGGGCCACGACCATCGTGCGGCGGCGGCCGCCGTCCCGGCGGCGACCGCGGCGGTTGCCGCGGGGCCGGTGCTGCACGCTGGCGGTCATGGTGGGGTCCTTCCCGAGTCGATCTCCTGCCAGACAGATCGGCATCCGCGGGGTGCCGGTTGACGGTTCGCGGGCCGTCGCCGGGGCGGTGCGGGGCGGACCATCCGGACGGCGGTACGCCCGCCCGGTCGCCGCCACGAAGGGTGACGCCGGATAGGCTGCCCGCGTGAGGATCGGAATCGTCACCTTCCCCGGCACGCTCGACGACGTGGACGCCGCGCGCGCCGTCCGGGTGGCGGGCGGCGAGGCCGTCGCCCTGTGGCACGGCGACGCCGACGTCAGAGGTGTCGACGCCGTCGTCCTGCCCGGCGGGTTCTCCTACGGGGACTACCTGCGGTGCGGTGCGATCGCCCGGTTCTCCCCGGTCATGAGCGAGATCGTCCGGCTCGCCGGCCCGCCGGAGCAGACCGCTCCCGGCCTGCCCGTGCTGGGGATCTGCAACGGCTTCCAGGTGCTCTGCGAGTCGCACCTGCTGCCGGGCGCGCTGATCCGCAACGACCACCGCAAGTTCGTCTGCAAGGACCAGCGGCTGCGGGTCGAGCGGACGTCCACCGTCTGGACGAGCGAGTACGCGGCGGGCGAGGAGATCGTCGTCCCGCTGAAGAACGGCGAGGGCGGCTTCGTCGCGGACGACGCGACGCTCGACCGGCTCGAGGACGAGGGCCGCGTCGTCTTCCGCTACCTCGACGGCAACCCGAACGGCTCGTACCGGGACATCGCCGGGATCGCCAACGCCAGCGGGACCGTCGTCGGCCTCATGCCGCACCCCGAGCACGCCGTCGAGGCGCTCTTCGGCACCGACCGCGACGCGCAGGGCCGCTACGACGGCACCGACGGCCTGCGGTTCTTCACGTCGGCGCTCGGTGCGGTGCTCTCGGCCTGACCGCCCCCGCGGGCGACGTCGGGAGCCGATGTCGAGAACGGGACGGCGGCTCCGTCCTGGGTCTGTGAGGGTGCCACCCGGTACCCGACGACGAGGAGGACCCATGCCCCGCTTCATGCTGCTGCAGAACTTCGAGGGCGGCGCCGGCTGCGACGTCCCGATGTACGAGTGGGCCCCGCAGGACGTCGAGGCGCACATCCGGTTCCAGGTCGACCTCAACGCCGAGCTCGACGCGGCCGGTGAGCTCGTCGACGCCCAGGGCCTGTCCGGCCCGGACCTGGCGAAGGTCGTCACCGCCGACGGCGTCTCGGCGCCGGTCGTCACCGACGGCCCGTACCTGGAGGCCAAGGAGTTCCTCGCCGGGTACCGGGTCGTCGACGTCGACTCCCTCGACCGGGCGCTGGAGATCGCCGCCCGGGCCTCGGCGGCGCCCGGGGCGGAGGGCGTCCCGATCCAGCAGCCGATCCACGTGCGCCAGATCATGGCCGTGCCCGGCTCGGACGCCTGACCGGACCATGACCGGGCGAGCGCCGGCTCCGTCGTGACCGACCGCACCGAGGACCTGCTGCGCGACCTCGCGCCGCGGGTCCTCGGCGCGCTCGCCCGGCGCTGGGGGGACTTCGCGGCGTGCGAGGACGCCGTCCAGGAGGCGCTGCTCGCGGCCGTCGGCGCCTGGGCCCCGCCGCCCGCGGGGGCCGGTGTGCCCGCCGACCCGACGGCGTGGCTGCTCCAGGTGGCGCACCGACGGCTCGTCGACCACCGGCGCAGCGAGACCGCACGGCGCCGCCGCGAGGAGGTCGTGGCGGTCGAGCCACCGCCCGCGGACGCCGCGTCGACCGACGACACGCTCGTCCTGCTGCTGCTCTGCTGCCACCCGGCCCTCACCGCGGCGTCCGCGGTCGCGCTCACGCTGCGCGCCGTCGGCGGCCTGACGACGGCGGAGGCCGCCCGGGCCTTCCTCGTGCCGGAGAGCACGATGGCGCAACGGATCTCACGGGCCAAGGCGACCCTGCGGGCGCAGGCGGCGCCGTTCGCGATGCCGCCCGCCGACGAGCTCGACGGCCGGCTGCGCATCGTCCTGCACGTGCTGTACCTCGTCTTCAACGAGGGCTACACGAGCACGGGCGGGCAGGGCCTGCACCGGGTCGAGCTCTCCGCCGAGGCGATCCGGCTGACCCGGCTGCTGCACGCCGCGCGCCCCGTCGACGGCGAGGTCGCCGGGCTGCTCGCGCTCATGCTCCTCACCGACGCCCGGCGCCCGGCGCGGACCGGGCCCGCCGGCGAGCTCGTCCCGCTGCCCGAGCAGGACCGCTCGCGGTGGGACGCCGCCCTCGTCGCCGAGGGGGGCGCGCTCGCGGACGGCGCGCTGGCCCGGCGCCCGCTCGGCGAGTACGCGCTGCAGGCCGCGATCGCCGCCGTCCACGACCGGGCGCCGTCCACGGCCGCGACCGACTGGTGGCAGGTGCTCGCCCTCTACGAGGCGCTCGAGCGGCTGTCGGGCAACCCGGTCGTCACGCTGAACAAGGCGGTGGCGCTGTCGATGGTGGAAGGCCCGGACGCCGCCCTCGCGCTGCTCGCGACCCTCGACGGCGGCCCGCTGGCCGCCGGGCACCGGCTCGACGCCGTCCGGGCGCACCTGCACGAGAGCGCCGGCGACCACGTCGCGGCGGCCGCCGCCTACGCCCGGGCGGCCGGCCGGACGACGAACGCCGCCGAGCGCGACTACCTCACGCTGCGTGCCGCGCAGCTCCGCGACGCGGGGCCGTGAACCTTTCGGGCCCGGCGGTCCTCCTACCCTGTGTCGTCCGCCCGGCCATGATCAGGAGTCCCGATGCGCACCGTGACCGCCCCCGCCCGCCCGCTGCTCGCCGTCGTCGCGCTCGGGCTCGCCGTGGTCCTCACCGGGTGCAGCGGGTCCGGGGTCCGGTTCACCTCCGCGACCTCGGCCGCCGAGGGCTCCGCCGCGGCCGACGGGCCGGACGCCGGTGACGGCACCGACGCGGCCGCCACCACCGACGAGATCCGGCTCCCCGAGTTCCCCGTGTACCGCGTGCCGGACGTCTCCGCGCTCACCGCTGCGGCCACCCGCACCCGCTCCGCGATCGCCGCCGCCGTGCCGCTCCCGCCCGGGGTCGAGGTGACCGGGGCCCGCTGCGACGCGAAGGGTGCCGTGGTCAACCGGGCCGGCGCCAGCGGGCAGACGATCACCGACGCCGGGGTGAGCGACGTCGCGGCGGACGGCTCCGGGCAGCTCGTCGGCGACGAGGTCATCTACGACGTGGACGCGGACGGGTCGGGCCAGATCACCGCCCCGGACGCCGTCCTGGCCGTCGAGGCCGACGGCAGCGGCCAGTACACCGGGGAGATCATCTACCGGGTGGAGGCCGACGGCTCCGGCTCGGTCGTCGGCGAGGACTCGTACGACGTCGCGGCGGACGGGTCCGGCCGCTGGGTCGGCGCCGCGGGTGTCGTCGAGAACAACGGCGACGGCTCCGGCACCTGGATCGGGGAGTACGGCACCGTCGTCGTCAACGGCGACGGCACGGGAACGGTCGACGACGCGCCGATCAGCATCGCGCCGATGCCGCCGTTCGCCCTGCTCGGGAAGCTCCCGAAGCTCGCGACGCTCAAGCCCGTCGGCCGGCCCTGCGGCACCCTGATCCGGATCTCGGCGGGCCTGCTCTTCGACTTCGACTCCGACGCCGTCCGGCCCGAGGCGCAGGAGGTGCTCGCCGGCGTCGCCACGGCTCTCGGCGGCACCGCGAAGCGTGTGCAGGTCGACGGTCACACCGACTCCAAGGGCAGCGACGCCTACAACGAGGACCTCTCGCGTCGCCGGGCGCAGGCCGTCGTCGACGCCCTGGCCGCGGCCGGCCTCGACGCCCCGATGACGGCGCGCGGCTTCGGCGAGACCCGGCCGGTCGCCGCGAACAGCAGCGGCGGCAAGGACGACCCGGCGGGCCGGCAGCTCAACCGCCGCGTCGAGATCGTCGTCCCGGCCTGAGCCCGACCGCGAGTCGACATGCTCGCTTGCTAGCACACTAGCATCGCGCTAGGGTCAGCGGCGTGGCGGACGACGACAAGCAGCAGTTCAACGTGTACCTGCCGGGGAGCCTGGTCCGGCAGGTGAAGCACGCCGCGGTCGACGCCGAGCAGTCGCTGTCGAGGTTCGTCGAGGAGGCGCTGCGGGAGCACCTCGCGCGCCGGGGCGAGGAGCAGTCGTGAGGGAGCAGCCGTGAGGGTCATGCCGATCCGGTACAGCGCCGACGTCGCCGCGGCGATCGCCTTCTACCGGGCGCTCGGGCTCGACCCGGGCGCCACCGCCCGCCCGGGCGTCTGGGCCGACCTGCCCGCGGCGTCCGGCTCGCGCGGCCTGCACCGCGCGGAGCCGCCGGACGGGCGCGGCCCCGCGGGGGAGTTCGGGCCCGGCTGGTGCGAGCTCGCGGTCGTCACGAACGAGCGCCTGGACGCCGTCCACGCCCGGCTCGTCGCCGCCGGCTACGCGCCGGACGCCGTCGTCGACGAGGCGTTCGGCCGGTCGTTCCGGGTCGCGGACCCGGACGGCGTCGTGGTGCAGGTCAACGAGCACGACGAGGACCTGCACGCCTGACGCCTGACACCCGCCTGCGCCCCGGGCTAGCGTCGGGCGCATGTGCCGAAACATCCGCCCCCTGCACAACTTCGCGCCGCCGGCGACGCCCGACGAGGTGCACGCGGCCGCCGTCCAGTACGTCCGCAAGGTGAGCGGCTCGCCGAAGCCGGCCAAGGACAACACCGAGGCGTTCGACCGGGCCGTCGAGGAGGTCGCCGCCGCGACCCAGCGGCTGCTCGACGCCCTCGTCGC
>JACRAB010000396.1 GCA_016213575.1 Actinomycetota bacterium
ACGTCGTCCGTGAGGTCGCCGGTGACGACCCCCGGGTCCGGCTGCTCACCGGAACCCCGCCGCCGGCCGGCTGGCTGGGCAAGACGAACGCGTGCGCGCGGCTCGCGGCGGAGGCGTCCGGCGCGGTGCTCGTGTTCGTCGACGCCGCGGTGTACGCCAGGGCCGGCGGGCACGGCGCGGTGCGGGCCGAGGTGCTCGACGACATCGCGCTCCTGCGCGCGGTCAAGGCGGTCGGCGGCACCGGCGGCGTCGTCGACGGCTCGCACCTCGCGACGTGCCGGATGTACGACGGCTGGGCAGCCGTCCGCGACGGCTACTCGAAGTCGCTGTGGTCGGCGTTCGGCTCGCGTGCGGGCGCCGCGGCGACCGTCGGGGGTCTCGGCGTCCTCTACGTCGTCCCGGCCGTGGCCGCCCTGCGCGGCTCCCGGATCGGCCTCGCCGGCTACCTCGCGGCGGTCGCGGGCCGCTACGCCGTCGCCGAGCGCACCGGTGGCCGCTCGCTGCCGGACTCCCTCGCCCACCCCGCGTCGGTCGCCGTCCTCGGCTGGCTCACCGCGCGGTCCTGGCGCCTGCACGACGCGGGAGCCCTCACCTGGAAGGGCCGGGCGCTGCCCGGCGGAGACGGATGACCCGACCCATGACCTCGACCCGCCGTCCGGTGCCCGCCCTCGGTGCCCTCCTCGCCCCGGCCCTCGCCCCGGTCCTCGCCGTCGTCCTCGCCGGCTGCGGCGGCGGCACCGACCGTGCGGTCCCCGGGCCGGCGCTGCCGACCGTCGGCGCCTCGTCGTCGTCCGCCGCGGGTGCCGCCTCCGTCGAGACGGCCGTCGCGTCGTCCGAGGGGACGACGGCCGGCACCACGGCCGGTGGGGCGTCCGGCGACCCGACCCCCGTGGGCGGGGCGCCCGACGCCGTCGCGCCGTCCGGCAGCGGGACGGCGACCGCGGGCCTCATGGCGGGCTTCCCGACCGACGTCATCCCGCTGCTGCCCGGGGCGACGGTCACCGCGAGCGCCGTGCGGACCTCCGGCGACCGGCTCGAGGTGTCCCTGAGCGGCACGTCCACGAAGTCCGCCGACGCGATCCTCGCGTTCTACGACAAGACCTTCCGCAAGCAGGGCTTCGAGTCGACCGACGGCCGCACCCTGGCCCCCGGCACCGGCGGGCGGATCTACGCGCGCGGCGACGAGGTGCTCCTCGTCGCCGTCGAGGGTGCGGGCGCGCGGCGCTCGTTCAGCGTCGGCGGGACCGTGCAGCGGTGAGCCGTGTCGCCGTCGTCGGCGCGGGCCTCGGGGGTCTCGCCGCCGCCGCCCGGCTCGCGCGGCTCGGCCACGACGTGACGGTGCTCGAGCAGGCCGCGACCGTCGGCGGCAAGCTCGGCCGCTACGCCCGCGACGGCTTCGTGTTCGACACCGGTCCGCACCTGCTCACGCTGCCGGCCGTCTACCGCGACCTGTTCCTCAAGACGGGCGGCCCGCTCGAGGACGCCGTCGACATCGCCCCGGTGGACCCCGCCGCGCACTACCGGTTCGCGGACGGCACCGAGTTCGACATGCCGAACGTGTCGCGGGCCCGGATCGCCGCGGCCTGGGACGACGCGGTCGGCGGCGGCGCGGGCGCCGACTGGACGTCCTTCATGGAGCGCGCCGCGCGGATCTGGGACGCGACCCGCGAGACGTTCCTCGAGTCCCCCCTCGACGGCGCCCGCTCGCTCGTCGCGCAGTCCCGCCGGGTGAGCGACCTGCGGACGATCGCGCCCTGGCGGTCGCTGCGCGGCCTCGGCCGGCAGTACCTGCGGCACCCGCACCAGCGGACCTTCCTCGACCGGTACGCCACGTACACCGGCTCCGACCCGCGCCGGGCCCCGGCCGCCCTGGCGACCGTGCCGTACGTCGAGCAGGCGTTCGGCTCCTGGTACGTGCCGGGCGGGATGCGGGTGCTCCTCGACGCCGTCCACGCCCGGGCCCTGGCGTGCGGCGCCCGGGTCCGCACCGGCGCCGACGTCACCCGGATCTGCGTCGACGGCGGCCGGGTGAGCGGTGTCCGGCTCGTCGACGGCGAGACCGTCGCGGCGGACGTCGTCATCGCCAACGCCGACGCCGCGCACCTCTACCGCGACCTCGTCCCGCCGGACGTCGCGGCCCCCGCGCTGCAGGCGCTGCGCCGCACCCAGCCGTCGCTGTCCGGCGTCGTCCTGCTCCTCGCGCTGCGCGGCCGCACCCCCGGGCTGCGGCACCACACGGTGCTCTTCGGCGACGACTACGACGACGAGTTCGACTCGATCTTCGGCACCGGGCCGCACCGGCTCTCCGGGCCGCGGGCGGTCCCGGACCCGACGATCTACGTCAGCGCCCCCGACGACCCGGCGCTGCGGCCGGGCCCGGACACCGAGGCCTGGTTCGTCCTCGTCAACGCCCCGCGGCACGTCGCCGACGGCAGCCCGGACCCGGGGGCGAGCCGCATCCTCGGCCGGCCGAGCGGCATCGACTGGGACGCCCCCGGCTTCGCGGACGCCTACGCGGACACCGTTCTCGACCTCATGGCGGCCCGCGGGCTCGACGTCCGGGACCGGCTGCTGTGGCGCGTCGTCCGCACCCCCGCCGACCTCGAGCGGGACACCCGCAGCGTCGGCGGCTCGATCTACGGCACGAGCAGCAACGGTGCTCGTGCGGCGTTCCTGCGCCCGGCGAACCGCTCGCCGGTGCCGGGGCTGTTCCTCGTCGGCGGGTCGTCCCACCCCGGCGGCGGTATCCCGCTCGTCGGGCTGTCCGCCGCGATCGTCACCAAGCTCGTCGGGCCGGCCTGACGCCGCTCTGATCGCCCGCGGACCGAGGCCCCTCAGCCGACGCCGTCCTCCGTCTCGGCTCCGTCGTCCTTCCCGGCGCCGTCCGCCGACCGGGGCGGCTCGGGGCGACGCAGCACGGGGCCCGCGGGCGGGTCCACGAGCTGCCCGCGGGCACCGCGCTCCCGCCACCTGCGGACGGCCCGGTCGACGGCCACGGCGACCACCGCGGCACCGGCCTGCTGGGCGCCCCAGACCGCGACGTCGACGAGCCAGTAGATCGACGCGCCCGTCTGGCGCGCCTGCCGGCCGACGACCTGGGTGCGGAGCCCTTCGTCCTCGAGCGCCCGCAGCAGCGCCTCGGCGTCCTCCTCGGACCCCCTGTGGCGCAGCAAGCGATCGGCGGGCGGCACGTCCGTCACGATCACCAACCTACCCGGCCCGCACGGGTCGCGACCGGGGTCAGCCGGTGAGCCGGCGGCGGACGACGAGCGCGACCTGGGTGAACCCGACGAGCCCGACGACGAGCCACGCCGCGGCCCCGGCGAGCGCCCAGCGCTCCCCCGCCCCGGGGTAGATCCCGGCGCCGAGGGCGAACATCACCGTGACGACGATCCGGGTCGGGCGCTCGGAGATGCTCACGACGCCGACCTCGCTCATCCCGCCGGCGGCGGCGCGGGCCCGCAGGTACTCGTGCAGCCACGCGACGGCGCCGCCCGCGACGACGAGCCAGCCGGGGGCGCCGAGCAGCCACAGGCAGCCGACGAAGACGGCGTCGGCGAGCCGGTCGCACACCGCGTCGAGGACGGCGCCCCGGCGGGTGACCCGGCCCGTCATCACCGCGACGGCCCCGTCGAGGTTGTCGAGGACGCCCGCCACCGTGACGACGACCGCGACGGCGAGCGCCGCCCGGCCCCCGACGGACGCCGGCCACAGCGCGGCCAGCGCGACCCCGAGCCCGAGCAGCGTGACGCCGTCCGGGCCGACCCGCAGCCGGACGAGCGGCCCGGCGAGCGTGTGCGCCATCGCGAGCCAGCCGCCGACGAGCCCGGTCGCGGGGACGCCGCCGTGCAGCGCCGTCCACCGCTCCAGGTACTCGGCGCGGGGCATCACGGCCGGCGCGGGCCGGCCTACTCGAGCTCCCACTGGACGGCGAGCGAGACGTGGACGTCAACGCCGCCGGGCTCGACGGCCATGTCCGGCGGGGCCATCGCGGCCATCATCCGCATCTTCGGCATCGGCGGCGGCATCGCGCCGACGCCGCCCTCGACGACGCTGACGACCCGGCCGAGCGGGCGGCCGGCGAGGCCGGCGATCTGCTCGGCCTTCGCGACGGCGTCGCGCCAGGCGGCGGCCCGGGCCTCGACGAGCAGCGGCGCGTCGTCCTCGACGACGAACTCGACGCCGTGCAGCCGGACGTCGTCCCCGCCCGCGACGAGCGCCTCGCCGAGCACCCGGCCCGCGGCGTCCATGTCGCGGGTCGTCACGAGCAGCTCGTGGTCGGAGCGGTAGCCGGTGACCTCGCTGCCCCTGCCCTCGGTCCAGACCTGCTCGGCGTGCACGGACAGGCCCTGGGTCACGGCGTCCTTGCCGGCGACCCCGCCCGCGGCGAAGGCGGCGCGCACCCGCGCCGCGGCGGACTCGGAGTCGGCGAGGGCCGCGGCGAGGGTCGGGCGGAACGCGCTCGCCGCGAGCCGGATCCGCATCGCGTCCGGGGGCGCGGAGGCCGTCCCGGTGCCGCTCACGCTGACGATGGACGGGTTCGTCTCGGTCATGCGCCCATCATGGTCCCCGCGCGGGCCCGTCGTCGCGGGACCGACGCCGTGGGTGCGGCCCGCCGTCAGTGCGCGCCCGCGCCGACCCCGAGGTTCGCGAACACCTCGAGCGTCGAGGTCGAGCGGTTGAGCGTGTAGAAGTGCAGGCCCGGCGCGCCGCCCTCGAGCAGCGTCGAGCACAGCTCGGTGGCGAGCTCGACACCGACCCGGCGGACGGCGTCCGGGTCGTCGGCGACGGCCTCGAGCCGGGCGACGTCTGCGGGCGGGAGCGGGACGCCCGAGAGCTCGGCGAAGCGCTGGATCTGCTTGATGTTCGTCACGGGCATGATCCCCGGCAGCACCGGGATGTCGCAGCCCAGGGCGGAGAGCCGGTCGACGAGCCGGAAGTAGGAGCCCGGCTCGAAGAAGAACTGGGTCACCGCGAAGTCGGCCCCGGCGTCGGCCTTCATCGCGAGGATCCGCGCGTCGTGCTCGAGGTCGGGGCTCTCCGGGTGCCCGTCGGGGAAGGCCGCCACCCCGATCGAGAAGCTGCTCGTCTCCCGCACCAGCCGGACGAGGTCGATCGCGTGGTCGAGGCCCTCGGGGTGCGGCGTCCACGGCCGGCCGGGGCCGCCGGGCGGGTCGCCGCGCAGCGCCATGACCGTGCGGACGCCGGCGTCGGCGTACCCGCCCACGACGTGCCGCAGCTCGGCCGTCGAGGCACCGACGCACGTGAGGTGGGCCATCGGGGCGAGCGTCGTGACCTCGGCGATCTGGCGGGTGATCCGCGTCGTCCGGTCCTGCGTCGAGCCGCCCGCCCCGTACGTCACCGAGACGAACAGCGGGGCGAAGGGCTCGAGCCGGCGGATCGCCTGCCAGAGCGTCGCCTCCCCTGCGTCGTCCTTCGGCGGGAAGAACTCGAACGAGAACGACCGGCCCCCTCCGGAGAGGTGTCGTCGGAGCGTCTCGCCGAGGCCGTCCTGTCGCGTCATGCGCAACACACTAGGCGAGTTCCACATCGTGGGGAGCGTGACGTCCACGACCCGGACGATTCCGCCCGGACCACCCGGTCCCGGCTGCATCCACCGGGCGCGCCCGGCCGGAAGTGCGGGTGCAGGGCGGCGGCACCTCGTGGCCCGGCCGGGCTGCGAGGTGCCGTCAGGCCGCCCCGCCCATACCCTCGACGTGGACGCCGCCGCAGCCAGTCCACTCCCCCACCCGTCGCCCCGGAGGGCCCGTGACCGCCGAACCGACCACCGCGCAGCACGCGACGACGAGCCCCCTCGACGTCGAGGACCTGCGTGTCCGGGTGCACAAGGTCATCGACACGTTCCTCGCGCGGCAGTCGGACGTCCTCGACGGCGTGAGCCCCGAGTGCGCGCCGATGGTCGACGCCGTCGCCGAGCTCATGCGCGGGGGCAAGCGGCTGCGCCCGGCCTTCTGCTACTGGGGTTGGCGCGGCGCCGGCGGCGCCGACTGCGAGCAGGTCGTCACCGCTGCCGCGGCGCTGGAGTTCTTCCAGGCGGCGGCGCTCATCCACGACGACGTCATGGACGACTCCGACACCCGGCGCGGCATGCCCGCCGTCCACCGCCGCTTCGCGACGCTGCACCGCGGCTCCGGCTGGACCGGCGACGGCGAGCGCTTCGGCCTCGCGGGCGCCGTCCTCGCCGGGGACCTGTGCCTCGTGTGGAGCGACGAGCTCTTCCAGGCGGCCGGTCTCGACGCGACGGCGATGCTGCGCGGGCGGGCGGTCTTCGACCGGATGCGGACCGAGCTCATGGGCGGCCAGTACCTCGACATGCTCGAGCAGGCGATCGCCGGCCAGCAGGCGGCGCACGCCGCCGAGCACCCGGACGACGCCCGGCCGGACGCCGTGACCCGCGCCCGCCGCGTCATCCGGTTCAAGAGCGCCAAGTACACGATCGAGCAGCCGCTGCTCATCGGCGGCGCGCTCGCGGGTGCCTCCCCCGAGCTGCTCGCGGCGTACTCGGCCTACGGACTCCCGCTCGGCGAGGCCTTCCAGCTGCGCGACGACGTCCTCGGCGTCTTCGGCGACCCGGAGCAGACCGGCAAGCCCGCGGGCGACGACCTGCGCGAGGGCAAGCGGACCGTGCTCGTCGCGAAGGCGCTCGAGACGGCGTCCCCCGCGCAGGCCGGCCTCGTCCGCTCGCTGCTCGGCGACCCGGGCCTCGACGCCCACGGCGTCGAGGCGCTGCGCGAGGTCATCGTCTCGACCGGCGCCCTGGAGGCGACCGAGAAGCTCGTCGAGGACCTCGTCGCGCAGTGCCGTGCCTCGCTCGCCTCGGCGGACGTCGACCCGCACGCCCGCGAGGTCCTCGAGGGTCTCGTCGTCGCCGCGACCGCGCGGACCTTCTGATGGCCACCCTGTCGCAGCGCGGCCGTCGCGCCGCCGGCTGGCTGCCCGGCCGCACCCGCACCGTCACCGGCCCCACGGACCATGTCGTCGTCGTCGGCGCCGGTCTGGCCGGCCTGTCGACGGCCATGCGGCTGGCCGGTGCCGGCCGACGCGTCACCCTGCTCGAGCGCGAGGACGTCCCCGGCGGGCGGGCCGGCGTCGTCGTGTCCGACACCGCCGACGGGCAGTACCGGTTCGACCCGGGCCCCACGGTGCTGACGATGCCCGACCTCATCGCCGACTGCTTCGACGCGCTCGGCGAGCGGATGGAGGACTGGCTCGAGCTGGAGCCGGTCGCGCCGCTCTACCGCGCGACGTACGCCGACGGCTCGCGCCTCGACGTCCACTCCGACGTCGACGCGATGGCCGCCGAGATCGAGACGGTCATCGGTGCCGGCGAGGCCGCCGGCTTCCGCAAGTACGTCGACTTCGTCTCCAAGCTCTACGACTACGAGATGCGGGACTTCATCGACCGCAACATCGACTCGCCGCTCGACCTGCTCTCGGTGAACCTCGCCAAGCTCGTCGCGATCGGCGGCTTCCGCAAGCTCGCGCCGAAGGTCGAGGAGTACCTGAAAGACCCTCGCACGCAACGGATCTACTCGTTCCAGGCGATGTACGCCGGGCTGTCGCCGTACGACGCCCTCGCGATCTACGCGGTCATCGCGTACATGGACTCCGTCGCCGGCGTCTTCTTCCCCAAGGGCGGCATGCACGCCGTCCCGCAGGCGATGGCCGCAGCCGCGGAGAAGCACGGCGTCGAGATCCGCTACTCGACGACCGTGACGAAGGTCGAGCACTCCGGCGGCCGGGCGAGCGCGGTCGTCACGGCGGACGGCGAGCGGATCGCGTGCGACGTCGTCGTCCTCAACCCGGACCTGCCCGTCGCCTACCGGGACCTGCTCGGCAAGGACCACTGGCGGGCGAAGAGCCTCACGTACTCGCCGTCCTGCTACCTGCTCCTCGCCGGGTCCTCGGCGAGCTACCCGGACATCGCCCACCACAACATCCACTTCGGGACGGCGTGGCGGGAGATCTTCGACGAGCTCCTGTCGGGGCGGCTCATGAGCGACCCGTCGGTGCTCGTGACGAACCCGACCCGGTCGGACCCCTCGCTCGCCCCGGACGGCAAGCAGATCTACTACGTGCTCTTCCCGACGCCGAACCTCGACGCGCCGCTGGACTGGACGACGCTCGCCCCGCACTACCGCGAGCACGTCGTCAAGACGCTCGAGGCCCGCGGCTACAGCGGCTTCGGCGACGCCATCGAGGTCGAGCACGTGACGACGCCGCTGGACTGGCAGGCGCGCGGGATGGAGCGCGGCGCGCCGTTCGCGGCGGCGCACTCGTTCCGGCAGACCGGGCCGTTCCGGCCCGGCAACCTCTGGGGCGAGAACGTCGTCTTCACCGGCTCCGGCACCCAGCCCGGGGTCGGCGTCCCCATGGTCCTCGTCTCCGGCCGGCTCGCCGCCGAGCGGGTCCTCGGCCCCGACAAGAGCTACCGGTCGCGCGCGTGGCGCTGACCGACGAGACCCCCGCCGACCTGCGGGTTGCGGGGATCCCCCCGGAGTCGGGCAGGATGCCCCGCGTGAACCGCAGCAGCGCCCGTTGCCTCGATGCCGCCGGGATCACCGATCCCGAGCTCCGCTCCGCCTTCGAGCAGTGCCGCCGGCTGCACGCCGAGCACGGCAAGACGTACTACCTGGCGACCCTGCTCCTCCCCCCGGAGAAGCGCCCGTACGTCTGGGCGCTCTACGGGTTCGCCCGCTACGCCGACGAGTTCGTCGACTCCCTCACCGACCCGGACCCGCAGGCGCTGCTCGACTGGGGCGCGGTCTTCCTCGACGCCCTCGCCCAGGGCTCGACGACGAACCCGGTCGGCGCGGCGATGCTCCACACGATGCGCCGCTGGCAGATCCCCCGCGCGCACGTCGAGGCGTTCCTCGAGTCCATGCGGATGGACATCACGGTCACCGAGTACAGGACCTACGCCGACCTCGAGCACTACATGTACGGCTCGGCCGCGGTCATCGGGCTGCAGATGCTGCCGGTGCTCGAACCGGTCGCGCCCGAGGCGGGCGCCCGGGCCCGGGCGCGCGGCGAGGCCGTCCAGATGTCGAACTTCATCCGGGACGGCGGTGAGGACCTCGGGCGCGGCCGGGTCTACCTGCCCATGGAGGACCTCGACGTCTTCGGGGTCACCCGGCAGATGCTCGCCCGCGGCGTCGTCACCCCGCCGGTCCGCGAGCTCCTCAAGTTCGAGATCGAGCGCACCCGGCGGCTCTACGCCTTCGCGGAGCCCGGGATCGACATGCTGCACCCGACGAGCCGCGACTGCGTCCGGACGGCGTTCACCCTGTACGGCGGCATCCTCGGCGCCGTCGAGGCCGCGCACTACCAGGTGCTCACCCAGCGGGTGTCGGTCCCGATGCCGGACCGGCTCAAGGTCGCGATCCCCGGCCTGCGCCGCGCCCGCGCGGCCCGCAAGGACGCCGCCAAGTGGGTCGCCGTCCCCTGACGCCGCTCAGAAGGCGAGGGCCTGCGCGCGGCGGCGGATCTCGGTCTTGTGGCCGGCGCGCAGCGCCTCGACCGGCGTGCCGGGCAGCGACCCGCCCGAGGTGACGAGCCAGCTCAGCGACTCGTCCGGGGTGAAGAGCCAGCGCAGCGACTCGGCGGCGTCGTAGCCGGCGTCGGCGAGGACGCTGATCGTGCCCTTGAGCTCGGGCAGCGGCTGCATCCGGCCGTCAACCTCGATGAGGAGCAGCTCGGGGACGGACAGGATCCGGCGCTCGCCCCGGCGGACGGCGAGCAGCGCGCCGTCCTGCAGGAGGCGGCGGACCTTGCCGACGTCGATGCCGAGCTGCTCGGCGACGTCCGGAAGGGGCAGCCAGGCGTCGACGAGCGCGTCGAGGCCGTGGTCCGCGGGGTCGGGCTCGGTCGGAGAGGCCGTCTCGGTCACGGGGTCAAGCCTGCCACGCCCGGGCGGTCCCGTGGCGCACGGCCCGACCGGAGCCCGGGGCCCAGGATCCGGGCGCAGATCATGTCAACACCCGTCGGCGCGCTTCCGTGATCACGGAACGTGGTTCCGCTAGCGTCCCACCCGTCCCAGCGACCACAACAGTCACAGGACGTGACAGGAGCCGCTGACCATGAGCAGCAGACGACGCCGCCAGGGTGCAGGGAAGCGCCCCGCGACGCCCCGCCGGGCCGCCGGCGCGCCCTCCGCGACCCCTGCGGCTCCGGCGACCCCCGTGACCCCCGCGACCCTCGCCGTGCCCCCGCAGCCGCGGGCCGCCGTCCCGCCGGTCGTCCCGCCGGTCGTCTCGGCCACCGGCGGCTCCGCGCTGCGGACCGCCGGCATCCCGTTCCTCGCGGCAGCCGTCGTCGGCGGCAGCGCCACCGGGGCCGCGGCGGTCACCACCCCGCCCACCTCGGCGCCGGTCGCGCCGCCCGCGGCGACGGGCACCGAACGGGCCGGCAGCGTCCCGCAGGCCGGGTCGCACAGCGCGCTCACCGCCGTGACGACGGCGCACGCACGGTCCGCCGTCGTCGCCAAGAAGGCCGCGAAGACCAAGGACGTCACGTACGTCGTGCGGTCCGGCGACACCCTGAGCGAGATCGCGCACCGCGCCGGGATCAGCCTCGCCGCCCTGACCCGGGCCAACGGGATCCGGGCGAGCGACCTCATCCACCCCGGCCAGCGGCTCGTGCTCCCGGGCGTGAAGGCCCCCTCGCCGTCCACCGCGAGGAAGACCAAGCGGTCCGGTGCCAAGCCGGTCGTCCACGTCGTCCGCGCCGGCGACACCCTGAGCGAGATCGGTCACCGGTACCGGATCACCGTCGCGGCGATCATGAAGGCCAACCACCTCACGTCGACGCTCATCCGGCCTGGTCAGAAGCTGGTGCTCCCCGGCGTCAAGGCGGCCCCGAAGCCGAGGCGCTCCGCGGCGCCGACGCACGTCGTCGTCGTCCGCTCCGGCGACACCCTCTCCGGGATCGCCGCGCGGGAGAAGGTCACGCTCGCGCAGATCCTCGCCCTCAACCACCTGACGACCCGGTCGGTGATCCACCCGGGGCAGAAGATCCTCGTGCCCGGGGCCGGCTACCCGAACACCTTCGCCGGCCGCACCTACCCCGACGCCGTCGCCCGTGCCGCCGCCGCGAACCGGGCGATCCTCGCCAAGCGCAAGGTCCCCACCCGTGAGCAGATGAAGGCGCTCGTCGCCCGCACCGCGAAGAAGTACAAGGTGGACCCGGCCCTCGCGATGGCGATCGCCTACCAGGAGTCCGGCTTCAACCAGCGGGCGGTGTCGCCGGCGAACGCCATCGGCTGCATGCAGGTCATCCCGTCGTCCGGCGTGTGGGCCTCCCGCCTCGTCGGCCGCCGGCTCGACCTGCTCGACCCCGAGGACAACGTCACCGCCGGGGTGGCGATCATCGCCGCCCTGCTGCGCTCGGCCCCCGACGAGCGGACGGCGATCGCCGGCTACTACCAGGGCCTCGGCTCGGTCCGGAAGAACGGCATGTTCCCCGACACCCGGCGGTACGTCGCCAACGTCCAACGGCTCGAGGCCCGCTTCCGGTGACCCTCGCCACGCCGACGGACACCGTCCGTGCACGCCCCGGCGGCGCCGCGGACGCTCCTTACCGGGGGTTTGCCGACAGCACCCCCCGGCATACGTAGACTCCCCACGTGGACGCGACCCTCCAGGACCCGCTCGTCGGGCGGCTGCTGGACGACCGCTATCTCGTTCTCGAGCTCGTCGCCCGGGGCGGGATGGCCACCGTCTACCACGCCCTCGACCGCCGGCTCGACCGCGCGGTGGCCCTCAAGGTGCTCCACTCGCACCTCGCGGGCGACGCCGCCTTCGCCGCCCGCTTCGACCGGGAGGCCCGGGCGGCCGCCCGGTTGTCGCACCCGAACGTCGTCGGGGTCTTCGACCAGGGCCAGGACGGCGACCTGCACTACCTGACGATGGAGTACCTGCCCGGCCGGACGCTGCGCCAGGTGCTCGTCGAGCGCGGCGCGCTGACGCCCAAGGAGGCGCTGCGGGTCATGGACCCGGTGCTCGACGCGCTCGCCGCGGCGCACCGGGCCGGGATCGTGCACCGCGACGTCAAGCCCGAGAACGTCATCCTCACCGACGACGGCCGGGTCAAGGTCGCCGACTTCGGCCTCGCCCGGGCGGCGGCCTCGACGAACGCGACGACCGGTGTGCTCCTCGGCACCGTCGCCTACCTCGCCCCCGAGCTCGTCACCGAGGGCACCGCGGACGCCCGCAGCGACGTCTACTCCGCGGGCATCGTGCTCTTCGAGGTGCTCACCGGGCGGCAGCCGTTCGTCGGCGAGCTCCCCGCCCAGGTCGCCTACCGGCACGTCCACGAGGACGTCCCCACGCCGTCCGACATCGCCCCGAACGTCCCCGAGGCGCTCGACGAGGTCGTCCTGGCCGCCACCGCGCGGACCCCCGACGAGCGCCCCGCGGACGCCGCCGCCCTCCTCACCATGCTGCGCACCGCACGCCGCCGGATCCCCGCCGAGCTCATGGACGCGCGGGCCGACGTGCCGTACGCCCCGGGCGCCGTCGCCCCGGCGGTGAACGACCCGTTCGACGGGCTCGCCGCGACCCAGGCCGTCGACCAGGCCGTCGAGAACCGCACGCGGGCGCTCCCCGGGCTCGCGGCGTCCGCGCTGGGCAACGGCGCGGGCGGTGCGCCCGGGCACGACGCGCTCGGCAACGGGCACTCCCCCACGGGCATGCAGCCCCCGCCGCGCAGCCGCAGGTCGCGGCTCGTCGCCGGCCTGCCCGTCAACGAGGACGAGATCGGCCCGCCCGTCGACGACGCGGCCCTCGCCCGGCTCGCCGAGGCCCGCCGGCGGCGCGGCCTCGTCGTCATGGCCCTCGTGGTCGTCACCGCCGTGGTCCTCGTCATCGGCTCCTACTGGTTCATCGCCGGACCGGGTGCCCAGGTCGTCGTCCCGAGCACGACGACGCTCACGCAGGCCGAGGCGACGAAGCAGCTCACCGACATCCCGCTCGCGGTCAAGGTCGTCACGGCGTTCAGCGACGACGTCAAGAAGGGCATCGTCATCGAGAGCCGGCCCGAGGCCGGGGCGGCGGTCCGCAAGAACAGCACCGTGACGCTCACCGTCTCGAAGGGCCCGGAGCTGTTCGACGTCCCGGACGTCACGGGCAAGTCGAAGGACCAGGCCGAGCAGGACCTCCAGG
This sequence comes from Actinomycetota bacterium, assembly GCA_016213575.1. Classification (GTDB taxonomy): domain Bacteria; phylum Actinomycetota; class Actinomycetes; order Actinomycetales; family Kineosporiaceae; genus R-H-3. Next base: position 13,182 of record JACRAB010000396.1, read on the forward strand.
GCGAGGGCTTCGCGCTCGGCAAGGTGAGCGAGAAGTTCAGCAACGACGTCGACGCGGGCCTCGTCATGAGCCAGACCCCGGCGGCGGACGCCAAGCGCGCCAAGGGCACGAAGGTCGACCTCGTCATCAGCAAGGGCAAGGAGCTCGTCGCCGTCCCCGACGTCCTGCGCCAGGACGAGAACACCGCCCGCAACACCCTGCAGACGGCCGGGTTCGCCGTCGAGGTCGGCGAGCCCCGCTTCGACGCGTCGGTGCCCCAGGGCCAGGTCGTGGCCCAGGAACCGGGCGGGAGCACGAAGGCCGCGCCGGGGGCGACCGTGACGATCTTCCTGTCGAACGGTCCGGACCCGGAACAGACGGTGGAGGTGCCGGACGTCCGCGGCAGGGACGTCGACAAGGCCCGGGAGAAGCTGCAGGAGGCGGGACTGCAGGTGAACGTCGTCGAGCAACCGAACAAGTTCTTCGACCGCGTCGGCAACCAGAACCCGGCCCCGGGAACTCCCGTCGCGCGGGGCACCGTCGTGACGATCTTCATCTTCTGACCTGGCCGTGACCCAGGGCCAGGGTGACCCCGTCCTGCTGCGCCCGGCCGCCCTCGGCGGGGCCGGGATCGGCGACTGGTTCTGCGTGACCGTCGTCCGGGCGTACCCGGACCCGCTCCGGGATGCCCGGCCGGACGCCGGCCCGGCCCGCGCGCCCGGGCCCGTCGCCCCGGTCGCCGTCGAGGACTTCGAGCGGCTCGCCGACGTCGCGGTCCGGATCGGCGCCGACCCCGCCGCGCTCGTCGCGTGGGACCGGGACCTCGGCCGGTTCTGGGACGCGGACGACGCCGCGCCCGTGCTGCTCTCGGTCGTCGTGCCCGACGGCGCAGCGGACGCCGTGCCCGGCGCTGCGCCGGACACCGTCCCTGCCGTCGTCCTCCTCGAGGTCAACGGGTTCGAGGGGTCCCGGCCCGAGGTCCTCGCCGCGCTCTCCCGGGGCGCCGAGGTCGTCTCGCTCTTCCGCGGCGTGCACTCGAGCCGGCTCTCGTACGCCGTCGACGGCCGGCTGCTCGTCACCCACGACCCGGCCGAGCCGCACGTCCGCTACGGCGAGCGCCCCGACGCGCTCGGCGACGACCTCGCCGAGCTGCTCTCGGGGGCCCTGCCGCTCGAGGGCGGCGCCGAGATGCTCGCGCACGACGTCGTCCGGCGCCGGACCGGCGTCGCGCTCGACGCCGCCTGGTGGCAGGGCACGCACCTGCTCGCGGCCGTCGAGCCGCTGGACGCCGACGAGCGGGTCCCCGGCCTGCCCGACGCCGTCGAGGCCGCGCTCGACGAGATCGGCCGCCAGACCGCGGCGGAACCGACCGGCCCCGTCGCCGACCTGCTCCTCGCGACGCTCCAGGACGCCGTCCGGGCGGCACTGCACTTCACCGGGCTCGCCGAGGACGACGAGCACGGCCCCGGGCTCGCGCAGGCCGTCGCCGAGGCGCGGATCCTGCGCCGGCTCGCCGTCGAGGCCCGGCCGGCCGCGTTCGAGGCCGCCCAGGCCGCGGCCGTGCGCTCGCCCGACGAGGTCGCCGAGCCCGACGAGACGATCCGCTCGGAGTCGATCGCCGCCCAGCAGCGGGTCGCCGGCACGGTCGCCGCGCTCTGGGAGGCCTACAGCCCCGGGGAGCTGCGCCGGGACGCCGGGCCGGGGCGTGGCCGCCCCGGCGCCCCGTTCCAGGAGGAGGACCCGCTCTGGCACCGGCTGCAGGCCGGCATCGCCGTCACCGAGCTGCTCGCCTGGGCCGTCGCGCCGGCCAACCCCTACGACGACGCGCACTCACCGGCGGACGTGCTGCTCCACGTGCGGTTCGCGCTCGCCGACCGCTGGCCGGCGTTCGAGGACGCGCTCGCGGCGCACCTCGAGGCGCACCTCGGCTGACTGCCCCGCAGCCGCTCCGACCGACCCGTCAGACCGCCGGCACGTGCTGGTGGACGACGTCCCGGCGGCAGCCGGAGCACATGAAGACCCAGTCCTGCCCGCCCGTCGGGGACGGGCGCAGGCCCATGTCGACGAGGGTCTCCCCGCACGCGCTGCACAGGGTGAGGTCCGCGGGAGGCAGCTCGATGGTCATGGTGTACCGGTACCCGGTCCCGCCCGGTTCATGCCCGCCGCGGGTGGTCCGCTCCGGCCGGCCGACGGGTCACTCCTGGTAGGAGTACCGCTCCTCGCGCCACGGGTCCCCGAGCGTGTGGTACCCGCGCTCCTCCCAGAACCCGCGGCGCTCGGCCGTGAGGTACTCGATGCCGCGCAGCCACTTCGGGCCCTTCCACGCGTACAGGTGCGGCACGACGAGCCGCAGCGGGTACCCGTGCTCGGGGGTCAGCGGCTCGCCGCCGCGGTGCGTCGCGAGGACGCTGCGCGGGGACGCGAAGTCGTCGAGGCGCATGTTCGCCGAGTAGCCGTACTCCGCCCAGGCCATGACGTGCGTGACGTCGTCCGCGGGCGGGTAGGCGGCCATGAGGTCGCGGGCGCCGACGCCCTCCCAGTCGTTGTCGAGCACGGTCCAGCGGGTCACGCAGTGCATGTCGGCGCTGACCGCCGTCCGGGGCAGCGCGGAGAAGGTCTCGATGTCGATCTGGTGCTCGGCGCCGTCCGCCGTGGCGCCGTTGACGACGAGGCGCCAGGAGTCCGGCCTGAAGCGCGGGACCGGCCCGTAATGGAGGACGGGGAAGTCCTTCGCGAGGCGCTGACCGGGCGGCAGGGCCCGGGGCGGCTGCTCGGAGGCGTCCGTCACGGGGCACATCCTCCCACCTGCGGAGCCGTGCCCCGACACCGCCCCGGCACGTCCCCGACCCCGCCCCGCATCGCCGCGACCCTCAGGACGACAGCACCTTCGCGAGCACCCGGGCCGCGGCCGCGGCCGCCTCGTCGTCGAGGTCGAGGTGGGTGACGGCCCGCACCATCCGGGGCCCGAGCGCCGACACGAGGACGCCGTGCTCGCGCGCCGCGGCCGCGACGTCCGCCGCCGCCCGGCCGGACGCGGTGAGGTCGAGGACGACGATGTTCGTCTCGACGTCCGCCGGGTCGACCGCCGACGGCAGCACCTCCGCGACGGCCTCGGCGATCGACCGGGCGTGCGCGTGGTCCTCGACGAGCCGGGTCAGCTGGTGGTCGAGGGCGTAGCGGCCGGCCGCCGCGAGGATGCCGACCTGGCGCATCCCCGCGCCGTAGCGCTTGCGGAGGATCCGGGCGCGGGCGATCCGCTCCGCGCTGCTCACGAGGACCGACCCGACCGGTGCACCGAGCCCCTTGGACAGGCACACCGAGACGGTGTCGGACAGCGCGCCGTACTCGGCGAGCGGCACCCCGGTCGCGACGTGCGCGTTCCAGAGCCGGGCACCGTCGAGGTGGACGGCGATGCCGAGCGCCGTCGCGCCCTCGCGCAACCGGCGCAGCTGCTCGACGGGCTGGACGGTGCCGCCGCCGAAGTTGTGGGTGTTCTCGACGGCGATCGCCGTCGTCGAGACGAGGTACGGGCCGGCGTCCGGGGCGGCGGTCGCGAGCAGCGCCTCGGCGTCCATCCGGCCGCGCGGCGACGGCACGGTCCGGGTCGTGATCCCGCCGAGCGCGCCGTGCCCGCCGAGCTCGGCCCGGACGACGTGCGCGAGGGTGTCGCAGACGAGCTCCTGCCCCGGCTCGACGAGCAGCCGGACACCGAGCATGTTCGCGAGCGACCCGGTCGGCGTGAACAGGCCGGCCTCGTGACCGAGCAAGGCCGCCACGTGCTGCTCGAGGGCGTTGACCGTCGGGTCCTCGCCGTAGACGTCGTCCCCGACCTCGGCCGTCGCCATCGCCTCGCGCATGCCGGGCGTCGGCTTCGTCAAGGTGTCCGACCGCAGGTCGGCGACGATCGGGGACGACGGCATGGCGCTCCTTCGGGTCGGCGCCGGCGGGCGGCGTCGGACGTCGAGGGCGAGGCTACGCGGGCCGGGCCGACGGACGACGGGCGGGCCGACGCGTGTCGGCCCGCCCGTGCTCCGGATCTGTTCTCGTGGTGCCCGCGGTCAGCGGTTGCCGAGCATCTCCGCCACGAGGAAGGCGATCTCGAGCGACTGCTGGTGGTTCAGGCGCGGGTCGCAGAGCGTCTCGTACCGGGTCGCGAGGTCGGCCTCGTCGATGTGCTCGGCGCCGCCGAGGCACTCGGTGACGTCGTCGCCGGTGAGCTCCATGTGCAGCCCGCCGGGAACGGTGCCGAGCGTCGCGTGCACCTCGAAGAAGCCCTTGACCTCGTCCATGACGTCGTCGAAGCGCCGCGTCTTGTACCCCGACGAGGACTCGAACGTGTTGCCGTGCATGGGGTCGCAGACCCACAGCACGTCGGCGCCGGAGCGGGAGACGGCCTCGACGAGGGCCGGCAGGTGGGTCCGGACCTTGCCCGCGCCCATCCGGCTCACGAAGGTCAGCCGGCCCGGCTCGTTGTCGGGGTTGAGCTTCTCGACGAGCGCGAGCGCGTCCTCCGGGGCCGTCGTCGGGCCGAGCTTGACCCCGATCGGGTTCCGGACCCGGCTCATGAGGTCGACGTGCGCGCCGTCGAGCTGGCGGGTGCGCTCGCCGATCCACACGAAGTGCGCCGAGACGTTGTACGGCGAGCCGGTCCGGGAGTCGATCCGGGTGAGCGGCCGCTCGTAGTCGAGGAGCAGCGCCTCGTGGCTGGAGTAGAAGTCGACGGTCCGCAGCGCGTCGAAGTCGCCGCCGCAGGCCGCCATGAACCGCATCGCACGGTCGATGTCGCGCGCGAGCGCCTCGTACCGGGCGTTCGCGGCGGTCGCGACGAAGCCGCGGTTCCACTCGTGGACGTGCCGCAGGTCGGCGAAGCCGCCCTTGGTGAAGGCCCTGATGAGGTTCAGCGTCGCGCTGCTCGTGTGGTACGCCCGGAGCAGCCGCTGCGGGTCGGGCATCCGCGCCTCGGGCGTGAAGTCGAACCCGTTGATCGCGTCGCCGCGGTAGGCGTGCAGCTCGACGCCGTCGCGCACCTCCATCGGCTTGCTGCGCGGCTTGGAGTACTGGCCGGCCATCCGGCCGAGCTTGATGACCGGCATGCTCGCGCCGTACGTGAGGACGACGGCCATCTGGAGCAGGGTCTTGACCTTGTTCCGGATCCGGTCCGCGGTCGCGTCGGCGAACGTCTCGGCGCAGTCGCCGCCCTGGAGCAGGAACGCCTCGCCGCGGGCCGCGGCGGCCAGCCGGGTCTTGAGGTCGTCGCACTCACCGGCGAAGACGAGCGGCGGGTAGGAGGCGAGCTCGGCGGTGACGGCCGCGAGGGCGTCGGTGTCGGGCCAGCCCGGCTGCTGGGCCGCCGGCAGGTCGCGCCACTCGTCGAGGCCGGCGAGCAGCGCGGCCTCCGGCGTGTCGGGGGCGGAGACGGGAACGGTCGAGGTCACGAACCCAGCGTAGGTGACGTGTCGACGGCGTTTCGGCGCCGTCCGCCGTCCGGACGCCCGCGACCACGATCCGTCACTGTTCGTCCGTCACGACTGGTCCGTCACGACTCGTCGAGCCCCTGCTCGATCGCGTACCGGGTCAGCTCGACCCGGTTGTGGAGCTGGAGCTTCGTGAGGACGTTCTGGGTGTGGTTCTGCACCGTGCGGTGCGAGATGACGAGCCGGTCGGCGATCTGCCGGCTCGACAGCCCCTTGGCGACGAACCGGAGGATCTCGGTCTCCCGGTCGGTGAGGCGCGGCGTCATCCCCTCGGGCTCGTCCGCCGGGGCCGCGCTCGCCATCCGGCGGAACTCCCCGAGGAGGAGCCCGGCGAGGCCCGCGGTGAAGACCGCCTCGCCCTGCGCCGTCCGGCGGACGGCGTCGAGCAGCTCGGCGGACGACGCCGACTTCACGAGGTAGCCGGTCGCGCCGGCCTTGACCGCCTCGAGGACGTCGGCCTGCTCGCCGCTCGCGGTGAGCACGAGGACCCGCACGCCCGGGTGCCCGGCGACGACGCGCCGGGTCGTCTCGACGCCGTCGAGCGTCGGCATCTGCAGGTCGAGGACGACGACGTCGGGCCGGGCCGCGGGCAGCCGGCGCAGCGCCTCGGCGCCGTCGCCGGCGGTCGCGACGACGGTCAGCCCTGCCTCGGTGAGGTCCCGGGCGACGCCCTCGCGCCACATCGGGTGGTCGTCGACGACCATGACCCGCAGCGGCTGCGTGCCGCCGTCCCCGCCCTGCTGCTCCGTGCCCGCGACCTGCTCCATGCTCACGACCTGCCTCCCTGACCGCCCGGCCGCTTCGGGACCCGGATCTCGACCTCGGTGCCCTGCCCGGGGGCGCTGACGACGACCACGCGGCCCCCGACGTCCTCGATCCTGCCGCGGATCGACGCCGCGACGCCGAGCCGGCCCTCGCGCTCGGCGTCCTCGAGCCGCCCGGGGTCCATCCCGGCGCCGTCGTCACGCACGCTCACGGTGAGGACGTCGTCCTCGTCCTCGACGAGGACCCACGCGTTGGCGCCCGGCCCGGCGTGCCGCTCGACGTTGTCGAGGGCGGCCCGGACGGCGCCGTTGACGGCCTTGACGGCCCGCTCGGGGACCATGACGGGCTGCGCGGGACCGGTGACCGTGACCCGGCCGGTCGCGAGGCCGCCGAGGACGGCGCGGACGTCCTGCTCGCCGCCGGCCGCGCTCGCGACCTCGCCGGTCGCGACGAGCGCCCGCAGCCGGACCTCCTGCTCACCGGCGAGCCGGCCGATCTCCGCGGCCTCTCCCCCGACCTCGTTGCCGCGCTTGCGCACGTAGGCGAGCACCTGGAGCACCGAGTCGTGGATGTCGGCCGCGAGCCGCTCCCGCTCCCGGGTCGCGGCCTCGACGGCGACCGCCCGGGCCAGGTCGCGCCGTCCGGCCCGGAACAGCTCGACCGCGTACCCGACGATGGCGCCGGCGAGCAGGAGCAGCACGATGTTGTTGACCTTCGGCGGGGAGATCCGGCCGCCGACCTCGACGACGTCGACGACGCAGACGAGGACCGCCGCGGCCAGGCCGGCCCGCCAGCCCTTCCACACGGCGAACGCGAGCACCGGGGTCGCCGCGTAGATCGAGGGCAGCGTCTGGGCCCCGGCAGCGACCCGCTCGGGGTCGTCGAGGACGCGGGTCGCCAGGACGGCGACGCAGACGAGCGCGAGGTCCGTGGCGAGCGCCCAGGGCCGGCGGTCCCGGCGGACGACGAGGTAGACGGTCCACAGGGTGAGGACGCCGAGCACCGCCCAGCCGCCCCGGCCGTGCCGGTACTCCTCGTCGACGCGGGCGTGCAGGACGGTGGCGTACGCGAGGGAGGCGACCCGGAAGATGCCGACCGCCCGCCAGAGCCGGTCGTCGGCGAGCCGCTCGGCGTCCGGGGCGCCGGCCGTGCCGGTGGCACCGGTCGTGCCGGCGGGCACCGGCGGCGGCGCGGTCGGGGAGGTCCCGGGGTGATCCTGCCCGACGCGCCCGCGGGTGGCGGCAGAGCAGCAGTACTCAGCCGGCGGCGGCCGCAGGGGGTCGGGCGTCGTCCGGGCCGTCGGCGGCGGGCCCGGCCGCGCCGTCCGTGCTGTCGGCGGCCGGCACGAGCGTCGCCTCCTCCGCGGGGACCTTCTCCGGCTGCAGGCTCGGCCCGCTGGGCACCTTGGCCTTCTTCGCGGCCGCGATGCGCTCCTTCATCGTCGTGGCGTAGACGTCGACGTACTCGCGCTCGGACAGCCGCATGAGCTCGTACATGATCTCGTCGGTGATGGACCGCAGCACGAACCGGTCGTCCTGCATGCCGTCGTACCGGGAGAAGTCGAGGGGCTCGCCGATGACGACGCCGACCCGGCCGATGTTGGGGATGACCTGCCCGGTGGGCTGCACCTTGTCGGTGTCGATCATCGCGACCGGCAGCACCGGCACCTTGGCCTCGAGCGCGAGCCGCGCGACGCCCGTCTTGCCGCGGTAGAGCCGGCCGTCGGGCGACCGGGTGCCTTCGGGGTAGAGCCCGAGGAGCTCGCCGCGGCGCAGCACCTTGAGACCGGTGCGCAGGGCCGCTTCGGAGGCCTGGCCCCCGGAGCGGTCGATGGGGAGCTGGCCGACCCCGCGGAAGAAGCCGGCCGTGAGCCGGCCCTTGATGCCGGTCCCGGTGAAGTAGTCCGCCTTCGCCAGGAAGGTCACCCTCCGCTTGACGACGAGCGGCAGGAAGATCGAGTCCGAGAACGACAGGTGGTTGCTGGCGAGGATCGCCCCACCGGTCTCCGGGACGTGCTCCTCGCCCTTCACCCACGGGCGGAAGAAGGCGTGCAGCAACGGCCCCAGGATGATCCGCTTGAGCACCCAGTAGAACACCACGCACCTCCTCGACGTCATCGGCGCCGGAGCGTGACGTGCTCCTACGGTGGCGCACTGCGAACTCTACGGACTGTGCACCCCCGGCGCTGCCGTCCGCCGGGTCGAATCGCCGCGACCACGGCGACCGGACGGATCCCCGCCGGGAGGCCGGTCCCCCTCGACCGTGCCCGCGGGCGCGTGTCACGATGGCCGTGCGCCGCGCCCCCACGGCGCGTGCCTGCCATGCGAGGAGACCGGCGTGAGCGTCCTGCCCGGCGCGGAGCCTTTCCACCACGACGGTGGGCGGGTCGGCGTCGTGCTGTGCCACGGGTTCACCGGGACGCCGCAGAGCCTGCGCGACTGGGGCGTCGCCCTCGCCGCCGCCGGGTACACGGTGCGGCTCCCGCTGCTGCCCGGGCACGGCACCCGCTGGCAGGACATGAACACCACGACCTGGGCCGACTGGTACGGCGCGGTCGACGCCGCGTTCACCGAGCTGCGGGCGTCCTGCGACCAGGTGTTCGTCATGGGGCTGTCGATGGGCGGCGGCCTGGCGCTGCGGCTGGCCGAGGAGCACGGGGACGACGTCGCGGGCGTCGTCGTCGTCAACCCGTCGGTCGCGGGCACCGACTGGCGGATGACCTACCTGCTGCCGTGGCTGCGGCACGTCGTCCCGGCCTTCCCCGGCGTGGCGAGCGACATCAAGAAGTCCGGCCCGGTCGAGCTCGCCTACGACCGCTCGCCGCTGCACGCCGCGTACTCGCTGACCCGGCTCTGGCAGGTCGTCGCCGCGGACCTGCCCAAGGTCACCCAGCCGCTCGTCGTCCTGCGCTCCGCCGAGGACCACATCGTCCCGGCCGCGAGCGGCGAGCTCGTCATGGCCAAGGCCGGCTCGACCGACAAGACCGAGATCGTGCTCCACGACAGCTACCACGTGGCGACCCTGGACAACGACGCCGACCTCATCGTCAAGACGTCCCTCGCCTTCGTCGAACGCGTCCTCGCGTCGAGCCCCGGGCGCGCGCAGTGACCGGCGACCACGCGGGCGACGGGGGCGAGGTGCCCCAGGAAGAGCGCGACGACCGCCCCGAGCTCGACGTCGACACGGCGTTCGCCGCGATCATCGCCCACCTGCGCGACGAGCCCGCCGGCGGTGTCGGCCGCTGGCCCGCCGCCGAGGACCTCGCCGACGGCGACGACGGAACGGTCGGCACCGACCCCGAGCCCGGCCCCGACGACGAGCCGGTGCGCGAGGCCGCGCTGAGCGGCCCGTCCGGCAACCTGTTCGCCGGCACGTCGTCGCGCGAGGTCGTCGCGGACGACGAAGGCTACGTCCCGCCCGAGCCGCCCCCGTTCCCCCGCGGCGACCTCGTCTCCCGGCTCGCCTGGGCCGGCGTCATCGGCGGCCCGCTGTTCCTGCTCCTCGCCGCCATCGTCTGGCAGACCCTGCCGAAGATGCTCCTCCTCGCGGCCCTCGCCGCGGGCGTCGGCGCGCGATCTCGTAGCACCGCTCGATCCGCCGGAGCACGACGTCCGGCGACCTGGCGATCCGGCGCGGGGTCACCGGGACCACCGCCACCCCGTACTCGCCGAGCAGCCCGTCGGCCATGACCGTGTCGTCCCAGGAGTCCGGGCCGTCGTGGTGCTCCCGTGAGTGCACCTGGACGGCCAGCGCGACGTCGTCGAACCAGCCGTCCGGACGGGGCAGGCAGGTGCCGTCGTCCGCGACGAGGTCGGGGTTGAGCCACATCTCCGGCAGGAGGCGGCTGCGTCGGCACAGCCGCCCGAGGTCCGCCTCGGGGACGGACCACGCGCCGGCCTCGGCGTCCTGCACGGCGTTCCGCAGCAGCCGGCTGCCCTGTCGAGGGCCTGCCTCGAGCTCGTGCCGTAGGTCGGCCGGCCGGACGATGCCACGCTGGGCGGCCTCGATGACCAGCGCGCGGGCGAGGTTGGGCGTGCCCGCGTCGCGCGCTGCGTCCGCCACCGCACGAGCCCGGGACGCCAGGGTCAGCGCACCACGCCGGAACGGCCGCTCGTCGGGGCGGACCGTCCTCCGCACGACGACGAACCCCGTCGAGGCCAGCCCCCGGGAGGGCGGGACGAGGAGGTGTATCGGGCCGCCGGGCGCGACGGCCGTCACGCCGTGCCAGGCCGCGGCGGCGAACGAGGTGACGACGGCGTCGCCGTCGGCGAACAGCAGTGCCGCGACCAGCCGTTGCCGCTCGGACAACGGGCCCCGCCCCGCGAACACCACCCGGGGCAGCACGAGGCTCCACTGCGTCCGCAGCCGCCATGCCAGCGTGGACTCGCTGAGACCGTAGCGGCGGAGCTGGGCGCGTGTGGCCAGGCCGTGCTGCCTCTGCAGGAGCTCTTGGACCGTCTCGGGGATCACGGGACGACCCTGCCGTCCGGGACCGACCCTGCGCCGCAGGGACCGCCTGCGCTGTGGACGACGGGACGATCCGCGGATCTGGGGACGGCACGAACTCGCACAAATGTCTGTCCGCGCTCCCGCTGCCTGGAAGCTCGGGTCGATGGTCGGGTCGGATCCGTCGTGATCGCGACCGAGGAGACCCGAGCATCGACCCGAGCTCGCCGTGACCGCAGACGAGCGGCCCTACCCCCGCACCGGCAGCCCCAGCACCGCGACGACCGGCACGTGGTCGCTCGCGGCCCGCACGTCCACCGGGTCGGCCCCGCCGTCCCCGTACCCGAGCACCTCGACCCCGCTCCCCACCAGCACGGCGTCGAGCCGGGAGCGCGGCCCCTTGGCGGGGAACGTCGGGGGCGCACCGGGCGCCGGGTCGCGGACGTCGTCGCCCCAGGCCCGCCAGGCCGGGCCGTCGGGGCGCTCGTTGAGGTCGCCGCAGACGACGGGCGGGCGGCCGGTGCGGCCGAGCAGGTCGACGCCGGACGCGCAGTGCCGCAGCCGCTCGTCGGCGTCCAGGCTCAGGTGGACCGACGCGACGGCGACCCGGCCGGTGCCCGGCAGACCGACCTCGGCGACGACGGCGCCGCGGGTTCGGGACGTCCGGCCGCCGACCGGCAGCCGCACCGCCCGGGCGCGCCCCACCTCGGTGCGCAGCGACACGAGCAGGGCGGTCCCGCCGGAGTCGCGGCCGCCCGCGACGTAGAGCAGGCCGGTGGCGCGGGCGAGGGTCGAGGCCTGCCAGCGTGACCCGGGCCGGCGCGGGACCTCCTGGAGGCAGGCGACGTCGGGCTCGAGCGCGCGCAGCACCCGGTGGACGGCGAGCGGGTCGCCGAGCAGGTCGCGGATGTTCCACGAGACGACGCGCAGGCCGCGACCGCCGTGCCGCTCCCCGGCCGTGCCCTCCCCCGCGCCGCCGTCCACGTGCGTCCCGGTCAGCCGACCCGCGCGAGGTCGGCGGCGCCGACGAGGCCGGCCTCGGGACCGAGGGCCGCCTTGACGATCCGGGGCTCGGGCCGGAACCCGCGGCCGGTCAGGGTGCGCCGGAACGACTCCCGGGCCGGGCGCAGGAGGAGCTCGCCGGCGTCCGAGACGCCGCCGCCGATGACGAACATGCCGGGGTCGAGGGCGGCCGCGAGGTTCGCCAGGCCGATCCCGAGCCAGCGGCCGACCTCCTCGAAGAGCTCGATCGCGACCGGGTCGCCGTCCCGGGCGGCCTCGGTGACCACCGGGCCGACGAGGGCGTCGATGTCGCCGCCGACGCGCTCGACGAGCGGGACGATCACGGGCGACTTGGCGCGGGCCATCTCGCGCGCCTCGCGGCCGAGGACGTTCCCGGAGGCGTACTGCTCGAGGCACCCGCGGTTGCCGCACTCGCAGCGGTGCCCGTCGGGGACGACGACCATGTGGCCGAACTCGCCGGCCATCCCCCACCGGCCGCGCTGGACGGCGCCGTCGAGGACGATGCCGCCCCCGATGCCGGTCCCGAGGGTCACGCAGACGAGGCGGTCCTCGCCCTGGCCGGCGCCGAAGCGCCACTCGGCCCAGGCCGCCGCGTTGGCGTCGTTCTCGACGACGACGGGCAGCCCGACCGCGGCGGTCACGGCGTCCCGGAGCGGCTCGTTGCGCCACGCGAGGTGAGGGGCGAACATGACGCGCGACCGGGCCGCGTCGACGAACCCGGCGGCCCCGATGCCCACGGCGACGACCTCGAAGGTCTCGCGGAGCTCCTCGACGACCTCGGTGATCGTGCTCTCGACGGCCTTCGGGCTCTGGGACGGCGTGAGCCGCCGCGCCCGGGCGAGCACTTGGCCGTTCATGTCGACGACCCCGGCGGCGACCTTCGTGCCGCCGATGTCGACGCCGACGGAGAACGGCCCCACCGGGTCGGCGACCGGGACCGCCCGGGTGGCCGGCTGCACGTAGAAGGCGCCGAGCGCGGCGCCGGTGGCGCTCGCCCGCTCCCGCGGTCCCGTGCCGTCGGCCGGGCGCCCGCCGGCGTAGTCCTCGCTCACGGCTGGCGGGCCAGGTCCGCGGCGCCGATGAGACCGGCGTCGTTGCCGAGCTCGGCGGCCGTGATCGTCAGGTGCGGGCGGTGGGCAGCACCGACGAGCGCGGTGGCGTACGCGGCACGGGCGGGCCCGAGGAGGAAGTCACCCGCCTCGCTCACGCCGCCGCCGATGACGACGACGGCCGGGTCGAGCACGTTCGCGATGTCGGCGATGCCCTCGCCGAGCCAGCGGCCCGTCTCGGCGAGCAGCGCGCGGGCGGTCGGGTCGCCGTCGACGGCGGCCTCGGTGATCATCCGGCCGTCGATGCCGTCCGGCGTCCCGCCGGCCAGGTCGAGCAGCACCTTCGCGCGCTCCGGCTCGGCGGCGGCGAGCGCCCGCGCCTCGCGGACGAGCGCCGAGCCCGAGGTGTACTGCTCCCAGCAGCCGTGGTTGCCGCAGCCGCAGGGCAGCCCGCCGGGGACGATCCGGACGTGCCCGAACTCCCCCGCGCCGCCGAACGCGCCGCGCAGGAGCCGGCCGTCGAGGACGGTCCCGCCGCCGAGGCCGGTGCCCACGGTGATGAGGACGACGTCGGTGACGCCGCGGCCGCCGCCGAACCGGAACTCGCCCCACGCGGCCGCGTTGGCGTCGTTCTCGACGACGACCCGGACGCCGACGAGCGGCTCGATCGTCGCCTTGAGCGGCCGGTCGGCCATCGGCAGGTTCGGCGCGAACCGCAGGACGGAGCGCTTCTCGTCGACCCAGCCGGCCATCGCGAGGCCGACGGCGGTCACGGTGTGCCGGGCGGTGAGCCGGCGGACCGCCTCGACGATCCCGGCCTCGACGGTCTCGGCCGTGGCGCCGGGCGTGCTGATCCGCACCTTCTCCAGGACCCGGCCCTCGGCGTCCACGACGCCTGCGGCGATCTTCGTCCCGCCGACGTCGACTCCGATGGTCAGGTCCACGGGTGCCACCCTCTCCTCGGTCCGCCGGTGGTGCCCGGCCAAAGCATCGCCATGGACCCTAGTCGGTGACGACGATCGGCTCGACGCACGGTTCCTCCCGGGGCGTCGGCGGCGGCGGTGCCGCGTCCTGCGCCCCGGCCACCACCTCGCGCCAGGCGTTCGCGAGCTCGGCGGCGGCGAGCGCGAGGTGCTCGACGGCCTCCGGCCGCAGGGCCCGGACGGCGGTGATCACCCGGCAGACCGGGCAGGCCCGGCACTCCGGGCCGGTGTGCGCCGCGCCCTGCGCGTCGGCCCCCGCACCGAGGAACGCGGACGCCGCGTCCGCGGCGCGGTCCCGGACGCCGTCCGCGTCGCGCAGCGCCTCGACGAGCCGCAGCGCCTCGTCGACGAGCCGGCGACCGGCGTCGCCCGCGGCACCGCCCGCGGCTCCGCCTGCGGCACCGCCTGCGGCACCGCCCTCGGGAGCAGCCGTCACAGCGGCCTCCTCAGCACGGGGTCGGGCTCGAACCGCACGCGGAGCCGGCCGTCGCGCAGGTGGGCCCCGACGACGCGGCACCGGCGCAGGGCACTCGGCAGCGCGATGACGCGCCGCGCGGAGCCGACACCGACGAGCAGGTCGTCGCCGCGGCGTCCGAGCTCGAGGTCCTCGCGGCGGGCGAGCGGCAGGTCCAGGACGAGGACGAACTCCGGCCCGGACCGCTCGACGCGC
>JACRAB010000060.1 GCA_016213575.1 Actinomycetota bacterium
CTCGGGCGGCGGGCGCAGCAGCTGGCGGCGGCGTCGGTCGCGTACAACGCCGTCGAAGCGGTGGCGTCGATCACCGCGGGCGCTGCGGCGTCGTCGATCGCCCTGGTCGGGTTCGGCCTGGACTCGATCGTCGAGATGTCCTCGGGCCTGGTCATCCTGTGGCAGTTCCGGCACCCGCTGCCCGAGACGCGGGAACGGCAGGCGCTCCGGCTGATCGCCGTCTCGTTCTTCGCGCTGGCCACGTACGTGTCGGTCGAGTCGGTCCGGGCGCTGCTCGGCGGCGACGCAGACACGTCCCGGGTCGGGATCGCGATCGCGGCGGTCTCCCTGATGGTCATGCCGTTCCTGTCGTGGGCGCAGCGCCGCACCGGCCGCCGGCTCGGCTCGGCAACCGTGGTCGCCGACTCCACCCAGACACTGCTGTGCACCTACCTGTCCGCCGTCCTGCTCGTCGGCCTCGTCCTGAACGCGACGCTCGGCTGGTGGTGGGCGGACGCCGTCGTCGGCCTCGTCGTCGCCGGCCTCGCCGTCCGCGAAGGCCGGGAGGCCTGGCGCGGCGAGGCCTGCACCTGCACCCCCGCCGTCACCGCAACAATGACGACGACACCCGACGCTGACAGCAACAGCAACAGCAGCAGCCGCAGCAACAGCAAATCTGGGTGCAGCTCTGACTGCGGCTGCGACGAACCAGTGGGCCGGACCGGCCCTGACGAGAGGACCGCACGGTGAGCGGGCACGACCACAACCACGGACCGACCATCAGCGCCGGCGGCGCCAACCGCGGCCGGCTGCTCGCCGTCCTCGCGGTGACGACCACCGTCCTGGTCGCCGAGCTGATCGGGTCGGCGGTGACCGGGAGCCTGGCCCTGCTCGCCGACGCCGGGCACATGTTCACCGACGTCGCCGGAATCCTGCTCGCCGTCCTCGCGGTCACGTTCGCCGCCCGCCCGGCGACCCCCGAGCGCACCTTCGGCTACTACCGGCTGGAGATCCTCGCGGCCGTCGCCAACGCCGTCCTGCTGTTCGCCGTCGCGCTCTACATCCTCTGGGAGGCCTGGCGACGCTGGGTCGACCCGCCCGCCGTCGAAGGCGGCCTGATGCTCGTCTTCGCCCTGGTCGGCCTTGTCGCCAACATCGTCGGGCTGCTCGTCCTGCGAGCCGGCGCCAAGGACAGCCTCAACATCCGCGGCGCCTACCTCGAGGTCCTCGGCGACATGCTCGGCTCGGTCGCCGTCATCGTCGCCGCGGTCGTCATCGCCCTCACCGGCTGGCTGCGGACCGACGTCCTGGCGTCGGTCGCCGTCGCCCTGATGATCCTTCCCCGGACCTGGTCCCTGCTCCGTGAGGCCGTCGACATCCTGCTCGAGGCCACCCCCAAGAGCATCGACCTCACCGAGGTACGTCGCCACATCATCGAGACCCCGGGCGTCGTCGACGCCCACGACCTGCACGCCTGGACCATCACCTCCGGGCTGCCCGTGCTGTCGGTGCACGTCGTCGTCACCGACGACGCCCTCGCCGACGGCGGAGCCGCCAAGGTCCTCGACGCCCTCGCCGACTGCCTGGCCGACCACTTCGACGTCGACCACTGCACCTTCCAGCTCGAACCCGCCGGCCACGCGGACCACGAGTTCCTCCCGCACGCGTGAGTTCTGGAACGCTCGGCGTCAGGGTGCCCAGAAGGCCGTCCACCCGTCCGGCGCCCACCGCCTCCTCGAGGATCTCGTCGTCGTTGGCCCTCGGGCGCCCGTCGTCTTCCTCCGCGCGCTCGACACCTCGACGCCGCGGCCACCCGTGGCCCCGGCAGGCCCCGCCCGTTGGGCACCCTGAGCGGTGTCGGACCGTCACGACAGAGGATTTTCGGTCCTTCTTCGGAAGACGAGGACCCGGCCGTGGTGCGGGAGGACCAGGCGTCCCAGGGCGAGGTCCTCGGTCATGGCGAACGGGGTCTGGTCGCGGTAGGCGTCCCAGTCGCCGGCGTTCGCTTCGTCGCTGCTGGTGACCACGATGTACGTCTCGACGCTCGGTGTGGTGAAGACGAGGCGTTCGAACGTGTTGCCCGGTGGCGGGTAGGAGCACAGGACGACCACGGGGCGGCGGGTGCGCAGCGACGTGGCTGCCGTCTCCTTGACGATGGTGTCGCCGTAGTCGATGTGGGCCTCCCAGCTGTGGTCGTCGGTGGCAACGATGTGTACGCCGGCGTCAGTGAGGAGCCTGGCGAGGGTGCCGTCGCCGGCGGCGATCTCCAAGCACGGGCGTCCGTCGATGAGTTGGGCCAGTGCAGTGATCAGGGGTCGCGCGTAGAAGCAGTAGACGCCGCGTGGTCGCACAAGGGCCATGAGCCGGCGTCGGTGCGGCAGGAGCGGCCACAGCAGCCGAAAGGCGGTCCAGGACACAGCCTTGCGTCGTAGCCCGCTCTCGAAGAACAGGCGCTGCATGATCCAGCCGCCGGCCAGGCCCAGGCGGAGCACGGTGCTGCCGGTGGCTCCGGTCTCTGCTCGGAGCGCGGCCTGCCTGATCGCTTCGAGGGTCATCTGCTGCCGCACGGCCTCGGCGACGATCTCCCGCTGCGGCTTGGCGTGCCCGATGCGCTGCCGGGGCGTCTGTGCGGCCTGCATGAGGTAGGCCCGGAGGGCGTCCCTGTCCCCGCTCTGGACGAGGCTACCGACCCGGGCCTCGACCGTGGCCCACTCGTTGGGGAACGTCTCCCGCATCTCGCGCAGCGACGGGCCGCCGTGCAACCATGCGGCGACATCGGCCGGGGTGCGCCGGCGCCCGCGCACGGTGGATCGACTCACGGTGAGAACATCGGCCGACCAGCGGCGTGACATGAGACCCGCGACATGAGACCCCGCGTGACGGCCAGCTAGGGCGTCACGCCAGCGCAGGGGTTAGGCCGACGGCGTGGACGTGACGTTGCCACGTCGGGCCTGCGCCAGGGCGCCGACGCCGAACAGGGCGCCGGCGCCACCGACCACCAGCGCGATGACGGCCATGATCCGGGTGGCTCTCAGGTCAGCGGCGGTCACGGAGCCCGGCCCAGCGTCCTGCGCCGCAGACAGGGCGCCGGCGCCCTCGCCGGCGCCTAGACGCAGCACAGGTGCCGGGTCGTCGGGCTCGCCGGCTCCCGGGACTGTGGGTGTGATCCACCGGGACACGACTCCGTCGCTGTACGTCTGGACGGTGGGGAACGCGAGCGACTCGGTGCCCGCCGGGAGCGGTCCTACGAGCACCTGGAAGGCGACGAACCCGCCAACCGGAACGCCCGGGTTGCCCGGTGCGGCGGTGTACGTGATGGTCCCGACGCCGGTGGTGATGGCGCCGTCGGCGGTGGTGATCGGCGGGGTGAACGTGGCCCGTGTCGTCGAGACGATCCAGCCCGGCTCGGGTGAGGGCCGCACCGACGCCAACGGGAACTTGACGGGCAGTTTGATCTCGACCTTCACGGTCGTCGCGTCCTCGTTCTCGTTGAGCACCCGGAACGTCAGGAGCGCCTCCGGTGCGCCGCGGGTGGAGTCGTCGGCGGTGACGCTGACGTGGGCCGAAGCGGGTCCTGCGACCACGGCCGAGGTGAGCACTCCGAGCGCAGCCAGAACCACGGCAGCCAGGTCACGTCCCCAGCGCCGCAGGGAGGCCCTCCGTGCGGGTCGTGGTGGCTGCCTGTCGCACATGCGGGTCCTCCTGGACATCACGGACCCGAGGAGGGCCATCGACGGACGTTTGCGCTCACGGGTGGAGATGTACGGCATGTCGCGAAGACGCGGACGGGGGTGTGTCACTCAGGGTTGGATCATTCCACGACGCCGGCTGGGACGACCGGTGGTGCAGACAACGCACCGAACCCGTTCGGCTGATCGGGCGAGCCGAGACCCAGGACACCTGACGAGCGACCTCATGGCTATGGCGACCGTACGACGAAGGGGCCGACCGGGATATGCGCACCGTCCCGTTGATGCACGGCGTGGGAACCCGCGCCGACCTGCCGTTGCCGTTGTCCTACGTCGTTGTGGGAGGCGCGGCTGCGGTACTCGTGTCATTCGTGGCGTTGGTCCTGCTCTGGCGCAGTCCTCGGCTGGTTGGGGCCGAGGCCGGCCAGCCCGTGCCGCGGTGGGTGTCGACGCTCGCGGACGCACCGCAGTCCCGCCGTGCCCTGAAGACCATGGTCCTCGCCCTGACCCTGCTGGTGCTGCTGGTGGCCCTGGTCGGGCCGCTAGGCGTTGAAGACAACCTGGCCCCCTGGGCCTTCCACGTCGTGTTCTGGGTCGGGCTGGTGCCGATGAGCCTGGTGCTGGGACCGGTGTGGGCGGTGGCCAACCCGCTACGGACGATGCGGTCGGGAATCGCGCGGCTGGTCGGGGGCGACTCCGCCGCCGGGCTCCCCCGCACCTGGGGCTACTGGCCGGCCGCCGTTTTGTTCGGGGCGTTCTCGTGGTTCGAGCTGGTTGCCCCGGATCGCGCCGAACCACCCGTGCTCGGCGCTGTCCTGCTGGCTTACGTCATCGCCCAGGTCGCGGCCGCGACCTACTTCGGGGAACGATGGTTGCGCACCGGTGAGCCCTTCGAGGTCTACGCACGTCTGCTCGGCCGGTTGGCCCCGATCGGCCGCCGCCGTGACGGCGTCCTGGTGTGGCGCAGCCCGCTCAACGGAGCCGACAGCCTCGAACCGCTGCCGGGGCTGGCCGCCGTCGCGGTGATCCTTATCGGGTCCACCGCGTACGACGGCGTGAGCCGAACCAGTTGGTGGCAGAACGGCCCCGGCCTCGGCGAGGCCGTGGTCGTCACCGGCACCGTCGGACTGGTCGCCACGATCGCTGTCGTCAGTGCGCTCTTCGCGGGCGCGTGCGCGATCGCCGGCCGCCTCGGCGGGTACACCGGGGCGACCGCCGTGTTCGCCCACTCGCTGTTGCCTATCGCTGCTGGCTACGCGATCGCGCACTACTTCTCCTTGCTGGTCTTCGACGGACAGGCCGCGTTCATCCTGGCCAGCGACCCTTTCGGGACCGGCGCCGACATCCTTGGGATCCGCACCCGCGCCATCGACTACACCGTCGTCTCCGCGCGAACGATCGCCCTGGTCCAAGTCACAGCAATCGTCGTCGGCCACGTCGTCGGCGTCGTGCTGGCCCACGACCGGGCGACCCGCCTCGATCAGCAGGTCCGGCTCACCCAGACTGCCCGTGCGCCCCGCTCGGCCAACGTCTCCCAGATCCCGCTGCTCATCATCATGATCGCCTTCACCGTCGGTGGCCTATTCATCCTGCTCGGCGGCTGACGGTCGCCACCTGAAGTCCTCCCCCTCCAGGTCCTCGCTCTGTCAGTTCACGACCCGCGGGCCTTCGGCGTGAGCACACATCCTGAAACCCCAGAGGGTATTTCTCCTGCGGGTCCAAGAACACGGAGTTGCGCACGGAGTTGGGCGGGGACGGGGCAGGACTGGCCTCTTGGGCCTCGGCTACAGGGACGCCCGCGCCGTGGCAGGTCGGTGTGCGGGCAGGACGACGGTGAAGACGGCGCCGGTGCCGGGGCCGTTGCTCGCAACGGAGACGCGTCCGAGGTGCCCTTCGAACGCTCGAAAACGTGCGGCAGGTGGTCGACACGGATCCCGTCCCGCTGTCCGCGACGTCAAGCACGACCTCGTCGCCGACGGCGTACCTGCAGATCTGGACCGCACCTATGCGGGGCGTGTGCCGCAGGGCGTTGTCGAGGAGGTTCCCGAGGACCTGCGCCATCCGGTCGATGTCGACGGCGACCTCGGGCGTCCGCACGAACCGGGGGTTGGTGGCGTCGTCACCGAGCTTGCGGCGCAGGTGACCGATGTGGACGTCCACGAGGCTCGTCGCCGAACCAGTCCTCGCCCCAGACCTCGGCGATCAGGGCAGAGCGCCCGAAGACGCGCTTGGGGTGCCCGGACCCCGCTGCGAGAACGTCGAACTCGGTCCGGGTCAGCGTCACCGGCCGGGCCGTCGACCTCCACCTCGCGGGCTGCGACGTCGATCTGCAGACTCCCGAAGACCCGGGCAGGCGCCTCGCCGTTCGCTACGGCCCGGGTACCGACGCGCGGACGGCGCAGAAGAACGTGGACGCGCGCGACGAGCTCGCGGGGCTGAAGGGTTTGGTCATGTAGTCGTCGGCGCCGACGGAGAGCCCGACCAGCTCGTCCACCTCGTCGGTGCGCGCGGTGAGCATGAGGATGTAGCAGTCAGAGAACGCGCGGACCTGTCGGCAGACCTCGAGGTCCTCGGCGACATGCTCGGCTCGGTCGCCGTCATCGTCGCCGCGGTCGTCATCGCCGCCACCGGCTGGCTGCGGACCGACGTGCTGGCGTCGGTCGCCGTCGCCCTGATGATGCTGCCCCGGACCTGGACCCTGCTCCGCGACGCCGTCGACATCCTGCTCGAGGCCACCCCCAAGAGCATCGACCTCACCGAGGTACGACGCCACATCATCGAGACCCCGGGCGTCGTCGACGCCCACGACCTGCACGCCTGGACCATCACCTCCGGGCTGCCCGTGCCGTCGGTGCACGTCGTCGTCACCGACGACGCCCTCGCCGACGGCGGCGCCGCCAAGGTCCTCGACGCCGCAGACCGCATTCAGCGCACCGGAAAGGCACGGTCACCCAATGGGCTGCTTACCCGTGGTGTTGGACGGGCTGTCGCATCTCGGCCAGCGCCGTGCGCCTCGCTCTGTAAGTGGCCTCATCGATCTCGCCGGCGGCGAAGAGTCGGTCGAGCATCTCTTCCGGCTGCTCAGCCCCACGTCGGGTGCTTCCGCCTCGCAGCGGGCTACCGGCGCCGCCCGCACGAGCAAGTCGTGCCACGACCACAGCCGCCAGGACCAGCAGCACGACCGCCGCCACCAGCAGCACGACCAGCCACGGCGAGTACGCGGAGCCGTAGCCACCCATCATGCGACCGCCCCAGTCATCCCTCATGTGATCGTCGTAGCCCGGCATCGCAGGCCCCTTCCCGTCGCGGCGACCGTCCACGACCACCGCGGCGATGACCGTGAGATCTCCGACTCCTGATGCTATGCACGCGCCGTCGACCCGCGCCTGGACCAACGTCCGCGTGGGCGTCGCCGAGACGACGTAGCAAGCAGCCCAGCGCACGAGCCCGATTCTCGCGACCCATGCTGCGGCCTGCCGGCTCGCGACCCGTCCCGTTACCTTCCTCGTGCCCCGCGCTGCGGGGTTCCTGGTCGCCAGGCTCGGTATGACTGACTGCCCCTGTCGTTGATGATCCGGGGGGTGTTGTCGTCGGGCCTTGTGGCATTGGCCGACCGCTGATCGGGACACGGCCCCGGTGGCACGGAAGGTCTCGTGCGGCGGGAGGTCTCTTCGTAACGTGGCTGCCGGCAGCCGATGCTCGACCGCGACCAGGACTGGATCGAGGACGGGCCACGAGGCCGGAAGGGACGCCGGTGAGCACGCAGGCGTCGCACGACGACGACCACGGGTACGCGGTCTTCTGCAGGTTGGATGTCCGTAAGGGCACCCATCACGCGGTCGCGTTGACCCGCGACGGCAAGCGGCTCTTCGACCCCGAACTGCCCCAGGACGAGACCCGACTGCGGGAGCGGTACACCAGCCGGGCCGAGCATGGTCGCGTCCTGGTCGTCGTGGACCAGCCCGCCACGATCGGAGCGCTGCCGATCGCGGTCGCCCGTGCCGCCGGCCTGGACGGCATCGTGGAGGTCGGCTACCTGCCCGGGTGGGCGATGCGCCGGATCGCGGACCTGCATCCGGGCAAGGCCAAGGCCGACGCGACGAGGTGCTCGAGGTGCTGCGGGCTGCGGAGTCGTTGCTGGCGGCCACGGGACGCGCCGTCGTGCTGTGCCCCCGGTACGGCACGGGAGCTGCGTCGTGACCGCGGCGGCGACGGTCCTCGACCCGGCAGACAGGGCTCTCCTCGGGCGGCGGGCGCAGCAGCTGGCGGCGGCGTCGGTCGCGTACAACGCCGTCGAAGCGGTGGCGTCGATCACCGCGGGCGCTGCGGCGTCGTCGATCGCCCTGGTCGGGTTCGGCCTGGACTCGATCGTCGAGATGTCC
>JACRAB010000395.1 GCA_016213575.1 Actinomycetota bacterium
CCTCCCGGGCCTCGACGAGGTGGTAGTCGTCGAGCACGAGCACGACCTCGCCGCCGGGGGCGGCGAGGTGGTTGAGCAGGGTGGTCAGGACGAGCCGGACCGGCACCTGCGCGCCGTCCGCGAGCAGCGCGAGGGCGTCCGCCCCGGCCTCGGGCGCGACCGACCGCAGCGCGGTGACCACGTAGGTCCAGAAGGTGACGGGGTCGTCGTCGCCACGGTCCAGCGACAGCCACGCCGCCCGCCGGCCGTGCGGCGGCGCCTCCTGCCCGGCGAGCCACTGGGCGAGCAGCGTCGTCTTGCCGAACCCGGCCGGCGCGCAGACGAGCGCGACCTTCGCCCCGGCCGCGCCGTCCAGCCGGGCGAGGAGCCGGGCCCGGGGGACCACGCCGGCCCGCGGCCGGGGGAGGTCCAGCTTGGTCTGCAGCAGAGGGGGCGGCATGACGTCTCCCGTCTCCGGGCGTCGCGGCAGGAGCGTCCCGCCGTCGCCGTCACCGCGTCCGGACGCCCACAGTAACTCCGGCGGTCTCCCCGGCGGCTGTTCCGTCGGCTGCTGCGTGCGTCAGGCCCGCCGGGGCCCGGCGGACCCGGCGGGGACGTCGGACGACGACCTCGGCGACCACCGCGTTGAGCACCCACCCCGCGGTGAGCGACAGCGCGGTGCTCAGGTCGCCGGTGCCGAAGAGCGCGCCGCCGATGCCCTGCGTGAAGGTCTGGGTGCCGGCGGCCACCGCGAGCGCGTAGGCCCGGATCATCCACGCGCGGTGGGCCGGGATGTCCCGGCGGCGCACGGCGGCGACGCCGAGGACGACCCCCGCGGCGACCGCCGTCCCGACGACGAACCGGACGACCTGGAGCAGCACGCCGCCCGGCGCGTCCGGGTAGAACAGCGTCATCCAGACCCCGGAGAGGGCGACCACCGCGCCGGCGACGACGGCGGCGCGACCGTTGCGGCGGTGCCGGTCGGGGTGCGCGCGGCGCTGCCGGGCGGAGAGCTGGAACGCCCCGAGGACGGCGTAGACGGCCGACGCGACGACGTGCAGCACGAGCGGCACCGGGACGGCGTCCACCCGGGGGTTGTCGGGGAGCAGCCGCGGACCGCCGAGGATCTCGACGATCCGCAGCGACCCGGCGGCGAGCGGGAGGACCACGAGGGCCACGAGGGCCAGCGGGACCCGCCACCCGCCTGCGGCGCGCGTCACCCGACGACCGTCGCGGCGGGCACCGGCGCGGTCCCGGCGGCGGAGGCGGCGGCGGTGCGGTCCAGCCGCCACAGCGACCAGCCGAGCGCGATCATCGCGATGCCGTTGGGGAACGCCAGCAGCCGGAAGAACGCGTCGGGCATGAAGGTCAGGGCCGCCGAGACGACGCCGCCGACCGCGAGGAGCAGGCAGGCCCACCGGGCGAGGACCCGGGCCCGGTACATCGCGATGCCGAGGAGCAGACCGCCGCCGAGGTAGGCGACGCCCTGGAGCTTGATCACGGTGGCGAGGTGGCCGATGTCCCCGACGGCCTGGCCGCCGGTCGCCACCGCGGTGACGTCGTCGACGTACGCCGGGACGGCGGCGGCCACCGACGGCAGGACGTACGCCGCGACGAACGCCGTGCAGGCGATGAGCAGGTAGCCGGCGGCCAGCAGGAGGTAGCCGACGAGCCCGAGGACGCCGGCCTGCCGCACCTGGCGCAGGTACATGCCGGTGATGCCGAGCAGCGCCAGGGCGGCCATGACCACCTTGAGGCTGTCGCGGACGAGCATCTCGGTGCTCGTGACGGTGACCGCGTCGAGGTGCGGGTGGGCGACCTGGACGCCGATGAACAGCAGCCCGGAGGCGACGGCGGCCAGGCCGGCGGACCGGCTGAGGGTGGCGGGGGAGAGCGTCATGTCGGTTCCTGTTCCGATCGTCCGGGGGACTGCGGGTGCTCGGAACGTAGGCGGGGAGGTGGTGGCCGGTCCTCACCACATGATGTGAACGAGGTGGTGACATCGGGACGGCAGAATCGGGGCGTGGCCTTCTCCCGTCCGCCGGCGCCCGAGCCGCTGCCCCTGCCCGTCGTCGACAACCACGCCCACCTCGACCACACCCGTGGCGGGGACGAGCCGTTCGACGTGGCCGACGCGATCGCCGCCGCGGCCGCGGTCAACGTGACGCGGCACGTGCAGATCGGCTGCGAGCTCGAGTCCGCGCGGTGGACCGTGGACGTCGTCGACCGCTTCCCGCAGGAGCTCGGCGGGATCGCGCTGCACCCGACGGAGGCGACCAGGATCGTTGCGGCACAACCGGATCCGGCGTCCGGGCGGCAGGCCCTCGAGAGCGCCTTCGCCGAGATCGAGGCGCTCGCCGCGCACCCGCGGGTGCGGGTCGTCGGGGAGACCGGGCTCGACCACTACTGGGTGGACGCCGACGACACGGCCGGCCGGGCGGCGCAGGTCGAGTCCTTCGCGCGGCACGTCGACCTCGCCAAGCGGCTCGGCAAGGTGCTGCAGATCCACGACCGGGACGCCCACGACGCCGTCCTCGACGTGCTCGCCGCCGAGGGCGCGCCCGAGCGCACCGTCTTCCACTGCTTCTCCGGCGACGCCGCGATGGCGAAGGTCTGCGCCGGCAACGGGTGGTTCCTGTCGTTCGCGGGGACCCTGACGTTCAAGAACGCGCAGGACCTGCGGGACGCGCTGCGCGCCGTCCCGCTCGAGCAGGTGCTCGTCGAGACCGACGCCCCGTACCTCACCCCGGCGCCGCACCGCGGCAAGGTCAACGCGGGCTACCTCGTGCCGCTCACCGTGCGTCGCATGGCGGAGGTGCTCGAGGTCGACCTGGAGGTGCTCTGCGCCCGGCTCGACGCGACGTCCGAGGCCCTGTACGGACCATGGTGAGCACGGAACGCGAAACACCAGTCACACCAGTCACATCGGCCCCCTGGGACGCCCCACGGGAGGCTCTCGAACACCACGCCGACACGCGCGACACGGCGGCGGAGGTCATCTCCGCGTAACAACCGCTGTGACCTCGAACACCCGGAGCAACCCTGCTCTGACCTGCGAAGACTCCGGAGCGTCAGGCCGTGCGGCGTGTCGGGCGCCGTTCCCGCGACGCTGTGTGGCTTGGTCCCCGGTCTCGTTTCTATTACGTTGGCGCCCGACAGCCGGGGTCGGTCGACCTCGGGGGCAACGCGCGACGCGCACCGCACCGCCACAGGGACGACCTCCCGCCGGCAGGGAGCGCGTACCGGGGGCACGCAGGCGTCCTCCACGTCGCACGGATGCGACGGACGAAGATGCGCCCCCGGTCGCCGTGCTCGGACATCGCAAGGTCTGGAGCGTCGTGCTCAACGTTCTCATCGGCAAGCCCGGCAAGAGCCGCGTCCTGCGGCTCGGCGCCCAGGCGGCCGTCCTCACCGCGGTCGTCGGCGGCACCGTCGCGTTCGTGAACCAGGACACCGACGTGGACCTCACGGTCGACGGCAGGACCGCGATGGTCTCCGAGGACGCCGACACGGTCGGCGAGCTGCTCGCGGCCCGTGGCATCCGGCTCGGCGCGCGCGACGTCGTCGCCCCCTCGCCGGCCGCGAAGATCGAGGACGGCGACGACGTCGTCGTCCGGTACGCGCGCCAGCTCGAGGTCTCGGTCGACGGCAAGACCCAGACCTACTGGACGACGGAGCTCACCGTCGACTCCGCGCTGCGGGCCCTCGGCATCCGTGCCGACGGGGCCCGGCTCTCCGCCTCGCGCTCGCTGCCGCTCGGACGGCAGGGCCTCGCGCTCGTCGTCACGACGCCGAAGAAGGTGACGCTCGTCGCCGACGGCAAGCGCGCGAAGGTCACGACGACGGCCCCGACCGTCGGCGACCTCCTCACCGAGCAGGGCCTCACGCTCGGCAAGGACGACAAGCTCTCGGTCCTGCAGTCGACGCCGACCGTCAAGGGTCTCGTCGTCGCCGTGACCCGGATCGACAAGAAGACCGTGACGAAGACCGAGAAGGTCTCGTACGCCACGAAGTCCGTGAAGAGCGCCAAGCTCTACAAGGGCGAGAAGAAGGTCGTCACCGAGGGCGTCCAGGGCAGCCGCAAGGCGACCTACGCCGTGGTGCTCGCCGACGGCAAGGTCGTCAGCAAGAAGCTCGTCGACGCGACCGTCACGAAGAAGCCGGTCACCCAGGTCGTCCAGGTCGGCACGAAGGCCCGCCCGGCCTCGTCGTCCGGCGGTGGTGGCGGCGGCTCCGTCGCGGGCGCCGACAGCCTCAACTGGGCCGCGCTCGCGCAGTGCGAGTCCGGCGGCAACCCGTCCATCGTCAGCTCGAACGGGCTGTACCACGGGCTCTACCAGTTCAGCGTCTCGACGTGGCGCGCCGTCGGCGGCTCCGGCCTGCCGAGCCAGGCGTCGTCGTCCGAGCAGACGTACCGCGCGAAGCTGCTCTACAAGCGGGCCGGCGCCGGCCAGTGGCCGCACTGCGGTCCCCGGCTCTTCACCTGATCGGACCCTGCACCCGGCACCACCCGTAGCCCGACCCGCGGCCCCGCCGCGA
>JACRAB010000056.1 GCA_016213575.1 Actinomycetota bacterium
ACCCGGTCGCCCGCCATCGGCGCCCAGAACGACGGCCAGCCGCAGTGGCTGTCGAACTTCTCGGTGCTGCGGAACAGGACGGCGTCGCACGCCCGGCAGGCGTACACGCCCTCGGTGTGGTCGTCCCAGTACTCGCCGGTGAACGCCCGCTCGGTGCCGCCCCTGCGGAGCACCTGGTACTCGGCGGCGGTGAGCCGCTCGCGCCACTGCTCGTCGGTGAGGGTCACGGGGTACTGGCGTCCGGTGTCGTGCAATCCGCACCTCCTCCTCGGTGGTCGGTGCGATCCTCTCGCACCCGGCCCGCTCGGGCCCCACATCCGGACCAACCGTCGCGACGGCCCGGGCGTTCCCGGCGTCGCCGTCGTCACCTCGCGTGGACCGTGACGCGGTCCCTGCTGCACCGATCGTCGGTTAGCCGTTACCGTGGGCTCAGCACCGGTGCGCCGTCCGGGTGACGCTCGTCGCGCCCGGTGGCGTGCACGCGACCGGACCCGGCGACTCGATGGGTGGACGAGATGGCGAACACCGAATCCCAGCGGGTGTCCTCCACGGGCGACCGGCTCCCGCCGAAGGGCTCCCGCGAGGACGTCACCGAGAAGGCCGTCGCCGTCTTCGTGCTCGTCCTGGGCGTCGTCCTCGGCCTCGTCGACCAGCGCTCCGGCGCGGACACCGGGCTGCGGGTCCCCGCCCTCATCGCGTCGCTGTTCCTCGTGGCGAGCTCGCTCAACGTCCTGCTGCCGATCGGGGCCAAGGGCCACGTCGAGGACGACGTCGAGGTCGAGGGCCCGGCGGGCGACCCCGGCCGGGCGGTCGTCCGCGGTGCCGTCGCGCCGCCGCCGCCCCCGCCGGCCAAGCCCTCGCCGTTCATCTCGATCCTGCTCATGGGCATCGCGGTGTGGCTCGGGCTGGCGACGCTCATGTACCAGGAGGCCGAGCCGCAGCTCACCGGGCTGTCGCTGCTCGCCTCGTTCCTCATCTTCAGCCGCGGCCTCGCGGAGCTCCCCGGCCGCTGAGCCGCCCCGTCCGCCGGGCCGCCCCTGCGGGCCGCCCGGCGCGGGCACGCCGGTCGGGGGTCAGCCGACCCAGCTGGAGCCGGCGTAGACGTGCAGCACCGGCACGCCGAGGCGCTCGCGGGCTCGGGACGCCCAGTCGGTGTGGAAGGTGTCCTCGACGGCGTGCGGGCGGGTCACGACGACGACCTCGGTCGCGCCGGTCGCCGCGATCTGGGCGGCGAGGGTGTCGACGGGGTCGCCCGCGACGACCTCGCCGGTCGCCTCGACGCCGACGGCCTTGAGCTCGGCGAGGCTCGCGGCGAGCGCCTGGCCGGCGGCCGCGCGGTCGTCGTCGTCGTGGCCGCGGACGGCGTCGAGCGCCTCGCGCAGCTCGAGCAGGCTGAGGTGGTCGAGCACGTCGACGAGCAGACTGCGCTCGGTGTCGGCGGGGACGACGACCCGGTAGGCCGGCGAGTCGTCGGCGTGGAACGCCGTGATGCGCGCCGCGTCGCCCGGGGTCAGGGCCTGCTCGGTGAGCAGCACGATCGTCGGGGAAGCGTCGGTCACGTTCGGCACTCCTGTCGTTCGTCCGGGTCGTGCTGGCCGTGCTGGTCCCGGCGTCCTGCCGAGGCGGGCCCAGCCTACGCAGTCCGGCGCCGTCCGCCGCGGACGGCGGTCCCGGGTGCGCGCCGACCGTCCCGGGTGCGCGGCTGCGGCGGTCGGTCGGCAGAATGCAGCCATGACCGGCACCCCGCAACGACCCGCGGCACTGAACCTCCTCCTGCGGGGTGCGGTCGTCGGGGCCGGCACCGTGCGCGCCGCCGGGGCGGCGGTGCCCGCGACGGCGGCCAACTCCGCCCGCCGGGTCGTCTCGCCGGACGGCGAGCGGCCCGACGACGTCGAGATCCTCGGTGTCGGGGCCGGGACGCTCACCCTGCGCGCGACCGACGAGACGACGGCGCCCGGCCGCTACGGCGTCTGGCTCGACGGCGGGGGCGGCCACGCCCGCGTCGGCGAGGTCATCGACCACGACACCGCGGCCCGCACGGTGACCCGGCGCCTCGTGGCCGTCGACGCGGGACGACTGCGCGAGGGCGCGGCCCGCTGGAACCAGTACTACTACGCCGGCACGCCCGGCTCGGCGCTCGACCTGGCCTTCGAGGACGTCGACGTGTCGACGGCGCTCGGTGCGATGCCCGCGTGGTTCGTGCCGCCGTCGGCGTCGGTCCCGCAGCGCCGCACGTGGGTGCTGCTCGTCCACGGCCGGGGCGCGACCCGCGAGGAGTGCCTGCGGGCGCTGCCGGTCCTGCACCGCCTGGGGTTCCCGGCGCTCGTCGTCTCCTACCGCAACGACCGGGACGCCGCGCCGTCCCCGGGCGGGCGCTACCACCTCGGCGAGGCCGAGTGGCTCGACGTCGAGTCGGCCGTCGTCCACGCCTTCGGCGCCGGCGCGCAGGACGTCGTCCTCGCCGGCTGGTCGATGGGCGGCGCGATCGCCCTCCAGACGCTGTCGCGCTCGTGGGTCGCCGACCGGATCCGGGCCGTCGTGCTCGACGCCCCGGTCGTCGACTGGCGGGACGTGCTCGACCACCACGCGAAGGTGAACCGGCTGCCGGCCCGGATCGGCCGGCTCTCCCAGGCCGTCCTGGAGCACACCCACGCCCGGCGCCTCGCCGGGGTCGAGACGCCGCTGTCCCTGGACCGGCTCGACTGGGTCACCCGGGCCGCCGAGCTCCGGGTGCCGGTGCTGCTGATCCACAGCGACGACGACGAGTTCGTCCCGTCCGGCCCCTCGCGCCGGCTCGCACTGGCCCGGCCGGACGTCGTGACGTTCGTGCCGGTCAGCGGGGCCCGGCACACCAAGGAGTGGAACGTCGACCCGGACGGCTGGGACACCGCGGTCGCACGGTTCCTGCTGTCGCTGTAGGGGTCTCGGTGTCGTGGCCCGCGGGGTCCGTCACGGCGTGCGAGCCGGTCCGGTCGGTGGACGTGCCGGTCAGACCCGCTCCGCGATCCACGTCATCGGGTCGCCCGCCCCGAGATCGCTGACGCCGGCGTCCCGGCCCTCACGCTCCACGGTCTCCAGCAGCCCGACGAACCGGGAGCCCACGTCGGCGTACCGGGCCCGGAGCTGCGACAGCGTCTCGCGGGGCGGCCTGCCCTCCACGTAGTCGAGCGCGGTCTCCGGCGGCGGGTCGTTGTCCGGGCGGCCCCGGCCCTCCACCGCGGCGAGCCACATCTCCTGCTGGCCGACGAGGCGGTGCAGCAGGCCGCGAAAGGTCGGGTGGTCGTCGATCCCGTCGACGGAGAGCTCGACGGGCCGATCGAGCACCTCGTCGTCGAGATGCCGCGCCCGGTCGAGGATCTCGCCGACGAGCCACACGTGGTGACGATCCGGTGCGCCGCCCGTTCGAGGAGCAACCGGCGCCGGAAGGACGCCGTCGGCTCGCCGCCGACCGCCGCGACGAGACGGTCGAAGTGGTAGCGGGACATATGGGCCCGACGGGCGAGCTCACCGGTCTCGAGGTCCGCTTCGTCGAGGCCGTCGGCGACCAGGCGGAGGAAGCGGGCGAAGTGGTCGTCGGTCGTTCTCGCTCGTCGTCCTGCGGCCGGCGGCGCCTGAGGCCGATGAGTCCTGCGCCGTGGCAGGGTCACCTCCTGGAGACGCCGCGGAAGGAGCCGGGAATGGCCAGGGTCGTCATGCACGCCGTCGTGTCGCTCGACGGCTTCATCGCCTGCCCCGACCACTCCGTCGGGCCGCTCTTCGACTGGTACGGCAACGGGGACACCGAGGCCGTCGTCCGCGCGAGCGGGTGGCGGTTCAAGGTCTCCCGGGCCTCGGCGGAGTACGTGCAACCGTTCTGGGACGCCGTCGAGGTCACGGTCATCGGGCGTCGGCTCTTCGACCTGACGAACGGCTGGGACGGCAAGCCGGGCGCCGGGCGCCGGCTCGTCGTCGTCACCCACCGGCCGCTGCCGCAGGAGTGGCGCGACGCGCACCCCGACGCGCCCTTCGAGACCGCCGCGTCCGTCACCGAGGCCGTGGACCGCGCGCAGGACCTCGCCGGCGACGGGCTCGTCAGCGTCACCGCGGGCGACGTCGGCGGGCAGGCGTTCTCCGCCGGGCTCGTCGACGAGGTGGCGATGGACGTCGTGCCCGTCGTCCTCGGCCAGGGCATCCGCTACTTCGGCGGCCACGTCGGCACGGTGCTGCTCGACGACCCCGACCGGGTGGTCCGCGGTGACCGGGTCCTGCATCTGCACCACACGGTCCGGCGCTGACCTCGCCCGGCCGCGGGCTCAGGCCTGCTTCTGCACGTACCAGCGGCCGAGCAGCGTGCCCTCGCACTCGAGCAGGTGCGCGTTGCGCAGCGTGAGCCCGGCCGCCGCGCCGTGGGCGATGCGGGGCGCGTCGCCGCCCGCGAGGCGCGGCGTCAGGGTGAAGCACAGCTCGTCGACCCGGCCCGCCGCGGCGGCGCGGGCGAGCAGCGTCGGCCCGCCCTCGAGGAGGACGCGGCGCATCCCGCGGGCGGCGAGCTGGGCGACGGCGACCTCGGGGTCGACGTCCGCCTCGCCGGCGACCAGCACACGCTCGCCGGCCTTCTCCCGCAACGCGTCGACGTCGGCGGCCGCGCACGTGACGACCCACGCGGCGTCCGGGCCGCGGAAGAGGTCGGGGTGGTCCGGGAGCTTGCCGGACCGGGTGACGAACGCGAGGGCCGGGGCCGGCCACTGGCCGGTGTCGAGCCGCCGGGCGGCGAACTCCGGCTTGGGCCGCAGCGGCCCGTAGCCCTCGGCGCGGGCGGTGCCCGCACCGACGAGGACGACGTCCGCGAGGCCGCGGAGCACCGCGAAGACGACCCGGTCGACGTCCGAGCTGATCGAGCGGGAGAGCCCGTCCGGGCCGGCCGCGGCGCCGTCGAGGGTGCTCGCCATGTTCGCCCGCACCCAGCCGGTCTCCGGGACCGGGTCCGGGTAGGCGTAGAGGTCGGCGAGCGCCTGGATCGCGTCGGCCCGGGTCCGGGCGGCCTCGCTGCCGCTGCCCGGGTCGGCGAGCCGGCCGACGACGACCGGGCCGGGCAGGAGCAGGCGCAGCTCGCTCACGGTCGCGCCCGTCACGAAGCGGTCTTCTCCCGGACCTGGCGCTTGATGCGCATGAGCATCCCGGTCATCCCGCGCAGCCGCAGCGGGCTCACGGCGCGGGTGAGGCCGAGCCGGTCCGGGACGTCGTCCGGCACCGCGAGGAGCTCGGCCGCCGGCAGCCCGTCGAGGCCCTGGCTGAGGATGCCGGCGAACCCGCGGGTCGTCGGCGCCTCGGCGGGGGCGGAGAAGAAGAGCCGGACGACGTCGGTCGGGCCGGCCGGGCCGGCCGGTGCCGCGCCGTCCCCGACCTCGACGGTGACGAAGATCGGCGACTGGCACTCCGGGACCGGCTCCATGAGCTCGGGGTGGTCCGCGAGCCGCGCGGGCAGGGCAGGAAGCTCCTGGCTGAACTCCAGGAGCAGCTGGAGCCGCTCGTTCTCGCCCATCTCCTGGAAGTCGGCGACGATCTCGGCGAGCGCGGCGGGCAGGTCGTCGGTGCGGGCACCGCTCGGGCCGGACGTCACGCCCGGACCTCGCCCGGGGCCTCGCCCTGGACGATCGGCACCCGGACGGCGTTGCCCCACTCGGTCCACGAGCCGTCGTAGTTGCGCACGGTCGGGAAGCCCAGCAGGTGGTGCAGGACGAACCAGGTGTGGCTCGACCGCTCGCCGATCCGGCAGTAGGCGATGACGTCGTCGGTGACCTTCAGGCCCTTCTCGCCCTGGTAGATCGCCTCGAGCGCCGGGCGTGCCTTGAAGGTGCCGTCCTCGTCGGCGGCCCGGGCCCACGGCACCGACTCCGCGCCGGGGATGTGGCCGCCGCGCAGCGCACCCTCCTGCGGGTAGTCGGGCATGTGCAGCTTCTCGCCGGTGTACTCCTGCGGGGAGCGGACGTCGACGAGCGGCTTGCCGAGGTGCGCGAGGACGTCCTCCTTGAAGGCGCGCAGCGGGGCGTCGACGCGCTCGACGACCGGGTAGCCGGTCGCCTCGCGGGAGGGCTTCTCGGTCGTCGTCGGGCGGCCCTCGGCGAACCACTTAGCGCGGCCGCCGTCGAGCAGGCGGACGTCCTCGTGGCCGAAGAGGGAGAACACCCAGAGCGCGTACGCGGCCCACCAGTTGTTCTTGTCCCCGTAGATGACGACGGTGTCGTCGCGACCGATGCCCTTGGCCGACATGAGCCGTGCGAAGGCCTCGCCGTCGAGGTAGTCGCGGGTCACCTGGTCGTTGAGCTCGGTGTGCCAGTCGACCTTCACCGCGCCGGGGACGTGCCCGGTCTCGTAGAGGAGCACGTCCTCGTCGGACTCGACGACGACGAGACCGGGGGTGCCGAGGTGCTCCGCGAGCCACGCCGTGGTGACGAGCCGCTCGGGGTGGGCATACTCGGCGAGCTTGACGTCGGGGTCGGTCGGGACGGGCACGGTGATGGCCTTCCTTGCGGGCGGACGAGCGGGTCGGTGCGTGCGAACGATCCTGCCACGGCCCCGCGGGGTGCGCCGTCCCGCCGTCCTCGCCGGCCCGGACGGGCTGCCGGTAGCGTCGGTCCCATGATCGCCGAGCTCGCGCGCCGCCTCGAAGCGCTGCCTCCGGGGCGGCTGCCGCCCGGCCGCCCGGTGCCGCTGGAGGACGGCGGGGCCGCACGGTACTGGCTGTCCGACGCGCCCGCGGCGCCCGGCGACTGGGCGGGCCTGGCGGCGGACTTCCCGCGGACGGGCCTGTGGCCGCTCCTCGTGCAAGGGCTCGACGCCCGCAGCACGGAGCGCCCGTGGCAGGTCGGGGAGATGCACCCGGTGCCGTTCACGCCCGGCAGCGCGGCCGCCGGTGAGGTGCTGGCCCGGCTCTGGGAGCAGGTGCTGCCGGACCCGGACGAGGAGGCGGACGCCTGGGCGGCCGTCGACCCGTTCCGGGCGTGGCCGGGGCCGGCGGCCGTCGGGGTCTGCCGGGAGGACCCGGAGGCGGCGGCCGCCCGCGCGGCGGACGACCTGCTCCGGGACGGGACGTGGTTCCTCTGCCTCGCCGCGGTCGGGCGCGGGGCGGACGTGCTCGACGCCGTCGGCTGGTCCGGTCACGCCAACCACGACCCGGGGCCGGGCGAGACCTCGGCCGTGCTGCGCAGCTGGGAGGAGCGGTTCGGCGCGCGCCTCGTCGCGGCGGGCTTCGACACCGTCCTCCTGTCGGTCGCCGCGCCCCCGAGGGGGCTCGACGAGGCGCTGCGGGTCGCGGCCGAGCACCACGCGTTCTGCCCCGACAACGTGGGCCAGGGCTCGGGGTCGCTCCGCGAGTACGCGCAGGAGCTCGTGGGCAACGCCGAGTGGGCGTTCTGGTGGGACTGACCGGGTGATCCGCCCGCCGCCTCGTCACGAACCCCGCCCGCGCGCCGACGGGTCCCGGGTCAGGGACGGGACGACGAGGGGGAGCGATGGCCGGACGGCGCAGCGGCGTCCTCACCGGGGCGCTCGTCGCGGTCACGCTCGTGCTCGCGGGCGGCACGCTGCTCGCCGACGACCTGGCCGGCGTGCTCGGCGGGGCGACCGGGCCGGTCGCGTGGACGCAGGAGTCGGCGGGGCGGGCAGCCGCGCCGGCGGAGCAGTCCGGGGCGGCGACGACGAAGGCCGCTGCGCAGAAGAAGGCCGCAGCGAAGAAGAAGGCCGCTGCGAAGAAAGCTGCAGCGAAGAAGTCCGCGGCGAAGGCCGCGAAGAAGTCCGCCGCGAAGAAGCCCGCGGCCGGCACGGTCTCGGCCGCGGGCTACGGCCCGGACGGCCCGCAGGGCCCGGGGACCTGCACCTGCTCCGGCGCTTCGGGGACCACGCAGGGCGGGCTCCCGCGGGTCCGCGGCCCGCAGGTCGTCAAGGGCAGCGACCCGCCGTCCGTGCGTCTCGTCGTCCCCGGGGTCGGCGGCGTCGACCGCGGCATCGCCGACACCGGTGTGCACAGCGACGGCACCTGGCACACGTACACGTGGCCGCAGCGCTACCACCCCGGCAGCCAGGTCACCCTCGACGCGGTGCCCTCACCGGGCCGGGTGACCCTCTCCTGGTACCACAACGGCGACCCGGCCGCGCTGACCTACCGCGTCGGCTACCAGCCCAACACCTGGATCCGGTCGACGACCCGGCCCGACACCTGGACGACGCCCCCGATCGTCTGGGTCGACGTCCCGCCGGCCGCGGCCGAGGGCGTCATGTCGTGGCGCCTGGCGCGGGCCACCCGGGGTGTCGAGTACACGTTCTGGCTCGAGGTCGACCTGACGACCCCGCCGCCGGAGGACTTCCTCGGCAGCACCCGGATGCTCCTCGCGCAGACCTCGCACGTCCTCGTGCCCTGAGCCGGCACCGGCCGGCCGGACGCGGCCGGTCAGCCGACGTCGTCCGCGCCCCGCCGCAGCACCGCGACCCCGTCGGCCGGCAGCCGGACGCCGCCGTCCGCGACGCGCGCGTCACCGTCCCAGTCGAGGACGACCTCGGCGTCCGGCCCGACGGGCAGCACCGCGGCGTCCGGGCCGAGGTTCACCGCGACGTCGAAGCTGCCGCGCCGCACGACGAACCAGTCGGCCCCGGTGCGCACCCGGACGGCCGCCAGGTCGTCGTCGCGCAGGTCGGGCTCGCTGCGGCGCAGCCGGACGAGGTCGTGGTACCAGCGCAGCATCCGGGCGCCGAGGTCCTTGTCGGCCTCGGCCCAGTCGAGCCGGGACGCCTCGAACGTCGCAGGGTCCTGCGGGTCGGGGACGGCGCCCGCGGCCCAGCCGTGCGCCCCGAACTCCTCGCGCCGGCCCGCGCTGACGAGCGCGCCCAGCTCGGCGTCGTGGTCGGTGAAGAACTGCCAGGGCGTCGAGGCGGCCCACTCCTCGCCCATGAAGAGCATCGGGGTGAACGGCGAGGTGAGGACGACGGCCGCACCCGCGGCGAGCCGGCCCGGCGACAGGCTCGCGCTGACCCGGTCGCCGAGCGCCCGGTTGCCGACCTGGTCGTGGTTCTGCAGGTACGCGAGGAAGCGGTGGCCGCGATGCCGGGCCGGGTCGACGGGGTGCCCCCAGTCGGCGCCGCGGAAGGCGGAGAAGTCGCCCGCGTGCCGGAAGACCCGGGTCAGCGTCCGGGCGAGGACGGCGACGCCGTCCGCGCCGCCGAAGTCGGTGTAGTACCCCTGCTGCTCACCGGTGAGCAGCGCGTGGAGCGCGTGGTGCAGGTCGTCGCTCCACTGCGCCGTCATCCCGAGGCCGCCCGTGGCGACCGGCTCGACCATCCGCGGGTCGTTGAGGTCGGACTCGGCGACGAGCCCGAGCGGGCGCCCGAGCCGGCGGGCCAGGTCCGCGGTCTCGCCGGAGAGCTGGGCGAGCAGGTGCTGCCGGGAGTCGTCGACGAGGGCGTGGACGGCGTCCAGCCGCAGGCAGTCGACGTGGAAGTCCTCGAACCAGCGCAGTGCGTTGTCGCAGACGAACCGGCGCACGTGCGTGCGACCCTCGTCGTCGAGGTTCACCGCGTCGCCCCACGGGGTGTCGTGCTGGTCGGTGAAGTAGGGGCCGAACTGCGCCAGGTAGTTCCCGGACGGCCCGAGGTGGTTGTAGACGACGTCGAGGCAGACGGCGAGGCCGCGCGCGTGGCAGGCGTCGACGAACCGCTGGAAGGCCGCCGGCCCGCCGTACGGCTCGTGGACGGCGTACAGCGCCACCCCGTCGTAGCCCCAGCCGTGCCGCCCGGGGAAGGCTGCGACGGGCATCACCTCGACGACGTCGACGCCGAGGTCGACGAGGTGGTCGAGGCGCTCGACGGCGGCGTCCAGGGTGCCCTCGGCGGTGAACGTGCCGAGGTGGAGCTCGTAGAAGAGCGCGCCGGGGGCGCTGCGGCCGGGCCACGCGGCGTCCGACCAGGCGTGCCGCGCGGTGTCGAAGACCCGGCTCGGGCCGTGCACGCCGTGCGGCTGCCAGGCGCTGCGCGGGTCGGGCAGGGCCGGCCCGGCGTCGAGGCTGTACGCGTAGTCGGTGCCGTGCCCGGCGTCCTCGACCTCGACGGCCCAGGACCCGTTGTCCCCCGGCACCATCGGCACCCGGCGGAGCCCGGCGGCGTCCGCCGCGGGCATCGCGTCGACGGCGTGGCTGCCGGGCGCGACGAGCAGGAGGTCGACGGACTCGGCGCGCGGCGCCCACACGTGGAACAGGTGCACCGCAACACCCTGGCATGCCCGCGCCGTCCCGCAGGGCGAACCGTCCGGTGCGGCGGCACAGTCGGTGGGACCTCCCGCGCTGGTGGACGACAGGTTCGGCTGCCATGATCTGCGGCCATGGCGAGCAAGAAGAGCAAGAAGGCCCGCGAGCGCGAGGACGAGCTCGTGGCGAAGGCCGCGACCGACCAGGCGAAGAAGGCCGCGAAGCTGGCGGCCAAGCTGGAGAAGGCCCAGGAGAAGACGGCCGAGGCCGTCGCGGCCGCGCCGCAGCGGGTCGCCGACGTCCTCGCCGTCGGTGAGGGCTTCCGCCTCGCGGACGTCGACCCGGCCTCGACGCCCGGCTTCGACGGCAAGAAGGCGGACGGCGAGGCGGCGCTCGCCGCCGGCGCGACCGTCCTGTCCGACCTCCAGGAGCGGCTCT
This sequence comes from Actinomycetota bacterium, assembly GCA_016213575.1. Taxonomy (GTDB): domain Bacteria; phylum Actinomycetota; class Actinomycetes; order Actinomycetales; family Kineosporiaceae; genus R-H-3. The sequence continues at coordinate 10,650 of JACRAB010000056.1, forward strand.
GGGCCGCCTCCCGCGGCGGCGACACCCGCAACGTGCTGCTCGTCGTCCAGGCGATGGACACCGCGGGCAAGGGCGGCATCATGCGGCACGTCGTCGGGGCCGTCGACCCGCAGGGCGTGCGGCACACCGCGTTCAAGGCCCCGACGGCCGAGGAGCGGGCGCACGACTTCCTCTGGCGGATCCGCCGGGCGCTGCCGCAGGCCGGCGAGATCGGCGTCTTCGACCGCTCGCACTACGAGGACGTCCTCGTCGTGCGGGTCCACGACCTCGTGCCGCGGGCGACCTGGTCGCGGCGCTACGCGACGATCAACCGCTTCGAGAAGTCGTTGGCGGACAAGGGCACGACCGTCGTCAAGGTGATGCTCCACATCTCCAAGGAGGAGCAGAAGGCCCGGCTGGCCGAGCGCCTCGACCGCCCCGACAAGCACTGGAAGTACAACCCGGGCGACGTCGACGAGCGCGGCCACTGGGACGCCTACCAGGAGGCGTACCAGGTCGCCCTGACGCGCTGCTCGACGCAGGCCGCGCCGTGGTACGTCGTCCCGGCGGACAAGAAGTGGTACGCCCGGTGGGCCGTCCAGCAGCTCCTCACCGACGCCCTCTCCGACCTCGACCCGCAGTGGCCCGCGGCCGACTTCGACGTCGAGGCCGAGAAGAAGCGGCTCGCGGAGAGCTGACCCGCGCGGGCCCTCCGGGCGGAACGGGCCCGCCTGTCGGGCGACGCCGCTAGCCTCCCCGCCGTGGGGGAGAGGTGGAGCGCCGAGCAGGTCGCCGCGCTGGCGCCCGACGCGTCGTCGGCCGCTGCCGGGCGCACGCTCGGCTCGCCGTCGACGTGGTCGGGGCTCGGCGCGTGCACGGGCACGGCGGAGCACCCGGCGGCGGTCTGGGGGCTGTGCCGCGGCAGCGGCAAGAACCCGTACCAGACGGTCGTCGACGTCTCCGGGCCCGCGTACCGGTGCTCGTGCCCGAGCCGGAAGTTCCCGTGCAAGCACGCCCTCGGGCTGCTCCTGCTGTGGTCGGCCGGCAGCGTGCCGGACGCCGACGGGCCGGCCGACTTCGCCGCCGAGTGGCTGCGCGGGCGCGTCGAGCGCGCCGCGAAGGCGCAGGAACCCGTCGACCGGGCGGCCGGGCCGGTCGACGCCGAGGCCGCGGCTCGCCGCGCGGAGCGCCGCGAGGACCGGGTCCGCGGCGGCCTCGTCGAGCTCGGTCGCTGGCTCGAGGACCAGGTGCGCGGCGGCCTCGCCGGGGCCGAGCGGGCCGGGTACGCGCCGTTCGAGCAGGCGGCCGCGCGGCTCGTCGACGCCCAGGCACCGGGCCTGGCGGCCTGGGTCCGGGCCCTGCCCGGCGTCGTCGCGTCGGGGCCGGGCTGGCCGGCCCGGCTCCTCGAGGAGTACGCGCTCATGCACCTGCTCGTGCGCGCCCACGAGAACCTCGACGCGCTGCCGGCACCGCTCGCGGCGACCGTCCGCCGCCGGGTCGGGTACCCGGTGTCCCGGGAGAGCGTCCTCGCCGGGCCCGCCGTCCGCGACCGGTGGACCGTGCTCGGGCTGCGGGACGACGCCGACGACCGGCTCGTCTCCCGCCGGGTCTGGCTGCGCGGCAGCCGCACGGGGCAGGACGCGCTCGTCCTGTCGTTCGCCGGTCCCGGGGCCGTCCTCGACGCCTCGCTCGTGCCCGGCACGTCGGTCGAGGCCGACGTCCACCTGTACCCGGACGCCGCCCCGCTGCGCGCCC
>JACRAB010000394.1 GCA_016213575.1 Actinomycetota bacterium
AATTCGTCACAACCCGCACTCGCGTGATCGCTGAATGCAACAATCCACGGGTGCTCCGACCGGTCTCCCATGCCCGCGGCAGGCTCAGCCGTCGCGTCCGGCACCCCCGCTACTACGTGCGCTTCTGGGTGCTCGCCGGCCTGGCTGCCCTCGTCGTGCTGGCGGTCGGGGCCGTCGCCTGGGTCGGCGTCCGCGCGCTCTCGCTGCGGCCCGTCGCCACGGATCTCGTCAGCGACGCGCAGGCCTTCAAGCGCCAGGTCGCGGGCGGTGACCTCGACGCCGCCGCGGTCACGCTGGGCAGACTCCGCGTCCAGTCCGCGCGCGCGCACGACCTCACCGACGACCCGGCCTGGGCGCTCGTCGCGCACGCCCCCGTCGTCGGCAAGGACGTCGCCGCCGCCCGCACGCTGACCGCCGTCGCCGCGGACCTCACCGCGGCCACCGAGCCTCTCGAGTCGACGCTGCCGGCGCTCGGCGGGGGCACGGGTGCGCGCTCACGGATCGACCTCGTCGCCCTGGGCAAGGTCGCCGCGACGCTGCCCGCGGTGTCGCACGCCGTCGACGACGGGCTCGCCGCCCTCCAGGGCGTGGAGACCGACACGACCGTGCCGCAGCTCGGGGACGGCGTCACGCAGCTGCGCTCGATGCTCGACACCGCGCGCGGCCCGGTGCACAGCGCCGGGCCGTCGCTCGAGGTGCTCACGACCCTGCTCGGCGGCAACGGCCCGCGGACGTACGTCGTCCTCATGCAGCAGGACGCCGAGGCCCGCGGCACGGGTGGCCTCGTGGGCTCGTTCGCCGTCATCGGCGCGAAGAACGGCGACATCAGCCTGAAGTCGGTGGCCTCGCGGCCGACGCTGCAGAACGGGCTGAAGATCCCCGTCAACGCGGTGCCCGAGGACGTCGCCGACCTGTGGGGCCCCGACCTCCAGGAGTGGGCGGGCCTCAACCTCAGCCCGCACTACCCGTGGACCGGCCGGCTCGTCGCCGCCGGCTGGGCGGCGCAGGGCAGGCCGAAGATCGACGGTGTCATCGCCGTCGACCAGTACGTGGTCGCCGGGATGCTCCAGGCGACAGGCCCGCTCACCGTCAGCGGGGTCACCATCGACGCGGGCAACGCGGTGTCGTTCCTCTCGAAGGACGTCTACGCGCGCTTCCCGAACTACCTGGACGTCGACCGGGTCACCGGTGAGCTCGTCGCGGCGGTCTTCCAGAAGGTCGCGGCCGGGCAGGTATCCCCTGCGGGGCTCGCCAAGGCCCTCATCGAGCCGGCCCGGCAGCGGCGGGTGCTCGTCTGGGCCGCCGACCCGGCCGAGCAGCGGCTCATCGAGACGACGAGCCTCGGCGGCGTCGTCCCCGACCGGCCCGGGCCGTTCGCGATGGCCGTCGTCAACAACGGCGGCGGCAACAAGCTCGACGCGTACCTGAAGACCGCGGTGCGGTACGACCCCGGCACCTGCACGGACGGCGTCCGCATCGGCTCGGTGACGGTGGCGCTCGCGAGCACCGCACCGAAGGCCGGGCTGCCGGCGTACGTCGTCGCGGCCCCCGACCTCACCGGCCCGGCCGACCGGACGGTCACCGAGCCGACCCGGGTGCTGCTCGACGTCTACGGCCCGGTCGGCGCGACGAACGCCGGGGTGCTCGTCGACGGCAAGGACGCCGAGGTGCTCGCCGAGGGCATCGACCGCAACCACCCCGTGTGGCGGGTCGCCGTCATGCTGCCGCCCGGCGGGAAGCGCACCGTCGAGGTGGGCGTCGTCCAGCCGACGAGCGCGGAGGACACGCCGACCGCGACGGTGCTCACGCAGCCGATGGCCAACCCGGCCAAGGTCACCGTCGCACCGCTGACGCCCTGCTCCTGAGCACGGCGTCGCGACACGCTTTTCTGCCGTTTCACGACACGCCGGGAATTCGGCGTGACGCGCCGCACGTGATGCGAAGAAGAAACACGACATCGGCCGTTCGGGCGGGCCGAACGAGCAATTCCGAGGAATGGGTTCCTCTAAGGTGGGGGCAATGAACGAGAAGGTGGGGGCATGAACAAGAAAGTGACAGCAGCAGTCGTCGCGAGCGTGTCGGCCGCGGCGATCGGCGTCGGCGGGTTCCTCGCGCCGGCGTTCGCGTACCCGCCCGGCAAGCACCTCGCGGTGACGGCGTCCGACCCGGTCTCGACCAAGCCGTACAGCTTCAGCGCGACGGTGTCGCAGGGCCTGCCGGGCGCCACCGTCAAGGTGACCGTCTACTACGGCCGGGGTGGGGGCAAGTACGCCGCCGAGCAGGTGGGGGTGCTCGGGCCGGACGGCAAGGTCACGGTGTCGTTCTCGCTCAAGCTGAACGACCCGGACGACTACAAGGTGCTCCGCATCCGGGCCGTCGTGCTCTCGGACACCAACGCCGAGAGGGCGAACACCGTCGTCGCGGTCTACTCGCGCGGCATCTCGGCGCCGAAGCAGGCGTACGTCGACGAGGAGTTCTCGGCGACGGCGAGCGGCTTCCCGGCGAACAAGCCGATCACCCTGACGGCGATCCGCGGCTCGCAGCGCGTCACCGTCACGGGGACGACTAACGCGCAGGGCCGCTTCACCGGGCAGTTCACGCTGCCCAAGGTCGGCAAGTGGTCGATCGTCGCGACGTCGGAGGGCAAGAGCGCCACCGGTCGCGTGAACATCAAGCGCGACCACTCGACGACCTCGTAAGGCGCGCATCATCGAAGGGCCGGCGGCGGTGTCCGCCGGCCCTTCGGCTTTGGTGCCGAGAATTGACGGAGCCGCGGTCGGTCGCCGTTGATCAGGGGTGTTTGTCGCGGGCGTTGGCGCGTATCGCGGCGGGGCTTTCGGGAATTCTCGCGGAGAGTGGCGATCGTTTCCGAGAATGCTTGATTCGTCGCCGATATCGCTACTCGGTGTTATGTCTGACGAAATCGTCGGTGTCGTCGTCACGCCACGTCACGGCGGTCGTCCATGCCCGCCCTTCTCTTCCTGATCGGCCCGTTGTGTGGCCGAACGTGCGGGCCAGCGTGCGTCTCAGCGGCTGCTCCAGCGACCACCTAGGCGCACGCTCACCCGCACACTCACCAACACGCTCTCGGCATCGACGGCGCCCGATGTCGCGACCACACACGGACATCTGTCCGCCCGCGACCCGTCCACACCCCGGGTTGTCCACAACCGGACCGGCAGCATCGGCGGGGCGAACCGTTCGTAGCGCACGATGCGCGGCGTGAGGATCCCCGACGAGCTGGCGTCGCTGCTGCACGAGCAGCACGGCCTCGTCACGACCATGCAGCTCGAGCTGCTCGGCGTGACCCGCTCGGCCCGCCGCCACGCCTGCGCCCGGAGCGGCTGGAGGCTCGTGCTCCCCGGTGTCGTCGCAACCTTCCGCGGACCGCTCTCGCCGAGGCAGCGGCTCGTCGCTGCCCAGCTCTGGGCGGGCGACGACGCCGTGATCTCCTCCCGGACGGCCGCCGCCTGCCACGGCGTGAAAGCCGCCGACGGCGAGCACGTCGTCCGGATCCTGGTCCCGGCCCACCGGTTCGTGCGCACCCAGGGCTTCGTCGTCGTCCGTCGCACCCGCCGTCCAGACCCCAGACCGTGGTCCAGGCCGCCGCTCATGCTCAGCTCCCCCGCCCGGGCGGTCGTCGACGCCGCACGCGAGGCCCGCACGCTCGATGACGCCCGCGCGCTCGTGCTCGAGGCAGTGCAACGCAAGATCGTGCCGGTCGAGGCCCTGCGCCACGAGCTCGAGGACGGCCCGCGGCAGGGCAGTGCCTTCGCGCGGCGTGCGGTGCAGGACGCCGAGGCCGGCGCGTGGTCCGTGCCCGAGGCGAAGCTCGCGGCATCGCTCGCCCGCAGCACCGTGCTGCCACCGGTGATGCTCAACCCCGACCTCGTCACCCCGGACGGCACCACGCTGCCCCGCCCCGACGGCTGGGTCGACGACGTCGGCCTCGCCATCCAGGTCCACTCGAAGCAGCACCACTCCGACCTCGACGACTGGGAGGCCACGGTGCTCAGCGACGGCGTCTACGCCGAGCACGGCATTCCCGTCGTCGGCCTGACACCTCGGTTCTTCGCAGCAGACCCGGCGGCGGCGGTCCTCCGCATCGAGAAGGCGTACCTGGCCCGGGCCGGCCTCCCTCGGCCCGACGTCGTCGCCACCGCCATCGGGCACGGCCTCGTCTCGTGAGCGCGCACCCGGGCCGGACCGTGTGGCCGAGCGTGCAGCCGAGCGTGTGCGTGCACGGTCGCTCTGGCAGCCAGACACGCACACGCTCTGCCGCACGCTCAACCACACACTTCGGGACACGCTCGCCGGAAGCGTTCGTCGGACATGCTCCCCGGACACGCTCCCCACCCGGCCACCGCCCGGCACCGGTGTGAGACTGCCCCCGTGCACATCCTCGTCACCGGCGGGGCCGGCTTCATCGGCTCGTGCTTCACGCGCATGGCGCTCGCCGACGCCCTGCCGGGCCTCGAGGGTGCCCGCATCACGGTGCTCGACGCGCTCACCTACGCCGGGACGACGACGAACCTCACGACCGTGCTCGGCTCACCACGCCTGCGGTTCGTCGAGGGCGACGTCCTCGACCGGCACCTGGCCGACGACCTCGTCCGCGAGGTCGTCGGTGATCCCGCCGGCGGCGCCGTCGTCCACTTCGCCGCGGAGAGCCACGTCGACCGATCCATCGCCGACGCCGGGGCGTTCGTCCGCACGAACGTGCTCGGCACGCAGACGCTGCTCGATGCGGTGCTCCGGGCCGGGCGCGGCCGGTTCCTCCACGTCTCGACCGACGAGGTCTACGGCCCGGTCGACGTCGGCGGCGCGGCCGAGACCGACCCGCCGGCCCCGACGTCCCCGTACGCAGCGAGCAAGGCCGCGGCGGACCTCCTCGCGCTGGCGTCCTTCAAGACCCACGGCACGGACGTCGTCGTCACCCGCGGCTCGAACACCTACGGCCCGCACCAGTTCCCCGAGAAACTCGTCCCGCTCTTCGTCACCACCCTGCTCGACGGCGGCACCGTGCCCCTGTACGGCGACGGGCTCAACGTGCGCTCCTGGCTGCACGTCGAGGACCATTGCCGCGGTATCGCCCTCGCCCTGACGCAGGGCCGGGCCGGCGAGGTCTACAACATCGGTGGCGGCACGGAGCTGACGAACACCGACCTCACCGACCGGCTGCTCGCCGCGACTGGCCGGAGCCGCAGTGCCGTCGTCCCCGTCGAGGACCGCAAGGGCCACGACCGGCGCTACGCGGTCGACATCGCGAAAATCGCCCGGCTCGGCTACGCACCGCAGGTGCCGTTCGAGCAGGGCCTCGCGAGCACCGTCGAGTGGTACCGCACCCGGCGCGACTGGTGGGAGCCGCTGACGCGGAGGGCGGTCGCGGAACCCGCCCGGACGGCGTCCCGTCGGAGCCGCTGACGTCTCCCCGATCCCGTGCACAAGGATGGACCCGTGGCAGCCGACACGACCTTCGACACCGTGGTGGGCTGGGCCGGGATCATCGGCACGGTCCTCGCAGCGCTGGCCCTCGTCGTCGCCCTCGCAGTGACGACGTCCCTCTTCCAGTGGAGCGCCCTGCTGCTGCGCCGGCTGCGGACGATGCGCCGCGCGATCGGGACCGTCCGCGACGAGCGGATCGCGCTCGGGCCGTTCCTCCGCGAGACCCGCGCCCTGCTCCGCCGGAGGGTCGGCACCGGCGGCGCCACCGTGCGCGAAGAGCTCGAGTGGGTCGGGCGGCTCGTCGGAGCGACGGCGGCCGAACCGGGCCCGACGGGAGCGACCACGGTCGCCGTCCCGTTCACCTTCGCCGCCGGTCTGGCGGGGACGCGGTACCCGGCAGGGCTCAGCGAGCTCGCCGCGGCGTACGAGCGGTACGGCGTCGCGGTCCGGCGACGCTGGGTCCTGCGCTCGTCCGCGGGACCGCTCGTCGCCGAGGAGCACGAGATCGCCCGCCGGACGGCGTCTCTGCTGCGGCGCTGGGCCGGCTACCTGCCGGTGCCCGAGCCGAGCGACCCGAACACGCCTGACCCGCGCGACCCCGACCGCCTCCGGCACCGCTCGGTCGACCTCTCCCACGTCACGGACACGACCGGGCAACCGGTGCCGACCCGCGTCCAGCTCGTCACGTGGCCCTTCGTGACGGCTCGTTCCGCCCTCGGCTTCCCGACGGTTGCTGTGTCCTACCAGCCGTTGCGCGTCGTCGTCGACGGCACACCGAGCCAGCGGTCGGCACCGCGGGACGGCGTCGTGACCGAGGTGATCCCGGCCGGGCCGGACCCTCGGCCGGTGGATCCGCTCGGCTTCGACGGCGTGCTCACCCGTTGGCACGGCACCGGTTGCCGGCTCGAGGTGGACCAGGCCAGCGGTCGGCAGCAGCTCCACCTGTGCGTCTCCGAGACCTCGTACTTCGCGGTCCGCGCCACCCAGCCGAACGGCACGTCCGCACCGCACACCGGTCGCGCCCGGCTCCTCACCATGGTGCTGCTCTGCGTGGACGACGACCGGGTGCTGCTCGTGCGGCGCTCCGAGTACGTCGTCTACCCGGGCCGGTTCACCGGGACGCTCAGCGGCAACTGCGAGCTCGCCCCGCGCGAGGGCCACCCGGCCGATCGCGACGAGAACGGGTTGCCCGACCTGCTCGGAGCCGTTGCGCGGGAGGCCCGTGAGGAGCTCGGGCTCGACCTCACGGAGCCGGGCTCGGCGCCAGGGGTGCTGGGCGTCGTCGAGGTCGACACCGAGAGCGAGACGGGCAGCCACGTGCTCGTCGCGACGGCGCGGTTGCCCGGGCCGGCGCCGACCTTCACGTTCGACCTCACGCAGGCCGACCCCGTCGAAGGGCTCTGGGAGCTCGGGGAGGACGCCCTCGTCGTCGACATCGCGGCGGCGACGGCGACGGCTGACGACGCCCGGAGCCTCGTCGACTGGCTGCGTTCCAGCCCCGAGCTGACGGCGACCGCGTGCGGTGCACTCCTCCTGCTCGTGATCAGCCGGCAGCAGCTCGCCCAGGAGCAGCACGACAAGGCCCGCGGCGCCGTCCGCCCGCCCCTGCCCTGGACCACGGCCGATCTCGCGGCCTGGCTCGACGCACCGGCACCCACGTGGACCGCCGGCCCGGACCCGGCCTTCGTCGGCCGCCGCCCGTTGTGTCGCCGTCCCTGTGACACCGGCCCCGTGACGCCGTCCGGCCGCTAGATCAACCCGCGCCGCGCCGCCGCCCCGACGGCCTCGGCGCGCTTGCTGACCCCGAGCTTGCCGAAGACGACCCGCAGCCGTCGCTTGACCGTCGTGTCGCTCATGTACAGCTCCTCGGCGATCTGGCCGTTGCTCATGCCGCGGCTGAGCATCGAGAGCATCCGCAGCTCGACCTGGTCGAGGTCGGGCTCCGGGGAGCTCGCCTCCCCCATGAGCTGCTCGACGAGGTGCGCGGTGACCCGGGGGCTCAGGGCGCGCTGCCCGGCGGCGACGGTCTCGATCGCGGTGACGAGCACGGACGGCGAGTCGACCTTGAGCACGTACCCGAGGGCGCCGGCGCGCAGCGAGCGGGTCACGTACTCGTCGTCGTCGAAGGAGCTCACGACGACGACGCGCGCGCCGGGCTCCTCCTCGAGGATCGAGTCGACGAGGTCGAGGCCGGAGCCGGAGCCGAGCCGGATGTCGACGAGGCTCACGTCCGGGCGGTGCCGGCGGAAGGCGGCGAGGCCCTCGTCGACCGCGGCGGCCTCGCCGACGACGTCGAACTCCGGGTAGTTCGAGAGCAGGCTGCGCAGGCCCTGACGCACGATGGGGTGGTCGTCGACGATGAGGATGCTCGTCATCTCGCCGCTCCCGGCCACAGTGCCATTCGCGCAGCGTAGGTCGAACTCCCGTGGGTCCGCGACCGGGAGCCTAGGCTGAACGGATGACGGACGACGGCACCCCGGACGGCGGCGGCTCCGTCACCCTGCGGTTCCTCGCGGCCCCGACGGACGTCGCCCTGCTCGGCGGCACGGGCGTCGCCGGCGGGCGGGTGCTCGAGTGGGTCGACAAGGCCGCGTACGCGTGCGCCGTCGCCTGGGGCGGCGGCTACTGCGTGACCGCCTATGTCGGGAACGTGCACTTCCGCCGGCCGATCCACAGCGGCGACCTCGTCGAGGTGACGGCCCAGCTCGTGCTCACGGGGCGGTCGAGCATGCACGTCCAGGTCACGGTGCGGGCGGCACCGGTGGCGACCCGCGTCTTCACCGAGACGACGTCCTGCCTCGTCGTCTTCGTCGCCGTCGGGCCGGACGGCAGGCCCTCACCGGTGCGGCCCTGGACGCCGCCGACCCCGGCCCTCGCGCTCGCCGAGCAGGACGCCCGCGCCCGGGTCGACGTCCGCCGCAGCATCGAGGAGGCGATGGCGGCCCAGACGTACACCGGCGACTCGCAGGCGCCGGCGTCCGTCATGCGGTTCCTCGCCGCGCCGACCGACGTCAACTGGGGCGGCAAGACCCACGGCGGCACGGTGATGCGCTGGATCGACGACGCGGCCTGGGCGTGCGCCGTCGGCTGGAGCGGCACCGACGCGCGGTCGGTGTTCTCCGGCGGGATCCGGTTCTACCGGCCGATCCCGATCGGCAACCTCGTCGAGGTGCGGGCCCGGCTGCTGCACACGGGGCGCACGAGCATGCACCTGTCGGTGCACGTGCTCACCGCGGACCCGAAGGTCGGCGAGTACGCCCTGACGACGCACTCGCTCACGGTGTTCGTCGCGCTGGACGGCGGCCGGCCGGTGCCGACGCCGTCGTGGGTGCCGCAGGCCGAGGAGGACCGCCGGCTCGACGCGCACGCGGTGCACCTCATGGGGTTGCGGCGCAGCTGATCCTCAGGGCAGCGGCACGCACGCGCGGATCGTCGTCCCGCCGCCGGGCGTCGACTCGATCCCCCAGCGGCCCTCGAGGGTCTCGACGCGGCGCCGCATGCTGCCGAGCCCGAGGTGCAGCCGGCCGCCGGCCCCGGCGCTGCGCTCGGCGTCCGCGGGGTCGAAGCCCGTGCCGTCGTCCGAGACCGAGACCGTGAGACAGCCCTCGTCGGCCTCGAACGCGAGCCGTACCAGCGCGTTCCGGGCACCGGAGTGGACGGCGACGTTCTTCAGCGCCTCCTGCACGAGCCGGTACAGGCTCGTCTCCGCGCCGGCCCCGAGCCGCACCGGGCGGCCCGTGACCTCGACGGGGCAGGCGATCCCGCTGAACGCGGCGAACCGGTCCGCGACCTCGCGGATGCCCGCGGTGAGACCGAGGCCCTCGAGCACCGGCGGGTGCAGGTCGTGGACGACGCGACGCAGCTCGGTCTCGACGTCCGAGAGGATCGCCCGGGCCGAGTCGAGGGAGCCGAGGGCCGCGTCGTCCTGCCCGGCCTCGACCCGGTGCCGGCTGCTTGTCAGCTCGAGCAGCGCCCCGACGATGAGCTGGTTGACGCCGTCGTGCAGGTCCGCGGCGATCCGGCGGCGCTCGGTCTCCTGGGTGTCGACGGTCTCGGCGAGCACGACCTGCAGCCGGGACGCCTTCTCCGCCAACGCGTCCCGGGCCTGGGCGAGCTCGCTCGTCCGCTCGGTGACGAGCCGCTCGAGCCACATGTTCGTCTGCTGGAGCTGCTCGTAGAGCTGGGCGTTGTGCACGAGCACCGAGATGAGCGAGGCGTACGTGAGCACGAGGCGCTCGTGGTCGTCCTCGTACGGCACCGCGCGGTTGGCGAGGCCGATCATGCCGATCGGGGCGCCGTCCAGCCGCAGCGGGACACCCATGAAGGCGCCGACCGGCGGGTGCCCGCTCGGCTGCCCGACCCGGTTCGGGTCGGCCGCGGCGTCCGCGGTGCGGACCGGGCGGTTCTCCAGCACGACAGTGTTGAAGATGTTGGGCTTCAACGGGATCACCCGGTGCTCGGCGAAGAAGTGCGGCGCCGGGTGGAAGCCGTGGATCGCGACGATCTCCAGCTCGCCGACGCCGTCCTCGTGCTCGGGTGCACGGATCAGCCCGATGAAGCCGAACTCGGACGCCGTGAGCGACAGGCACTGCCGCAGGGCGACGTCCAAGGTGTCCTCGACGTTGCGCTGGCTGGAGACCTCACGGACCAGGTCGGTGAGCGCGTCGAGCTCGTCGCGGGCCTCGGGCGCGCTCGGCGGCGCGGGCCGGGCGGCCGTGGCCCGGGGCGCCGCGGGCCGGGGGACGGCGGGCGAGGTCATACGGGTGACTGTAGGCGCGGCGTCCGGGCACGGGAACCCTCCGAGCGGGGGCTCGCGGTCGCCCGGACTGGAGCCGGCGGCCCGGCGAGCCGATGACTCCAGGGTGGTGGGCGAGACCTCCTCCGCCGGGGCGCGCGCCCGGACGCTCGCCGCGGCCCTCGGCGTCGGCGGGCTGCTCGTCGCTGCCCCGGTGGCGGGGTACTGGCTCGCCTCGCACACCTCGTCGGTGGCGGGCACGGCCCCGGGCCTCGCCGCGCCGTCCTCGCTGAGCAGCACGGTGACGCCGACGTCCGTCACGCTCGCCGTCCTCGCACCGGCACGCGGGCCGACGCCGTCCGGGTACACGGTCGCGCAGGCGGGCGCGGGTGCGCGGGCGTGCGCTCCCGGTGGTGCTTCGGATCGTGCTGCACGTGCTGACCCGGCGGGGGCTGCCGGGACGTGCACGCTGACCGGGCTGCGCAGCGGGACGACGGACACGCTCACTGTGCGCTCGATGCTCGGAACCGCCACGAGCACGGACGGGCTCGCCGTCCGGGTGACGACCGCCGCCGCACCGCCGCCGGGCGCACCGCGGCTCGCCCCCGCGAGCGACTCGGGCGTCTCCCCCGTCGACGGCATCACGAACGTCACGACCCCGACGCTCACCGGCGACCTCGCGCCCGGGCTCGCCGGCGCCGCCGTCGCCGTCTTCGACGGCCCGACCCAGGTCGCGGCGACGACGGCGGCCTCGGACGGCAGCTGGGTCGTGCCGCTGGCCCGCCCGCTGACGGCCGGCGTCCATGCCCTCAGCGCCCGGGCGGCGCTCAACGGCGGGGCCCGCGGGTCGGCGAGCGCCGCGACGACGGTCGTCGTCGACGTCGCGGCGCCGTCCGCCCCGACGGTCGCCTCGGCCTCGTGCGGGCGGGGGCCGGCCGTGCTCACCGGCGGGTCGTGGACGTGCACCGCGTCGACCCTCGGGGACGACGGCCTGCGGTACGCGTTCACGGCGTCCGACACGACGAGCGGCATCGCCTCGGTCGTCTACACCGCCGCGACGAGCACCGTCGCGATGCCCGCGGCGGTGCCGCTGCCCGGGGCGGGCGTCGTCCTGCCGCTCGCGGCCGGAGTGGCGACCACGCCGTCCGTCACAGCCGTCGAGGCGTACGCGACGGTCGCGGTCGCGGCGGTGGACCTCGCCGGCAACCGGTCCGGCACGCAGACCCTGCCGGCCGTCGTCGACACCACCGCGCCCGAGCCGGGCACCGCCGTCACCGGGTGCACGGTGGCACTGACCGCCGGGGTCTGCGCGGAGGCGACGACGGTGACCGTCACCGGCATCGCCGACGGCGAGGTGACGAGCGGGGTCGCGCTCGTCGACTGGTCGGTCGCGGGCGGGCCGAGCGGAGTGGCCGGGGTGAGCGGCGGGACGGCGCGGTTCTCGTTCACGGCACCCGACGGCCGGCCGGAGGTGACGTTCACGGTGCGCGACGTCGCGGGGAACGCTGCTGTGCCGGGGCGGGTGACACCTGGTTCCGCGCAGGACGGGTCGGGGCCGACGGTGTCGTCGGTCGTGCTCACGGACGGCGGTTCGCCCGGCGCGGTCGGACCGGGCGACAGCCTCGCCGTGACGCTCGCCGACGGGGTGAGCGGGGTCGACCCGAACTCGCTGTTCTCGGGGTGGACGAGCGGGACGACGCAGGGCTCGACGAGTGCGGACGGCGCGGTCGTCGTCACGGTGACCGACGCGGGGGCGCACGACGTGCTGACGGTCGGTGTCGCCGGGGCGGTCACGAACGTGGGGTCGTTCGCGCTCGGTGGTGACTACGTCGAGGGTGAGGCGTTGACGTTCTCGGGGAACGGTTCCGGGGCGTCGGCGCTGCGCTGGGTCGGGCGGGACGCGAACACGCTGGGGACCCTGACGGTCAGCGTGGGCGCGCTCGCGTCGGGCTCGCCGCGGGTGGCGGCGGGGTCGCCGGTGGTGGTGTGGACGCCGGGCGCCGGGGCGGGTGATCGGGTGGGACACCGGATGGCGGTCGTGCCGGTGCGGGGCAGCGGGCGGTTGTGATCGCTACGGTGACGGGGTCGGGGTCACTGTTGTGGCGTGTGCTTCGTCGGTCGGTCGGTCGGTCGCTGAGCCGTGAGAAGGGGCTGCATGACTGTGGGTCCTGCGTCGCCCGCACCGGACGCCGTCCATCGGCCCGGTGAGGACGCGGCCGGCCGGGTGGCTCCCGGTGAACCCGTCGTCCCGGCAGGACGTCGTCGGCTCCGCCGGGTCGCGACGGGCCTGTCCGTCGTCGTCGCGGGCGTCGCGCTGCTCGTGTGGCCGGTGCCGGCGCTGTGGCAGGACACGAGGGTGACGACCGCACGCCTGCTGCTGCGGCCGGCGACGCTCGTGACCGACCCCGGCCAGCCGACGGCGCTCGGGGGGCCCGCCGAGGACGCTGTCGCGGCGACCGCCTTCCTCGGCTGGGACGAGCCCCTGCGCCTGGCCGACTCCTGCCGGACGAGGGCGACGGTGTCGTTGCCCGTCGGGTGGGTGCTGCAGAACACGTTCGCGATCCCTGGGCAGGAGGTCGTCCCCCAGGGGGACCGGTCCCGGGTCGTCGTCGAGCAGGACGCGGGGGTGGAACGGTTCCTGCGCCCGACGTTCGTCGCTGCGTCTGCGGCGGCGGACGGTGGCGCGGTGCGCGCGACGGGACGCGTCGAGCGGGTGTGCGACGGTGCGGCGGTGTCGGTGGTCGAGGTGGTGCTGGTCCTGGAGACGCGGTTGTCGGACGGGTAGGACGGCGTCGCTTCACCCTCGCCCTCGCGCTCGCCCTCGAGGGCCCCAGCGGTCCCGCCGCAACGGTTGGTGAGTGACACTGACTCACCCAAAGTTATTGCGCCGGAACGGGTCTCACGAGGGTCAGACTGTCGGACCCGGTCCGTAGCGTTGTTCTCGTGAGCAGCTACGACCAGACGTGGGGCGAGGTGCCCGGCAGTGAGCCGGGCCTCTCGATGCCACCTGGTCATGTCGCATCGGGCGAGTCCGCACCGGCGCACGACCTGCTCGCCGGGGTCCAGGCGATGAAGGCCGCCACCGCGATGGTGCTCGAGGCGTCACGGTGCGCGTGGTCGTTGTCCGATGACGAGGTGCGCGGAGCCGTCGAGGACATCTCCCGGGCGATGGCGTCCGCGGAAGCCGCCCGCCTCGCGGTGATCAAGATCCTCGACGAACGCCCCGAGGCGGTCCCCGGAGCGAGCGAGGGAAAGGTCGCAGCGGCATTCCTCACCGGCCGCCTGAACACGGATCCGGGTCGGGCGAACGCCGACGCCCGCGCCGCGCACGCCCTGGACTCGGACTCCGGGTCGCTGCCGCAGGTGGGTGCCGCGTTGGCGGCGGGTGAGATCACCCGCGAGCACGCCGACGCGTGCGTCCGCGCCGTGGCGCGGCTGCCGAAGCGGCTACGGATCGTGCTCCTCGAGGACGAGGCGACCGGTGAGCTGAAGTCCGGGATGGAGATCGCCGACGCGTTCCTCGCTGAGCAGTGCCGGCGGTTCCCGGTCCGGGCGATCCACCGGCTCGTCGACGAACTCGTCCGGGTCCTCGACCCCGACCGCGAAGAAGACTTCGACGAAGACGCCCACCTGCGCCGCGGCCTCTCGCTGGTGAAGGACTCGACGGGGATGGGCTCGCTACGGATGACCCTGACCCCGGCCGACACCGCGGTGCTGTCCGCGATGCTCTCGGCCGCCGGCAAGCCTCGACCGGCGCAGCAGGTCCTCACGGTCGACGACACCGGCGCCGAGCAGGTCACCCTGGTCAAGGACGACCGGACCGTCGCGATGCGCCGCTACGACGCCGTGATGGCACTGCTCCGCGCCGGCCTCAACGGCGGTATCGGTGTTGAAGCGGCGTCACCGCTGGTGAACCTGCTCGTCACCGCCACCGTCGAGCAGGTCGCCGCCGCAGGCGCGGCCGCCGAACAAGTCCGAAGGCGGGCCGAGACGGCTGCCGGTGTTGATGGGGACAGGGACGCGCGGATGGATGCCGCGCCTGATGTCGGGCTCGATGCGGAGGCGCCCGTCACAGAGACGTTCTTCGGCAACGGATCCGCGGCTGACGCAGCGTGCCGGGTCGGTCGGGCCGCGGGGTTCGCGACGCCGCACCGGCACGGCCCGATCGGGTCGCACCTGCTCGCCTACCTCGCCTGCACCGCGACCCTGACGAAAGTGCTGCTCGACCGCAACGGGGCACCGCTCGATGTCGGGCGGACGCACCGGCTCGCGACCCCGGCCCAACGCAAGGCCCTCGCCGCCCGCGACAGCGGGTGCGTCATCCCGGCGTGCCCGGTCCCGCACGAAGGCACCGACGCCCACCACCTCGTGCCGTGGGAGCGCGGCGGCGCGACCGACCTGAACAACCTGGTCAGCCTGAGGCTGTCGCATGAATCGCGTGTCGCTTAGGTCGATCTTGTGGTGGTACGAGAAGATCGGTTGTGGCTGTGAATGTGCGTCGGGGTGACCTCGACCAGTTGCTGTTGATGC
>JACRAB010000397.1 GCA_016213575.1 Actinomycetota bacterium
CGCGCCCGGCGTCTCGGCGTCCTCGAGCTCCCCGAGGACCGCCGCGCCGAGCTCGACGAGCTGGCGCCGCACGCCGTCCGGCAGGACGGCCGGCCCGCCTCCGGGCTCCCGCGGCCCGTCGTCCACGTCTCGCCCCGTCAGGCGCCGGGACCGGCGGGGCCGGGGGCGTCGAGGCCGGCGGCGCGGGCCTCGCCGAGCGCCGCCTCCTCGACCGCGCGGCCGGCCAGCTCGGCCTCGACGTCCCCGCGCGGGACGAGCTCGACGGCGTCGACGGCGTCGCACCACCGGCAGCGCACCTGCTCGACGACGTCGCTGTGCACCGTGCGCTCCTCGACCGTGGACGTCCCGGCGAGGTCGAGGTGGAGGAACTCGGTGACCCGGCTCGTGCGCGTGACGTCGAAACGGGTGAGGTTCCCGCACGAGGTGCAGCGCCAGCGGGTCGTCGCGGTCGGCAGGGGCACGGTCACGTCCCGAGCGTACTGACGGCGGCCCGGACGGCGGCACGGACGGGGCGACACGACGCACGTCCGGCGTGGATGTCGGTCCGGGGCCCTACGGTGCCGGTCATGGCTCCCCGGCCGGTCCAGACGACCCTCGACGAGCTCGGCACCCCGCTCGCCGAGGTGACGTTCGTCGTGGTCGACCTGGAGACGACCGGCGGCTCCCCCGCGGACTGCGGGATCACCGAGGTCGGCGCGGTGAAGGTCCGCGGCGGCGAGGTGCTCGGCGAGTTCCACTCCCTCGTCAACCCCGGCGAGCCGATCCCGCCGTTCGGCGCGGTCCTCACGGGCATCGACGACGCGGCGGTCGCCGCGGCGCCGCGGGGCGAGGGCGTGCTGCCCGCCTTCCTCGAGTTCGCCGCGGGCGCCGTCCTCGTCGCGCACAACGCCGGCTTCGACGTCGGCTTCCTCAAGGCCGCCTGCGCGCGGGCGGAGCGGGCCTGGCCGGGCTTCCCCGTCGTCGACACCGTGCGCCTGGCCCGCCACGTCCTCACGAAGGAGGAGGCGCGCGACGTCAAGCTCTCGACGCTCGCGCGGCTGTTCCGGGCCGGCACCCAGCCCGACCACCGCGCGCTGCACGACGCGCGCGCGACCGTCGACGTCCTGCACGGCCTCATGGAGCGCGTCGGCAACCTCGGCGTGCACTCCCTCGAGGAGCTGACGACGTACACGTCCCGCGTCCCGGAGACGACGCGACGCAAACGCCATCTCGCAGAAGGCCTTCCGAGCGCCCCGGGGGTCTACGTCTTCCGCGACCACAGCGGCCGCCCGCTCTACGTCGGCACGTCGGTCGACATCCGCACCCGGGTCCGGACGTACTTCACGGCCGCCGAGCAGCGCACCCGGATGGCCGAGATGGTCGCCGTCGCGACGAGCGTCGACGCCGTCGTCTGCGCGACGCCGCTGGAGGCCAGGGTGCGCGAGCTGCGGCTCATCGCCGAGCTCTCCCCGCGGTACAACCGGCGCTCCCGGTTCCCCGAGCGGGCCCCCTGGGTCAAGCTCACCGTCGAGCCGTTCCCGCGGCTGTCCGTCGTCCGCGAGGTGCGCGACGACGTGACGGACGGCGCGGTGTACGTCGGCCCGTTCGGCTCGACGCAGCAGGCCGAGCTCGCGGTCGCCGCGCTCCACGAGACGCACCCGGTGCGGCAGTGCACGAAGCGGCTGCCGAAGCGGGCCTCCCCCACCGCGTCGACGTGCCTGCTCGCCGACATCGGCCGGTGCGGGGCGCCGTGCGTCGGCCGCCAGCCCGTCGAGGACTACGCCGTCGTCGTCGACGCCGTCCGGGCGGCCATGACCGGCGACGTCCGCGGCGTCCTGGAGACGCTGCTCGCCCGCGCCTCGACGCTCGCCGGCCAGCAGCGCTTCGAGGAGGCCGCGGTGACCCGGGACCGGCTGCTCGCCTTCGCCCGCGGCGCCGCCCGGTCGCAGCGGCTCGCCCCGCTCGCGGCGACCCGCGAGCTCGTCGCGGCGCTGCGGACGGCGCGCGGCGGCTGGGAGCTCGTCCTCGTGCGGCACGGCCGGCTCGCCGCGACGACGACGAGCCCGCCGGGCGCAGACCCCCGGCCCTACGTCGACGCGATGCGCAGCAGCGGCGAGCACGTCCGCCCGCGGCCCGCCCCGCTGCCCGCCGCGCACCCCGAGGAGACCGAGCAGGTGCTGCGCTGGCTCGAGCAGCCGGGGGTTCGGATCGTCGACCTGGACGGCGAGTGGGCCTCGCCGATCCACGGTGCCGGGGCCGCCCGGGCCCGGCTCGACCCGATGGCCGCGGCCCGGTCGTGGACGCCTCCCTTCGGCGAGCCGCGGGACTGGTCGCGAGCCGCCCCGTCGCCGGAGCGGGAGGCGGCTACGCTCGGGCGCAGCGCAGCCGTGGGCCGACCGGCCCGGCGCGGCCGCCCGAGCGACAGGAGACCCGCGTGATCACCGCGATCGTTCTCGTGGAGACGGACGTCGACCGCATCCCCGAGGTGGCCGCGCAGATCGCCGACCTCGAAGGGGTCAGCGAGGTCTACTCGGTCACCGGGGACGTCGACCTCGTGACCATCGTGCGGGTGCACGAGCACGAGCAGCTCGCCGACGTCATCGCCGACCGGGTGAGCAAGGTCGAGGGCGTCCGCTCGACGAAGACCTACCTCGCGTTCCGCGCCTACTCCAAGCACGACCTCGACGCGGCGTTCTCCCTCGGCTTCGAGAGCTGAGCGCCCCTCGGAACCGGTCCCGGAGCCGGTCTCAGGCCTGCGTGGCCCCGACCCACCGGTCGAGCACGGCGGACGCGGCGCCGGAGTCGACGGCCTCGTTCACCTCGGCGTAGGCCGCCCGCAGCGCCTCGACGAGGGCGCCGTCGCCACCGGTGGTGGGGACGCCGTCCGCCGCGACGACCCCGGCCGCCGCGTTGAGCAGCACCGCGTCCCGCACCGGGCCGGTCTTGCCGGCGAGCAGGTCGCGGACGACGCCCGCGTTGTGCGCCGCGTCGCCGCCGCGCAGGTCGTCGAGCGTCGCACGCGGGATGCCGAGGTCGGCCGGGTCGAGCGTCTGCTCGCGCACCGTGCCGCCGCCGACGACCCAGACCCGGGACGGCGCCGTCGTCGACAGCTCGTCGAGGCCGTCCTCGCCGCGGAAGACGAGCGACGACGAGCCGCGGCCCGCGAGCACACCGGCGACGATGGGCGCCATCCGCGCGTCGGCGACGCCGATCGCGCCGGCCCCCGGCTGCGCGGGGTTCGTCAGCGGGCCGAGGAAGTTGAAGGCCGTCGGCACCCCGAGCTCGCGGCGCGCCACACCGGCGTGCCGGAAGGAGGGGTGGAAGTGCTGGGCGAAGCAGAACGTCATCCCGACCTCGGTCGCCACCGCGGCGACCCGGTCGTGCGACAGGTCGAGCCGGACGCCGAGCGCCTCGAGGACGTCCGCCGCGCCGGACGACGAGGACGCCGCCCGGTTGCCGTGCTTGACGACGCGGCGGCCGGCGCCCGCGACGACGAGCGCGGCGGTCGTCGAGATGTTGACGGTGTGCTGGCGGTCGCCGCCGGTGCCGACGACGTCGACGCACCGGCCGGGCACCTCGATCCGGACGGCATGCCGCAGCATGACGTCGGCGAAGGCGCCGATCTCGTCGACCGTCTCGCCCTTGGCGCGCAGCGCGACGAGGAAGCCGGCGAGCTGCACCGGCGTCGCCTCGGCCGTCATGACCTGCTCCATGGCCCAGGCCGCGGCGTCGCGCGAGAGGTCCTCGCGGCCGAGCAGCGAGGTGATGAGCCCGCTCCACGTCGGTGCGGCGGCGGCCCCGGGCGTCGTCGCGGTCACGGGGCTCAGCCGAGCCGGCGGCGCGCGAGCTCGGCGACGGTCTCCGCGACGGCGACCGGGTCGAGCGGGTGCGGGACGGCGGCGTCCGCACGGGACCACGTCGCGAGCCACGCGTCCTGCGGGCGGCCCGTGAGGACGAGGACGGGCGGGCAGTCGTAGATCTCGTCCTTGAGCTGCTTGCACATCCCGAGGCCGCCGGCCGGGACCGCCTCGCCGTCGAGGACGAGGACGTCGATGCCGCCGGCGTCGACCGCCTCGAGGAGGGCGGGCTTGGTCGCGATCTCGGTCCACGCGACCCGGGGCAGGTCCGCGGCCGGGCGACGGCCTACGGCCAGCTTCACCGCCTCGCGGGTGTTCACGTCGTCGCTGTAGACGAGGACGGACAGCGTGCGGGTGCCCGCGGCGTCGTGCCCGGCCGGGGCGGGGGTGCTCGTCATCGGTTGCTCTCCGTCGTGGGAGCGGTCGCCGGACCGCCGAGGGGAGTGTCGCGTTCCGGCGCCGATGCTACCGGTGAGCACCTTCCCGGCCGCGCACGGCACGGCGGGCCGCGACCTCGGTCCCGGCTCCCGCCCCACCGGCGGGAGCAGAGTCGGTCCCGGACGGCGCTCCGCGCCTCGCGGGGCCGTCCCGGACCGCCTGGCACCGGCTGCCGGTCGCGGCCGGAACAGGGGCGCACCTCGGGACGTTGGTCCCTTCCGGGTGATCCCGACGCAGCCGCCGGGAGGCCCGCAGGGCCGGTGGAGGCACCGTCGTCACCGGAATGTGACCAGGACGGCACGCCGAGCGCCCTACCCCCGCACGCGCCACGACCCGCGTGCCGCAATACTGACGCCGTGGCGACCGCATCCGTGGCTGAGGCCCCTCACGCGCACACGACTGTCAACCGGCCGAACATGGTCCAGGTCGGCACCATCGTGTGGCTTTCCAGCGAGCTCATGTTCTTCGCAGGGCTCTTCGCGATGTACTTCACGCTCCGGGCGGTGCTGCCCGACCTGTGGGCCACCGAGCCGGAGAAGCTGAACATCCCCTTCTCCACGGCGAACACGATCAACCTCGTGCTCTCCTCCGTCTGGTGCCAGATGGGCGTCTTCGCCGCCGAGCGCTTCCAGGCCTCGGCCCTCGGCGCCTGGTGGACGCCGTGGACCCGTGAGCACGGCTGGCGCAACTGGGGCATGCGCGAGTGGTACACGCTCACGTACATCGCCGGTGCGATCTTCGTCGCCGGCCAGGTCTACGAGTACGCCCACCTCGTCCAGGAGGGGCTCACGATCGCGTCGAGCGGCTACGGCTCGGTCTTCTACCTGACGACCGGCTTCCACGGTCTGCACGTGACCGGCGGCCTCATCGCGTTCCTCCTCATCATCGGCCGGGGCTTCGCCGCCAAGCGGTTCGGCCACGCCGAGGCGACGAGCGCGATCGTGACGTCGTACTACTGGCACTTCGTCGACGTCGTGTGGATCGGCCTGTTCATCGTCATCTACGTCCTCAAGTAGTCGCCGCGTCATGACCGACCCGACGTCCGACCCACAGCCCGCCGGCACCGTCGCCGGGCAGCCCAGGAGAACCCCTGTGACCGCACTCGCAGCCCGTCGGAGGCACCCCCTCGCCGCCGCGGCGATCGTCCTTCTCGGCCTCCTCGTGACGGGCGTCGCCTACGCCGCCGTCACCCCCGGCCGCGCGCAGGCGACGACGGCGTCCGCCGACGACGTCGCCGCGGGCACGAAGCTGTTCCTCGCGAACTGCTCGACGTGCC
>JACRAB010000398.1 GCA_016213575.1 Actinomycetota bacterium
CCCCGCGCCGCCCGCCCCGGGCCCGTCGCGCGGCGGCCGGGGGGCGTCCGCCCCGCGCCAGGCCTGGCTGGACGGCCACACCGAGACGCCGAGGTCGGCGAGCACGGGGAGCAGGGTCCAGGGTGCCGCGTAGTGCCGGGCCGTCGCGACGAGGACGACGGTCTGCGCGCCGCTGCGCTCGATCTCGGCCGCCGCCGGGCCGAGCAGCCGGGTCTGGAGCTGCTGCCCGGCGGCGGCGAGGAGCTGGTCGGTGTGCCGGGCGGCGCCGCGGGCGGTGCGGCGGAGCAGGGTCTGGCCGTGTTGGACCGACGTCGCCGCGGCGTCGGCCGGGCCGACCTCGTGGAGCTTCGTCCGCCGGCTCGTCGCGGTGACGGCGTAGAGGGTGCCGTCGAGCTCGAACAGCTCGACGAGGGCGGTGCCCGCCGGCGGCCGCCAACGGTCGGCGAACCGGGTGCGCGCGGCGGGGCTGCCGCCGACGGGGGCGGGGCCGGCCTCGCGGCGCAGCGCCCTGGACCGCACCGAGGCTTCGAGCTGGTCGCGCCGCCTGCGCAGCCGCGCGAGGGCCGCCTCGTCGCCCTGCTGCTCGGCGAGCTGCCGGCTCACGTCCCGGACGGCGGCCAGCTCGGCGACGAGCGCGGGGTCGGCGCGGTCCTCGGCCGAGCCGGGCAGCCACTGGGTCGAGCGCAACCGCTCGTTCCAGCGGACCGCCTTGTGCGCGTCGTTCGTCGCCACCGCGTGCCGGAGCGCGATCTCGACGAGCTCCCGGCCGTGGGTCGTCGCGGTGGCCCGGGCCTCGGTGGCGCCGAGGGTGAGCCGGTACTCCTCGAGGACGTCGAGGCCGCGCGAGCAGGCGGCGAGCATGGCGCGGGGGTTGTCCATCGTGCGGCAGAGCAGGGCCTGGGCGAGCCAGCCGGTGACGCGGTCGATGGCCGACCCGCGGCGGCGGGAGGTGGCTGCTGCGGTGAGCTGGGTCACCGCTTGCTCGGGACGTTGCGCGGAGAGCGCGATGCGCCCGGCGAGCAACCGTGCGCCCGTCGACTCTTCGGCGCCGAGCGCGCTGAGGCGTTCGGCGATGTCGACGGCGGTCCGGACGTCGCCTCGATGGGGGCGCTTGCCGCGTTGCAGCGCGGCCTCGAGTTGGAGGCTTCGCGCGACGTGGGCGAAACCGTCCCGGCCTTGGCGCCGGAAGAGTCGCTCAGCGTGACGCGCGTGCGTTCTCGCGGCGTCCGGTTCCTGTGCGGCAAGGGCTGCACGCGCCGCGAACAGGGCCAGGTCGGCGATCACGGCACCCTGACCACGACGCCGGTCCACGAGTGCGAGCGCGTCTGCCGCCCTGCGCTGCGCGTCCGCCGCGAGGCCTGCCGCCAGCAGGGTCCAGCACTCCCAGACGGCCGCCTCGTGGATGAAGACGCCGAGCTCCTCGAACCGACGACTGCTCCGGTGGAAGAGATCGAGCGCCTTGGGAATCTGGCCGGCAGCACCGGCGGCCGCGCCGCGGTTGTGCTGCGCGATCGCCTGCTCCACCTCCTGCCCTTGGAGGCCGAACCACTCCTCGGCCCACGCGAAGTCTGCGTCGGCCTGCTCGACGTTACCCATGGTGATGCTCGCCCGGCCGCGGTTGTTCCGTGCCCGCGCCTCCCAGAGCCGGTCCCCTGCCCTCTCCAGGAGAGGGACTGCGGTGCTCAGCGCGGTCATCGCCTCGTCGTGTCGTCCGACGAGGGCCAGTACGTAGCCGAGGCGTGTGAGCACCCGGCCGGCCGCAGGTCCGTCGACGAGCGACTCGGCCTCGGTGAAGCAGGCGATGCCCTCGCTGACCTCGCCGGCGAGGGCATGGGTGATCCCTAACGTTGACAGCACGTCGGCGACACCGACCGGATCTCCCGCCTCCCTGCGCAGCCGGAGGGCCCGGCGCAGGTGGACCTTCGCACCCTTCGTGTCCCCGAGATCGCGCAGCACGATCCCGAGCGCCTGACGTGCGACCGCCTCGTCGATCGGTGCCGGCCGCCCAGCCAGGACCGACCGCGCCTGCCGCTCTGCGACCAGCGGTCGTGACATGGCGAGGGCGAGGAGCGCATCCGCATCCAGGGTGTGCCGACGTTCGGTGCTGGTCGGCATGCGAAAGACGATAGACAGGTTGCTCAGATCGCAACAGACTTACCCATCGCGGGCGTCAAGATCACTCGGGGCGAAGGAGTCGGCCATGCCGATCGACAGACGGTCCGTCCAGCGCGAGCAGACGGAACTCCTGCTGAGGGCGTTCGAGGGGCAGGTTCAGACCGATCCGCCGAACTGGCTCGAGGCGCCCAAGGGCGAGGAGCCTGGCCTGCCGCCGCGCGCAGTGTTCCGCCTCGGCAGGTTGGTCGTCCGGGACCCATACCTGAACCTCGTGATCCGGACGCTCGCGGCGCGGTTCAACAGCGACCTCGCCGCGTTCAAGGTGATCCCGCCGAACCTGTTCGCGGGTGTCTCCCAGATCTCTCTGCCGGACAATGTCGACACGCTCGAGGCACTCGCCGAGGTCGAAGCGCAGGTCGGCACGGATGTGGCATCCGTGGACCATCTCCTCTCGATCACACCTCCGGTCGGTTCCGGCTCCCGCTGCCCGGCCACCGAGCCTGACTACGTGCCCGAGCACTCGCGCCCCTGGCCTCCGCAGGCGAGCGGCAGCCCTGACGGGGCCGGCGTCATGGTCGGCGTCATCGACACCGGCCTGTTCGAGAACGCCGGCGCCGACCATGACTGGCTCGTCGGGGTCACGGGCGACCTTGAGAAGGAGGACGACGGGGCCGGCAACATCCCCGTCTACACCGGGCACGGCACCTTCATCGCCGGCGTCGTGCGGTGCATCGCGCCGCGCGCGGACGTCCACGTCCTGCGCACCTTCACGCTCGCGGGCGGCGCCTTCGAGACCGAGATCGCGATGCGGATCGTCGAGCTGCTCCGCGCGGGTGTGGACGTCATCAGCCTGTCGGCCGGCACGTACGCGTACGGCAACAGCGGGATGCTCGCGCTGCGCCACGTCGTCGAGACGATCCTGCCGCGGCACAAGGGCGTCGTCCTCGTCGTCTCGGCGGGCAACGACTCGGTGCGCGACCCGTTCCTGCCCGCCGCGATGGCGAACACCGTCGCGGTCGGCGCGCTCTCGGCCCGCGGCGACGACCGGGCCTGGTTCTCCAACCACGGCGGCTGGGTCGACGTCTACGCGCCCGGCGAGGACCTCGTCAACGCCTTCGCGCACGGCTGCTACCGGTACGAGGAGTCGCCGCGCAAGGGCGAGACGCAGGAGTTCTCCGGCATGGCCCGCTGGAGCGGAACGTCGTTCTCCGCGCCGCTCGTCGCCGGGCTCATCGCGGCCCGGATGTCCGCGACCGG
The DNA here is from genome assembly GCA_016213575.1 of Actinomycetota bacterium. Taxonomy (GTDB): domain Bacteria; phylum Actinomycetota; class Actinomycetes; order Actinomycetales; family Kineosporiaceae; genus R-H-3. The sequence continues at coordinate 3,373 of JACRAB010000398.1, forward strand.
CGAGAACGGCGTCACCGCCGCGCAGCGGCTCGTCGAGTTCGGGCAGACCCAGGCGATCCCGGGCGTCGGCGCCGTCCTGCGCCCCGGGGACGCGCTCGCCGGCGGCTGACCCGCCAACCCTGCCCCACGCCGTCCGGCACCTGAGACAGCCGTACCGCAGGACGCACCAACGACCAGCGAGCACGGCGTGTCGGGCGTTGGAGCGCTCTTGTGACGGCCTGGGGTACGGGCGTCTCAGGGGCTGGACGGCGGATTGGCCCGGGAGGCGAGTCAGAGCAGGTCGGCCAGCCAGCCGGCGACCCGTGCGGCGCCGTCCGTCGCGACGGGGCGGGAGGTGACCGGCGTCGTCAGGGCCGTCGCCACCTCGGCGGCGAGGGCGTCGGGGTCGCACGCCTGCGCGTAGTCGAGGCAGTGCCCGGCGCCGTACCGGTCGAGGCGGTGCCGCACGTGGATGTTCTGCTCGAAGTGGTTGCGCAGCGGGACGTACACGAAGGGCCGGCGGTTCGCGGTGAGCTCCATCGTCGTCGACAGCCCGCCCTGCACGACCGCGACGTCGCACGCCGCGAGGTGCTGGTGCAGGTCCGGCAGGAAGCCGTGCACCTCCAGACCCTCCCGACCAGGGATCGCCGCGGGGTCGATCCGCGGGCCGGTCACGAGGACCACCCGCAGCCCGTCGACGGCCCGGCGCAGTGCAGGCACCGCTTCTGCGACCCGGCGCAGCAGCGGCAGCCCGACGGCCGAGCCGCCGACACTGACGACGCACACCGGCTCGTCGTCCCGGTAGCCGAGCCGCTGCCGCAGCGCCGCCCGCTCGTCGTCCCCGACCGGGGCGAGCCCGCTGACGTACCCGGCGAAGTCGAACTGCGCCCGCGTCCACTCCGCGATCTGCGGGAGCCCGGGCCCGAACGACGCCGGGACGACGTCGTCGGCGTCGCCGACGAACACCGACCGGTCGCGCATCGCGGGGAAGCGCGCGCGGTGCGCGATCATCTCGGCGTTGTAGTCGGCGGTCAGGGCCGCCTGCTGCTCGCCACCGTCCGGCATCGGCAGCCACCCGACGAAGTCCGTGAGCCAGACGAACGGCGCCCGCTTGAGGCCGGGGTTCTCGTGGAGGAAGTGGTCGACCTCCCAGGCCTCGTCGCCGACGACGAGGTCGTACCCGTCCGCGGCGACCTCGTCGTAGAGCATGAAGTTCGCGACGAGGATCTCGTCCATCCGGCGGATCGCCTCGAACGCGTCGAGGTCGTGGTCGGCGCACTCGCTCTCGACGTGCCGGCTCTCGCTCGCCAGGTACGCCGACGCCGGGTGCACCCGCTCGCCGCGGTGCCCGAGGAACCGGCTCACCGGGTCCTGCGCGAGCCAGTCGACCTGCAGGCCGGGGTGCAGCAGCCGCAGCTCCTGGGCGATCGCGGCGTCCCGGCGGGCGTGCCCGAGGCCGATCGGGGACGACAGGAACAGTGCCCGCTTCGGCCGGTCGAGGGCGCGGGTCCAGGTGCGGCGGGCGGGGGCGGACGGCGGGCCGGACACCTTGTCCACGAACGCCTTGATCTCGTGGTTGACGAGCACCGGGTCGCGCGCCGGCAGCCCGTGGCCGCCGCCCCCGACGAGCAGCAGCTCGCCGCCGGTGAGCTCGGCGAGGCGCTCGCCGATGGCGCTGGTCCGGACGGCGTCGTGCGTGCCGTGGACGACGAGCACCGGGCAGCGCAGGTCGCGGCACAGCGGCTCGAGCGGCGTGCAGACCGCGCCGTCGCAGCCGAGCCGGCCGGCGGTCGTGTCCGCGAGCACCTGCGGCCCGGCCTCCCGGCCCCAGGCGACGCCGTCCTCGATCTGCTTCGTCGAGTGCGGCTCGGTGAACATCCGGCCGAAGAAGAACTCGAGGAAACGGTCGTACTCCGCCGGTCCTGCCTCGAGCCAGAAGTGCTTGTTGTACATGGCCCAGCCGTCCGGGCGGCCGGGCGGCGGCACGTCCCAGGGGGTGCCGTCGCGGTGCGACTGGGGGACGTCGAGCCCGCACGACGGCGCGACGGCGACGATGCCGTGCACCCGGTCCGGCTGCGTCGCCGCGACCCGGACCGCCCACGAGACGCCGCACGACAGGCCGACGAGGACGGCGCCGGGGACGCCCGTCGCGTCGAGCACGGCCAGGGTGTCGGCGGGGTAGTCCA
>JACRAB010000399.1 GCA_016213575.1 Actinomycetota bacterium
CACGGTGCTCGAGGAGGCGCACGAGCGGGCCTGACAGCGCTCCGCGCCGGTACGCCGGCGCACGCGCCCGCCGACGACCGGCGGGCGGGTCGGTCGCCCCCCGTCCTCCGACCTGCCCGCCGGTCTTGGCGTCTCCACCCATCGTTGCGAGAGGCTGCACCATGGCTCGTCTCACCCTCACCGTCGTGGACCTCGAGCTCGCGCGCCGGATGTGCGAGGCGGCCCGGGCGACGGCCGGCCGGCTCGGGGCGCTCGTCTCCGTCGCCGTCGTCGACGCCGGCGGCCACCTGGTCGCCTTCGAGCGGATGGACGGCGCCGAGATCGCGGGGCCGACCCTGGCCCGGGACAAGGCGTACACCGCTGTCGCGCACCGGGTCTCGACCGCCGAGCTGGGGCCGCTCGTCGCCCCGGGCGGTGACCTCGTCGGGATGCACTCGGCGGACGGCGGCCGCTACGTCTGCTTCGGCGGCGGGCTGCCGCTGTGGTCGGCGGAGCGCGTCGTCGGCGGGGTCGGCGTCAGCGGCGGGACGGCGGAGCAGGACGAGGCGTGCGCCGAGGCCGCCGCGGCGCTGTTCCTCGTCGAGGAGACGCAGCCGTGAGCGCGCGCGAAGGCGCGAGCACGTCCCCGGGCGCGACCGTGCCTGGACCGACGAGCGAGCGGACACGTCCTTCGTCCGCGAGCGAGGAGGGAAGGCACGGTCAGCAGCGCCCGGGGACGGGCGAGCAGTCAAGAATCGGCCGGGTCCGGTTCATGGACGCCCAGCGGGTCAACCTCGACGGGTTCGCCGTCGAGGACGCCGCGCTCGGGCTCGTCGCCTTCGGCTCGCCGGACGACCCCGAACCGTCGCTCGTCGTCCGGGACGGCCGGGTCGTCGAGCTCGACGGCCGGGCCGAGGCGGACTTCGACGTCGTCGACGAGTTCGTCGCCCGGCACGGGATCGACCTCGACGTCGCGGACGAGGCGATGGCGACGTCCGACCTCGCGCTGGCCCGGATGCTCGTCGACCCCGCGGTGCCGCGCGCCGAGGTGGTGCGGCTGTGCGCGGGGACGACCCCGGCCAAGCTCGCCCGGGTGCTGACGTTGCTGCGTCCGGCCGAGCTGACGATCGCCATGACGAAGATGCGCGCCCGGCGGACGCCGTCCAACCAGGCGCACGTGACGAACCGCAGCGACGACCCGCTCCTGCTCGCCGCGGACGCCGCGACGGCGGCCGCGTTCGGGTTCCGCGAGATCGAGACGACGGTGCCGGTCGCCGGGGACGCCCCGAGCAACGCGGTCGCGGTGTCGATCGGCGCGGCGGTCGGGTCGCCCGGCGTGCTCGTGCAGTGCAGCGTCGAGGAGGCCACCGAGCTGGCCCTCGGGATGCGCGGGCTCGTCTCCTACGCCGAGACCGTCTCGCTGTACGGCACCGAGCAGATCTTCGTCGACGGCGACGACACCCCGTGGAGCAAGGCGTTCCTCACGAGCGCGTACGCCTCGCGAGGGGTGAAGATGCGAGTCACGAGCGGCGGCGGCGCCGAGGCCCTCATGGGCGGCGCCGAGGGCCGGTCGATGTTCTACCTGGAGGCCCGCTGCGTCGCGCTGGCCCGCGCGATCGGCGCGCAGGGCGTGCAGAACGGCGGGATCGACTCGGCGTCGGTGGCCGGCGCGGTGCCGCGCGGCGTCCGCTCGCTCATGGCCGAGAACCTTATGGTCATGGCCCGCGGGCTCGAGGCGTGCACCGGCAACGACGCGCTCATGAGCGAGTCCGACGTCCGGCGGACCTCCCGGACGATGCCGATCTTCCTCGCCGGGACCGACTTCGTCTGCAGCGGGTTCGGCTCGATCCAGCGCTACGACAACATGTTCGGGCCGTCGCAGTGGAACGCCGAGGACGTCGACGACTACCTCGTCATGCAGCGCGACTGGGGCGTCGACGGCGGCCTGCGGACGGCGGAGCACGACGACGTCGCCCGGCTGCGGCAGCGTGCCGTCGAGGCGGTGCAGGCGGTCTACCGGCACCTCGGCCTCGCCGACCTCGACGACGCGTGGGCCGCGCAGGCGGTCGACGCGGCGGGCTCGAAGGACGTCCCCGCCGCGGATCTCATGGCCCCGCTCACGGCGTCCCGGATGATCACCGAGACCGGCCTGACGATGGTCGACGTCGTCGCGGCGCTCGACGTCTGCGGCTTCGACACCGAGGCGCGGCGGTTGCTGCGGCTGCTGCGGGCCCGGGTCGCCGGCGACTACCTGCAGACGGCGGCGATCTTCGACGAGGACTTCGCGGTGCTCTCCCTGGTCACCGACCCGAACGACTACGCCGGGCCGGGCACCGGCTACGAGCCGACCCCTGCCCGGCAGGCGCAGATCGACGCCGTCCGGCAGCAGCGCTCGGTCGCGGACCTGCGCGCGGAGCAGGCGCACGGGGCGAGCGACCGGCTGCGGGTGGCCGGCCCGGCGGCCGCCGGCTCCGACCCGCGGGACGTCGTCATCGGGGTCTCCCCCGCGGTCGGGCGCGCGATCTGGACGACACTGTCGGGGTTGGCCGTCGTCGACGTCCTCGACGAGCTGCTCGCGGGCCTGGAGGAGGAGGGCTGCCGGGGCAGGATCGTCCGGGTCAACGACACGATCGACCTCGGCCTCGTCGGGCTGACCGCGGCCCGGCTCGCCGGCTCCGGCATCGGGATCGGACTGCAGGCCAAGGGGACCGCGCTCATCCACCGGCGTGACCTCTCCCCGCTGGCGAACCTCGAGCTCTACAGCGTCGCGCCGACCGTGGACGGGCCGCTCTACCGGCTGCTGGGGTCGAACGCCGGCCGGCACGCGAAGGGCGCGACCCCCGAGCCGGCCCGTAACCCCTACTCGGACGAGGCGATCGAGGCGAGGTACCACACCAAGGTCGTCTCCCTCGTGGCCATCGAGCGGACGTGCAGCAGCGCGACCCCGCCGGAGCAGCTGGAGCTCGCATGACCGACCCGGTGGGTGCCGACGTGGACACGCTCCTCGAGGGCGTGCGGGCCGCTGCGGTGTCGATGGACGACTTCCGCATCACCCCGCAGACCCTGCGCCACCAGGCCGGGGTCGCCCGGGCGCACGCGAACGGCCAGCTCGCGGAGAACTTCGACCGGGCCGCGGAGCTCGTCGACGTGCCGGACGCCGAGGTGCTCGCGCTCTACGAGCTGCTGCGGCCGCGCCGGGCCACGGCCGACGAGCTCGAGGAGGCCGCGGCCTCGCTCGAGGCGCGCGGCGCCGTCCGCAACGCGGCGCTCGTGCGGGAGGCGGCGGCCGTCTACGCCCGCCGCGGGCTGCTCCGCACGCGGTGACGGCAGGCCCCCCGGCGCCCGGCCCGTTCGCCGGCCCGGTCGTCGGCACGGTCGTCGCCGGGATCGACGTCGGGAACTCGACGACCGAGGTC
>JACRAB010000400.1 GCA_016213575.1 Actinomycetota bacterium
GCCTGTCTCGGCGGCTGCGGCGCGGTCGCGGACCGGCTGCCGTGGCGCGCGTCGTCCGGGAGCGGGGCCGGGGCCGCGCCGACCGGCGGGGCGGACGGCGTCCCCGCGGCCCCCGGGACGGCGCTCGCCGCCCTGGACGCCCTGCCCGTCGCACCGTTCCGGCTCGTCGACGGCTACGACCGCGACGCGTTCGGGCAGCGCTGGGCGGACGTCGACCGCAACGGCTGCGACACCCGCAACGACGTCCTGCGCCGCGACCTCGTGCAGGTCGACCTCGATCCGCGCACCCGGGGCTGCGTCGTCCGCGCCGGTCGGCTCACCGACCCGTACACGGGGGAGGCGGTGGCGTTCGTCCGCGGCCCGCAGACCTCTCCGCTCGTCGAGATCGACCACGTCGTCGCACTCGCGGCCGCCTGGCGCACCGGGGCCTGGGACTGGCCGCCCCCGCGGCGCGAGGAGTTCGCCAACGACCCGCTCAACCTGCTCGCGACGAGCCGAGCGTCGAACCAGGACAAGGCCGCCCTGGACGCCGCGGGCTGGCTGCCGCCGCGGCAGGCGTCCCGCTGCCCGTTCGTCGCCCGCCAGGTCGCCGTGAAGCGGCGCTGGGGGCTGACCGTCACCCCGCCGGAGCGGACGGCGATGCGGAGGGTCCTCGCGACGTGCCCGGACGTACGCCTGCCGGTCTGACCGGGGTGAGCCGACCCGATGAGTCCGCCCGCCGCGTAGGGTCCCACCCGCGGACGACCTCGACACCGCAGGAGGAACACGTGGCCCAGCTGCTCAGGGTGCAGAACTTCACCGTCACCGCCGACGGGTTCGCCGCCGGGGCGGACCAGAGCCTGGAACGTCCGTTCGGCCACCTCGACCCCGGCGCGATGTTCGGCTGGGCCGGGGCCACCGCGAGCTGGCCGAACCGCACCGAGCCGGGCGGCGGCCGCGGCCTCGACGACTACTTCACCCGCGACTTCTCGAACAACATCGGTGCCGAGATCATGGGCCGCAACAAGTTCGGGCCGCAGCGCGGGCCGTGGCAGGACGAGGAGTGGCAGGGCTGGTGGGGCGACGAGCCGCCGTTCCACACCCCGGTGCTCGTGCTCACGCACCACCCCCGCCCGTCGATCACGCTCTCCGACACGACGTTCCACTTCGTCGCCGGCGAGCCGGCCGACGTCCTGGAGCAGGCCCGGAAGGCCGCGCAGGGCAAGGACGTCCGGCTCGGGGGCGGGGTCACGACCGTCCGGCAGTTCCTCGACGCGGACCTCGTCGACACCCTGCACGTGGCGGTCTCACCGATCACCGCGGGGTCGGGCCTGCGGCTGTGGGAGTCACCCGACGAGCTGCTCGACAGGTTCCACCACGAGGCCGTGCCGAGCCCGGGCGGGAGCGGCGTGGTGCACCATCTGTTCTGGCGCCGCTGACGGCCTGGCGGCGCTGACGTCCTGGTGGCACTGACGCAGAACGCCGTCACTGCGAGGGGATGAGGCTGAACATCCCCTCCTCCTCCTGGACGTCGTGCAGCCGCAGCACCGCGTAGAGCCCGTAGAGCAGCCGCTGCACCTCGACCGGGTCCGGGGCCTCGCCCGGCTCGAGCATCCGGCGCAGCCGCCAGACCTGGTGCGAGATCTCGGCGTGGGTCCGGCTCATGGCGCCGATCGGGTCGTCGCCGCCGAGGACCCGGGCGACGACCGGGTAGAGCCGTTCCTCCTCGCCGAGCTCGTGCGGCAGCAGCTCGGTCTCGAGCCGGAGCAACAGGGCGTGGACCTCGTCGAGCCTGTCGGCGGCGCCTCCCGGCCTGACCCGGTCGGCGACCGCGCGGACCTCCTCGACGATGCCGCGGACGGCGTCGTGCTCGACGTGGAACCCGGTCATGAGCTCGACGTCCGCGGGGGTGAGGCGGGCCGCCCCGCGACGTCGGGCCGGCAGCACGGCGCGCAGCGCGACGCCGATCGCCAGCACGTCGACGACCTCCTGGAGCAGCGCTCCCGCGGTCGGCGCGAGCAGCCCGGCCGCGGCGAACCCCATGGCGACGAGGGACAGCCCCATCCCGACCCCGACCGCCTGGAACGCGATCCGGCGCGAGCGCCGGGCGATCCCGACGGCCTCGGCGAGCCGGTCGACCCGGTCGACGGTGAGGACGACGTCGGCGGTCTCGCTGCTCGCGGTCGCCCCGCGTGCGGCGAGCGCGACGCCGACCCCGGCGGCGGCGAGCGCGGGGGCGTCGTTGACGCCGTCGCCGACCATGACGGTGAGGCCGTGCCGGCCCTCCTCGCGGACGACGTCGAGCTTGCCCTGCGGGTCGGTCTCGGCGTGCACCGCGTCGACGCCGACGACCCGTCCGACGGACTGCGCGACGTCCTCCCGGTCGCCGGTGACGAGGACGACCCGCTCGAACCCCGCGCGCCGCAGCGCCCGGATCGTCCGCGGGGCGTCGGGCCGCATCGGGTCCTCGAGCAGGAGCGCCCCGGCCGGGACGCCGGCGACCCCGACGAGGACGGCGGTCGTGCCGTCGAGCGCGGACCTGCGCCGGACCCTGCGGGCCCAGGCCGGCTCGTCCGGCGAGCCCGGTGCGCCGACGACCCACGCCGCCTTGCCGACCCGGACCCGCAGGCCGTCGACGTCGCCCTCGATCCCGCTGCCGTGCCGCTCCTCGACGTCCGACGGGAGCGCGAGCGCCAGCCCCCGGCCACGTCCGGCGCTGACGACGGCGTCGGCGAGGACGTGCGGTGACACCTGGTCCAGGCTCGCCGCCAGCCGCAGGAGCGTCGCGGCGTCCGGGGCGCCGGGTGCGGGCGGGTCCGCGAGGACGACGTCGCGCACGGTCGGGCGGCCGCGTGTCAGCGTGCCGGTCTTGTCGAGCAGGAGGACCCGCCCGGCGGCGAGCCGCTCCAGCGCGCCGCCGCCCTTGACGACGACCCCGCGCCGGGCCGCCTGGGAGAGCCCGGAGATGACGGCGATCGGGGCGGCGAGCAGCAGCGGGCACGGGGTCGCGACGACGAGCACCGCGACGGCGCGCACCGGGTCGCCCGACAGGGCCCAGGCCGCGCCGGCGAGCGCGAGCGTCAGCGGCACGAACGCGACGGCCACCCGGTCCGCGGCGCGCACGAACGGCGCGCTCGAGGCCTGCGCCTGCTCGACGAGGCGGACGATCCGCGCGTACGTCGAGTCGGCGGCCACGGTGGACGCGACGAGCTCGAACGGCGACGCGGCGTTCACGGCGCCGCTGCGGACCTCGTCGCCCGCCGCGTGGTCGACCTGGACCGACTCCCCGGTGAGCGCGGACTCGTCGAGCGTCGCGACGGACACGGTGTGCCCGTCGACCGGGACGACCTCACCCGGCCCGACGAGCAGGACGTCGCCCCGGACGACCTCCTCGACGCTCACCTCGACGTAGGTGACCCCGTGGTCGGGGTCGCTCGCGGCCGGGTCGCCGCCGGTGCGGCGGCGCGCCGTCCGGGGCGCGCGGGCCACGAGCAGGCTCAGCTCGCGACGGGCCCGGGCCTGGGCGCGCTGCTCGAGCAGCCGGCCGGAGGCGAGCATCCACGCGATGACGGCGCCGGCCAGCGGCTCGTCGACCGCGAGCGACCCGACGAGGGCGAGGACGGCGATGACGTCGACCCCGGGCTCGCGACGGCGCAGTGACCCGGCGACCCAGACCGTGGCGGCGACGAGGCCGACCAGCGCACCGGCGACCCACAGCGGGCGGGCGAGGAAGCCGGCGGCGACCGCCGCGGACGTGACGGCGAAGAGCAGCGGCTCGACGGACGGCACCCTCCGGCGGGGGCGCGGCGCGTGGGTGTCCATGCTCCAAAGCCTGCGCCCCGGGCGCCCCGCGGCCGGGGACGTAGGTCGCCCCGGCCTGCTGTGAGACCGCCCACGACGGGCCCTGGGTCCCGGGTGACCGGCCGCCCCCTGACCGATGCTTCTTGTGGTCGCCCGCATCGGCGCGGGGACCACCCGCAGACGCGGGACACCCGGGGAAGCACCGGGCGACGACCGCGGGACCGACCGCGGACACGAGATCTCCGAGGGTGATAGATCCATGACAGCGACGACGAAGACCTGCGAGGAGCAGCTCTGCTCGGTGTGCCACTGCACCGGCGAGGGCTGCGACGGGACCGTCTGCCACGGTCTCGACGCCGACTGATCACCGCTCACCGCGGACGCACGCCAGGGCCGCCGGACGCCGAGTGCGTCCGGCGGCCCTCCGCCGTCCCGGAGCGGGTGCGTCGCGGCCGTCCTGAGCAGCAGGTCCCGCCCGCGTCATGATCCGTTGCGGGACAATGGGTACGGAGGCGAGTTCCATGACACCGACCGTCCAGCTCGGCCTGCCGGACCTGCTCGCGCTCGTCGAGCGCGCGAACCTGGCACCCTCCCCGCACAACGTCCAGCCGTGGCGCTGGACCGTCCGTGACGGCGGCGCCGAGCTCGAGCTCGCGTGCGACGACGCGCGCGCCCTGCCCGTGAGCGACCCGGGGGGTCGCGAGGCGGTCATGGCCTGCGGGGCCGCCCTGCTGACGTTCCGGGTCGCGGCGGCGCGCGAACAGCTCGGGGTGGACGTCGAGCCGCTGCCGGACCCGGCGCACCCCGACGTGCTCGCCCGGGTCCGCCTCGCCGACCACCCCGTCGACGCCGAGTTCGCCGTCCTCGACGCGGCCGTCCCGGTGCGCCGCACCTGGCACGGCCCGATGCGCGCCGAGCCAGTGCCGGAGCCGCTGCGCGACCGGCTGGCCGCCGAGGCCGGCACCGAGGGGGCCCGGCTCGTCGAGATCCCGGCCGGGGCGCGGGACGCGGTCGCGCGGCTCGTCGCCGGCGCGGACACCGAGCGCGGCCTGGACGGGCGCTGGCGGGCC
>JACRAB010000063.1 GCA_016213575.1 Actinomycetota bacterium
CCGGCGCGCCGGCGGCGGTCCGCGTGGACGGCGTGCCGCCGGGGGCGGGCGGCCGCACGCGCCGCGGCCTCCGCGGCGGCCCGGCCGAGCGTCTCGTCGACGGTCGCCACGTCGCCGAGCGCCAGCCGGAGCATGCACTCGACGAGGTCGACGCCGAAGACCTCCTCGGTGACGGGGTGCTCGACCTGGAGCCGGGCGTTCACCTCGAGGAAGGACGCCTCCGCGCGCGCGGTGTCGTAGACGTACTCGACGGTGCCCGCGCTGCGGTAGGCGACCGACGAGGCGAGCGCCTGCGCACCGGCCGCGACCGCCGTCCGCACGGCGTCCGGGAGGTTCGGCGCCGGGCACTCCTCGAGGACCTTCTGGTTGCGGCGCTGGAGGCTGCAGTCGCGGTCGCCGAGGACGTGCACCCGGCCGTCGCCGAGCCCGAAGACCTGGACCTCGACGTGCCGGGCCCGCTCGACGTACCTCTCGAGGAAGACCTCCCCGCTGCCGAACCCCGCGGTCGCCACCCGACGGACCCGGTCGAAGGCCTCGGCGAGGTCGGACGGCGTCCGGCAGGCCTGCATGCCGATCCCGCCGCCGCCGCCGGTCGCCTTGAGCATGACGGGGTAGCCGATCCGCTCGGCGGCCCCGAGCGCCGCGCCGAGGTCGGCGAGCAGGTCCGTGCCCTCGAGCATCGGTGCGCCCGCCGCACGGGCCAGGGCGCGCGCCGTGTGCTTCGTGCCGAACCGGTCGAGCTGGAGCGGGGTGGGGCCGACGAAGGCGAGGCCGGCGGCCTCGACCGCACCGGCGAACGCGGCGTTCTCGGAGAGGAACCCGTACCCGGGGTGGACCGCGCCAGCGCCGGTCGTCGCTGCGGTCTCGAGGATCCGGTCGGTACGCAGGTAGCTGTCACGGGCGGGCGCCGGCCCGATCCCGACGGCGACGTCGGCGAGCCGGACGTGCGGCGCCGCCCGGTCGGCGTCGCTGTGCACCGCGACGGTGCGCAGCCCGATCCGTCGGGCGCTGCGGATGATCCGGCAGGCGATCTCGCCGCGGTTCGCGACGAGGAGCGTGTCGAAACCGCGGGCGGCTCCGACGGCGGACACGGCGGCGGCGGGGACGGCACCGCCCGGCGGCACCTCCTCGGCGTGGTCCGCGGTCGACGCGGGCAGGACGCTCGTCACGGTCCCGTCGCAGCGACCGGCGCGGTGACGACCATCCGCACCGGGGTCGGGTCGAAGCCGTTGCAGGGGTTGTTGACCTGCGGGCAGTTCGAGACCAGGGCGATGGTGTCCATCTCGGCGCGCAGCACGAGCCGGCGGCCGGGTGCCGAGAGACCGTCGACGATGCCGAGCGTGCCGTCCGGCTCGACCGGCACGTTCATGTACCAGTTGACGTTGCTCACGAGGTCGCGCTTCGTGAGGCCCCAGCGGGCCCCCTCCGCGAGGAAGTTCTCGACGCAGCCGTGCTGGTGGACGGTGTGGTGGCCGTAGCGCAGCGAGTTGGACTCCTTGCTGCAGGCGCCCCCGATGGTGTCGTGCCGGCCGACCTCGTCGGCGACGAGGGTCAGCAGCGGGCGCCCCTCGTTCGTCCGCAGCACGCTGCCCGTCGAGAGGAAGATGTTGCCCTGCGCGGCGATCGTGTCCGCCGCGCTGTAGCGCTCGGCGGTGTCCGCGGCGTTGTAGGCGAGGAAGTCGACGGCCTGGTTGCCCTCGAGGTCGACGATCGTCAGGTGCGTCCCGGCGGGCAGGAGTGCCGACCACGGGGCACGCGCCGCGACGTGGTCGTCGTGCAGGACGGTGCCGGCGAGGATGGCGTCGATCTGCACTGCGGGTGCGGACTGCGTCGTCGTCATGCGCGGGTCCCTCCGTCGAGGCCGAGCATCGCCGCGTGCGCGGCGGAGTTCAGGAAGGCCCGCTCGCCCTCGGGGGTCGCCGACCAGAGCGGGTCGTCGGGGGTCGTCGCGGCGCCGCGCCAGGCGACGACCTCGAGCGGGGACGAGGTGTACTGCGGTCGCGGGTCGACCGGGTGCGGCACGTTCGCGACGAGGACGACGAGCGGCAGCTCGGCGCGCAGCGTGACGCTCGTGCCCGGGCCGGCCGAGCCGGTGAAGGTCAGGCCGCCGTCCGGGCCGACGTCCACCCCCTGGAAGAAGGACAGCGTCGTCGGCAGGTCCCGGGGGAGGAGACCGTGCTTGGCCGCCGCGAGGACGAGCAGCTCGCGGCCGGCGGGCGAGGGGCCCTGCGGGGCGCCGTCCCCGTACCGCGCGGTGTTCGACGCGAGGGTCGAGGTGCCGCAGAACGCGTCGTGGCGGCCGGAGGTGTCCTCGACAACCGAGGCCAGCACGCGGCCCTGGTCGGACAGGAGCAGGGCGCCCGGGCCGAGGTAGGCCTGCCAGGCCACCTTCGTCGTGTCGGCGACGTTGAGCCGCTCCCAGGGCTGCGTCGCGTTGTGCAGCGCCAGGTGCGCGCAGGCGGAGCCCTCGACGTCCGTGAACCGTAGGTGCGTGCCGCGGGCGACGCGCAGGTGCGTGTAGTTGCCCCCGGCGACCGTCTCCGCCCACACGAGGTCCGCCGGGGCGACGCCGTCCGGCGGCGACGGCCAGCCGGACGCCGGCAGCACCGGCATCGTCGTGACCACGGTGCCGGCCTGGGCGCGGGCGTGGTCACGGGCGCCGTACGTCGAGGCGGTCGCCGAGCCGGTCGTGGTCATCCGTCGGTCCCTCCTGGTCCGTGCCTGCCGGCAGGCGCTCGCTGCCGGGCTCCCGCCTGCAGGACCCCTGCCTGTCGACCGACAGGTGACACACCTGTCGACTGACAGGACGGTAGGAAGGGTTCTCGCACCTGCGGTGTCGCCGACGTAACCGCTGGGTTTCTTCGGCGCGGGGTGCGTGCACGTCCGATGTCCCGCGCCGCGGCCGGGAGCGGGCGGGGGCAGACGAACCGACGACCGCTGTGCCAGGATCGCCGCCATGAGCGCCCGCCCGAGCCCGGCCCCGGAACCACCGCGAGGCCGGCGTCCCGGGCGGCCCCGGGAGGGCGAGACGGGCCGGGAGGAGATCCTCGACGCCGCGGCAGAGCTGTTCTGCCAGCAGGGCTACGCCGCGACGTCCACCCGCGCCGTCGCCCTCGCCGTGGGGATCAAGCAGGCCTCGCTCTACTACCACTTCCCGAGCAAGGAGGCCGTGCTCGCCGAGCTGCTCGCCGGCACGGTGACACCGTCGATCCGGGCCGCCGAGGAGCTGGAGCGGCTCCCCGGCCGGGGTGCCGCCCGGTTGCACGCGCTCGCGACGTTCGACGTCGGCCTGCTGTGCTCGGGCCGCTGGAACCTCGCCTCGCTGTACCTGCTCCCCGAGCTGCGGCAGCCCCGGTTCGGGTCCTTCCAGGCCGACCGGGCCCGGCTGCGGGCGGCGTACGGCCGTGCGGTCGCCGCCGCGGTGGCGGAGGGGGACGCCCGTCCGGACGACGTCGACCTGGCGACCGCGCTCGTGTTCGGCCTCGTGGAGAGCGTCATCTCCGTGCGCGGGGACCGGCAGCACGGTGCCGACCTCGGCGACCTCGTCACGACGGTCCCGACCGCGGCCCTGCGGCTGCTGGGCGTCCCCGCGAACCGGCTGCCCGCCGTCCGCCGGGAGTCGGCGCGGCTCGTCGCGGCGCTCGGTGCCGCCCGGGGCTGACCGGCCCTGCCCCCTCGCCCGACCCGACAGGAGACCGCTTTGCCGCACATGTTCCTCAACGGGACCGCCATGGTCGGCGGAGCCATGCACCACCTCGTCGGCGGGGCGCCTCTCGTCGCGGCGACCCGGACGGCGGCGCGCTACCGGTTCCACGCCGTCGAGGACGCCTACCCCGGCCTCGAGGACGTGGGCCCGGGCCTGGGCGGGCAGGTCGCCGGTGAGGTGTACGACCTGACCTGGGAGCAGCTGCGGGACGTGCTGCTCCCGGCCGAGCCGGACGGGCTCGAGCTCGGGATCATCGAGCTCGAGGACGGCTCGCCGTCCCTCGCGATGGTGGTCCGCCGGGCCTACGCCGGGCCGGCGACGAGCACGGACATCACGGCGCTCGGCGGCTGGCGCGCCTACCGGGAGGGTCGCGGCTGAGCCCGCCGGGAAGACGGCGGCCCAGGTCGCTCAGGCTCCGGGTCCCGGCTGCCGATCATGCCCGGGACCGGTCCGTCCCGCGGGCGGCCGGTTCCTGAGACGGCTGACACCTGGGACGGCTGAGACCCGAGACGGTCGAGACCTGGAGGACGGCGCCCATGGGCAGGCCACCCGGCAGCTTCATCGTGAGCGCCGTGTTCCTCGGGCTGTTCGCGGCGCGCGCGTGGGGTCCGGCACCGGCCCTTGCCGTGGTGCAGGGGCTGCTGTGCGTCGTCATGGTTCTCGGTGCCGTCGCCGTCCGCGCCGGACGCGTCGGCGCCTGGGTCGCGCTGGCTGCCGCGGCCGTGACCGTGGTCGTCGGCGCGACGGTCTGGACGCTGACCGGGCTGTGGGTGCCGGGCACGATCGCGGCCGCGTGGGCGACCGTGGCGGCGTTCGGCGCGGTGTCGGCGAGCAGAGCCGTCCGGGGCGCTGGAACAGTGCGCGGCGGCAGGACGGCGCCGGCCATGGGCCCTGTCCCGGTGCCCGGTGGCCGCCGCTCCGGCGACCAGGACCCGCTCGGGGCCCCGTGGCCGCACCCCGCCCAGCGTGTCCCGGACCACCTCGCGCCACCGATGCCGACCCCGATGTCCGCCCCGGTATCGGCCCCGGGGTCTGCCCCTGTCCCGCTGCCGGCACCCGTGCCCGTGGCGGCCCCCGCGTTCGCGTCGTCCACGGCCCTCGGAGCGGCGCCGCAGTTCGCGACCACCGCCCCGCGCGCGACCCTGTCGTCGCTGCGGGCGACGTCGGTGTCCAGCCTGCAGGGCTTCGGGTCGCCGGGCGCGGGTGCGTCCGCTCCGGACGGTCCGGCACGGTTCGGTAGCGGCCCTTCAGCCGGTCCGGGGCGCACCGGGCTGCCTGCACCGGCCGGGGCGCACGCCCCCGGTGTGCTCGCCGCCGGCGACCGCGTCTGGGGCTCCCCCGCGGCGCCCGGCAGCGCTGCCCAGGTGCTCCCGGGCGCACGGGGCGGACGCCGGCGCTTCGGACGCACCGGCGGCGCCGCAGCCCCCGTTCCCGGACAGCGACTGCCGGGTTCCGCGCACGCGGCAGCGACTCCCGCCCCGGTGGCCACGGACGCACCCGCTCCTGGCGGAACGCCCCGGCTCGACACCGCACCGCCGGTGCCTCTGGAGCCGCTCACGCGCCGCCCGGGCGACCCGCAGGTCGGGCCCGCACTGCTCGGCCCTGCGCGGTCGCGGATCCGTGAGCTCGAAGAGCCTCTGCTCACCTCGTGGCTCGCCGCTCTCGCGGCCGGCGAGCGTGGTGAGCCGGCGGCGCCGCTGTCCCCGGGGCAGGTCGCGGTGCTGGCCGCCGCCTGCGAGGACCCCGCCGTCAGCGCGCGCCTCCTCGACGCCGTCACCACCCCGGTCGCGCACGCCGACCGTGCCGCGCGTGCAGCACGTGCAGCGGCCCTGCTCCACCTGGTGGCCCGGAGCACGTCCGGCACGCAGGCCCAGGCAGCGGTGCTGCGAACCTTGGACTCCGTGCACACCTCCTGACGCGCAGAACATGCCGCGACCGGGGGCGGCCCGGCACGTGGTCAGGCGGTGCGTTTCCACGTGTCGTCGGGAGGGACCTGGCTCCAGACCGGCGGCGTCAGGTCGATCGGTGTCAGCCCGGCGCGGTTCGGCCCGATGCCGCGGGCGTCCGCGTCGTCGTCGAGCGCCAGGCGGAGTTGTTGTCCGATTCGTTGTGCGGCGGCGTGGGTCTGGTGGTGGAGGTTCCGCATCGGGCGTCGTTCGGGGTCGATCCAGGACGGTGGCCGCACCCAAGGGATGCCGTCGTGGACCTCGACCAGCCACAGGCCCGCGTGGATCTCCTGATGGTGTCTCGGGCAGGCGCTGACCAGGTTCGCCAGATCGGTCAGTCCGCCGTTCTTCCACGCCTGGAGGTGGTGGGCGTCGGTGCCTTCGTGCGGGACCGGGCAGGCCGGGGTGACGCACCCGCTGTCGCGGGCGGCCAGGGCTTTGCGTTGGGCCGGGGTCGCGAGCCGGTGCGCCCGGCCCACGTCGAGCGGTGCTCCGTCGCGGTCGAGGAGCACCTTCGTCAACGTCGCGGTGCAGGCGAGATAGGCGAGCAGGTGCGACCCGATCGGTCCGTGCCGGTGCAGCGTCGCGAACCCCGCAGCCCGACCGACCGCGCGCGCCACAGCATCCGCGGATCCCTGACCGAAGACCGTCACCGACATCGAGCCATCCCCACGTGCACCGTCATCTGCGCCGGCGGCCCCCGATCCGTCGGCGGCATCGGCAGCTTCTGCGGCCGAGTCGTCGGCGTCACCGACCGCATCGGCGCACGGTTCCGGGAGCTGCCCGGCACGCGCGGCGGCACGTTGCCGCACCTGCTCGGCGGCCGCGCCTGCGGCGGCGACCTGCTCGACGGTGGCGGTGACGAGCAGATTCACCAGCGGTGACGCCGCCTCACCAACACCGCCGTTGAGGCCGGAGCGGAGCAGGGCCATGACCGCGTCGTAGCGGCGCATCGCCACAGTCCGGTCATCCTTGACCAGGGTGACCTGCTCGACCCCGGTGTCGTCGACCGTGAGCACCTCACGGGCCGGGCGCGGCTTCCCGGCAGCCGAGAGCATCGCCGACAGCACCGCCGTGTCCGCGGGGGTCAGGGTCATCCGCAGCGACCCCATCCCGGTCGAGTCCTTCACCAGCGACACCCCGCGCCGTAGGTGGGCGTCCTCGTCGAAGTCCTCCTCGCGGTCCGGGTCGAGGACCCGGACCAGCTCGTCGACCAGCCGGTGGATCGCCCGGACCGGGAACCTGCGGCACTGCTCGGCCAGGAACGCATCCGCGATCTCCATCCCCGACTTCAGTTCACCCGTCGCCTCGTCCTCCAGCAGCACGATCCGCAACCGCTTCGGCAACCGCGCCACCGCCCGCACACAGGCGTCGGCGTGCTCGCGCGTGATCTCACCCGCCGCCAACGCGGCACCCACCTGCGGCAACGAACCCGAGTCCGCATCCAACGCGTGCGCCGCCCGCGCGTCGGCGTTCGCCCGACCCGGATCCACGTTCAACCGGCCCGTAAGGAACGCCGCAGCGACCTTCCCCTCACTCGCACCCGGCACCGCCTCAGGGCGTTCGTCGAGGACCTTGATCACCGCCAGCCGCGCAGCTTCCGCGGACGCCATCGCCCGGGTGAACGCCTCCACCGCATCGCGGGCTTCGCTGTCCGACAGCGACCACGCGCAGCGTGACGCGTCCAGCACGACCGCGGTCGCGGCGTCCATCGCGGCGATCCCCGCGAACAGGTCATGCACCGGTTCTGACTCGCCGGAGATGGCGTGACCAGCCGGCCCCGCGGCGTCCGGCTGGTCGCCGGGCACCTCGCCCCTGGTCTGCTCGTCGCTGCTCACGAGAACAACACTACGGACGGGGTCCGACAGTCCGGCCCCCGCGAGACCCGTTCCAGTGCAACAACTTTGCGTGAGCCACCATCACTCACGAACAGCGATACGCTGCACCGACACCGCGCGCGACCAGAGGAGCGACCCCGAATGCATATCGAGCCGACGGGTGCGCGCGACCGCGACGAGGCCGAGATGGACGCACTGTTCGCCGAAGGCTTCCCCGCGTTCATCACCGCGGACCCCACCGTCAAGCCGGTCATCGGTCGCGTCCGCGAGTACTTCCCGCACCTCGACATCGTCCTGCTCGACGACGACCCGGCCGTCCCGGTCGCGACGGGGTGGGGAGTGCCGCTCGGCTGGGACGGTGACCCGGCCACGCTGCCGCAGACGTTCGGCGGTCTGCTGCGCCGCGCCGTCGAGGGGCACGAGGCCGGCACGGCCGCGGACACGTTCGCGCTGTGCGGGGCCGTCGTGCACCCGGGGCACAAGGGGACCGGGGTCGCGTCCGCTCTCGTCGAGGCGCTCGTCGGGCTCGGGACAGCGCACGGGCTGGGCCGGGTCGTCGCCCCGCTGCGGCCGACCCTCAAGCACCGCTACCCGCTCATCCCGATCGAGCAGTACGTCACGTGGGTCCGCGCCGACGGGCTGCCGCTCGACCCGTGGCTGCGGCTGCACCACCGGCTCGGCGGTCGCGTCGTCGGGCTCGCCCCGGCGGCCCAGACGATGGTCGGCACCGTCGCGCAGTGGGAGACCTGGACCGGCCTGGCGCTGCCGGGTTCCGGCGACCACGTCATCCCCGACGGGCTCGCGCCGGTGCGCGTCGACCTCGACGCCGGCACCGGCACCTACGTCGAGCCGAACATCTGGGTCCGGCACCGGTAGCCCGGCGGGCCTCGCGGGTCAGAGGTCGTTGCCCGCGTACGACTGGTTGAAGCTCTTGTTGGCCAACGGGAAGTCCGGGACGATCGTGTCCGCGAGCGCGACCGGCAGCGCCGGCCAGTTCATGAACGACGGGTCCACGACCTTGACCCGCAGCAGGCGGCCGTCGGCCCCCACGGTCACGCGGTGGCACAGCAGCCCGCGCCAGGCCTCGACCACCCCGAGACCACGCGTCGTGCCGTCCACAGCCCCGCCCGGTGAGGCGTGCGGCGCCACAGGGTCCGGTGGCGTCGGCGCCCCCGAGCCCGCGCCCGCGAGCACCTCGCTCGCCGCGACGACGAACCGCGCGGACGCCTCGACCTCCCGGGCCCGCACCGTGAACCGCGCGAGCACGTCGCCCTCGTCGTCGACGACCGGCTCGGGCGGTCCGCCCGGCAGCGCGGCCGGGTCGGCGAACGGGTGGTCCCGGCGGGCGTCGACGTCGACGCCGCTGGCGCGGGCGACGTAGCCGAGCACCCCCATCCTCAGCGCGTCCTCACGGCCGAGCACCGCGGTGGCGACGAGCCGGTCGAGCACCATCGGGTGCTCGAGGGCGAGCCGGACGACCTCGGCGACGTCTGCCGCCGCGGCCCGGACCAGCCCGACGTCGGGCAGCGCGACGACGTCCGCGCCCCCGACCCGGACGCCGCCGCGGAGCAGCCGGTGCCCGGTCACGGACTCGTTGAGCCGCAACAGGTTCTCCCGTACCCGCTGGAGGTGCACGTTGGCCAGCCCGAAGGCGACGTCGTTGAGGATCATCCCGAGGTCGGCGGCGTGGTTGTGCATCCGCTCCAGCTCGAGGAGCAGCGCGCGCACGAGCCGGTCCCGCTGCGGGACGACGAGCCCGAGGGCCTCCTCGCACGCGAGTGCGTACGCGAGGGTGTGACCGACGGCGGTGTCCCCGCTGATCCGTTCGGCGAGAACGACTCCGTCGTCCGGCGTCCGGCCCTCGAAGAGTCGCTCGACCCCCCGGTGGAGGTACCACAGGCGGGCCTTCATCCGGACGATCGTCTCCCCGACGACCGAGAACCGGAAGTGCCCCGGCTCGATGAGCCCGGCGTGCACCGGGCCGACCGGGATCTCGTAGACGCCGTCGCCGCCGACCTCGAGGAACGGGAACGCGCTGAGGTCCTCGCCGAAGTCCGGGACGACGTCCGTCTGCGCCGAACGCCGGCCGAGGAGCGGGTGCCAGGCCCTCGGCCAGTGCGCGTGCCGCACGAGCCGCCGGGGCAGCGGGTGGTCGCGGGGCTCGACCCCGAACAGGTCACGGATCTCGCGCTCGAAACGGCCGCCCGGGTACGACAGGTCGGCGATCGTCGGCACCCACGCGTCGGCCGTCGACACCTCGAGCGTCAGCTCGACCCGGCTCTCACCCGCGTCGCCCGCACCGCGCGAACCGTGCGGACCACCGGCCGGCCGGGCGAGCACGTACCCCAGCCGGACGGCGTCCGGCGCGTTCTCCGCGACCACCACGAGCATCCGGTGCCCGTCCGCGAGCAGCGCCGCGACGTCGGCGCGGAGCGTCTCGCGGCTCGTCGGGCGGCTCAGGACCGGCTGCGGCAGAACGGGTCCGGCAGGGGGCGTCGCACTCACGGGGCACCTCCGAGGACGGCGACGACGGAGTCCAGCGTGCCGGCCAGCGGGGTCGCCAGGGCCAGGAGGCACGCAGCGGCCAGGGCGAGCGAGACCGGCGCCAACGGCGCGGAGAGCGCCTCCGCCGCGGCCGGTTCCGGCGGCCCGGCAGGCGCCGGCGGCGCCCCGAGGGTCATGGCCATGACAGCACGCCCCATCCCGACGAAGACGACGAGGAGCAGCACGAGGACGATCGCCATCGCCCACCCGTACCCGGACCGCAGGCCCGCGACGACGAGCGCGGCCTCGGTGAGGAACAGCCCGGACGGCGGCAGGCCGAGGAGCGTGACAGCACCGGCGAGGAACGGGACGCCGACCCGGGGCGCGCTGCGCACCAGTCCCTGGACGTCGGCGATCGCCGTCGTCCCCTCGACGGCGAGCACCCGCCCGGCCATGACGAACGTGCTCGCCTTCGCCAGGCCGTGCACGAGCAGGTGGACGAGCATCGCCGCGAGCGCGAGCCGGTTCCCGACCGCGGCGGCGACCGCGACCAGCCCCATGTGCTCGATGCTCGAGTAGGCGAGCATCCGCTTGACGTCCCGCTGGGTGACCACGAGGACCGCGGCGACGAGCAGCGAGAGCAGCCCGCCGACGAGCAGCAGCGTCCGGACGGCGGCGCCGTCGAGGAGCACCGCGTCGAGCCGCTGGATCCGCAGCACGGCGCCGAACGCGACCGCGAGGAGGACGCCGGACATCAGCCCGGAGACCGGCGCGGGCGCCTGGCTGTGCGCATCGGGGAGCCAGGCGTGCATGGGAGCGAGGCCCGCCTTCGTCGCGAAGCCCAGGGCCGCGAGCAGCAGACCCATCCGCGCGACCGTCGGGTCGACCGCCGGGCGGTCGGTGACGAGCCGGACCCAGGACAGCGTGGGGTCGCCGGCGGCCCGGGTCGCCGCGTAGAGCAGCACGAGGCCGAGGAACGCGATGCCGACCCCGACCGAGGCGAGGACGACGTACTTCCAGGCCGCCTCGACGGCCCGTCGGCCGCCGGCGAAGCCGACGAGGAAGGCCGTCGTGATCGTCGTGCCCTCCACGGCGACCCACGTGACGCCGAGGTCGTCGGCCACGACCGCGAGGACCATCGCCGTGAGGAACAGGCAGACCAGCGCGGTGTACCGGCCGCCGCGGCGCGAGCGGGCCCGCCCGGGGCTGAGGCCGCCCCACGTCGCGGTGAGCGCCACGGCCCCGACGACGACGAGCAGGTACCCCGCCAGCGGGTCGACGCGGAGCAGGCCGCCGGCGGTGACCACCGCCGCACCGCCGTCCGCGACCCCGGCGAGGAGCGCGACCCCGCACAGCAGCACGACGGACGACGCGACGACGTCCGCGACGAGGACGACGGCCCGGCGGCGGAGCAGGAGCACGGCGAGCGCGCAGAGCCCCGGCCCGAGCAGCGCGACCCAGACGAGCGCGGGCCCGACGACCGGGCCGGCGGTCAGCGCGGCGGCGAGGGGAACGGTGAGGACGGCGGCCATCAGTCGTGCAGCTCCCTCAGCTGGTCGAGGTCCGTGCCGCCCGGGGCACCGGCGCCGAAGGCCGTGTCGATCCTCGACCCGAGGACCTGCAGGACGAGGACGACGAGGAGGACGTCGAGGGAGACACCGAGCTCGACGACGAGCGGGACGCCGCCCGTCGCGAGGAAGGCCGTCGTCGCGATCCCGTTGTCCAGCACGAGGAACCCGACGAGCTGGGACTGCGAGCGGCGGCCCGTCGCGAGGAGTGCGAACCCGACGAGGACGAGCGCGAACCCGACGGGGAGGGCCTGCCCGGTCGCCCCGGTGACGACCCGGGCCACCGGCCGGGCGGCCAGGTACGCGACGACGACGAGCCCGGCCGCACCGAGCAGGAGCGGGACCCGGCTGCGGCCGCGGACGGCAGCGGGACGCAGCACAGCGGGAACGGCGGCAGTGACCGCGGGACGACCGGCGGCACCCGCCGCCCGCACCGGCCGCCGGACGACGAGCGTCGGCAGCACGACCCCCTTGAGCACGCCGACGAGCAGCGCCACGAGCCACAGCACCGGCTCGTCCTCCGCGACCCCGATGACGGCGACGAGGCCGGCGAGGGCGAACCCCTGCACCGCGAGCGGCCCGCGTGGCGAGCTCGCCGGACCACGCCACGCGAGGAGCACGGCCGTGAGCAGCTCCAGGCCGGCGAGGACCGCGACCGCCTGGCTCGCGTCACCCGATGACATAGGAACCCGTCACGGCCAGGAAGGCGAGCACGAACGACCCGGTGAGCAGCTCCGGCACCCGGAACAGCCTGAGCTTGGCCATGAACACCTCCGCGGTGGCGAGCACGACGCCGGACGCCGCGGTCTTGACGACGACGGCCACGACGCCGACCGCAAGCGCAGTCAGGCCCGGCCCGCCCTCGCCGGCGGTCGCGACGCCCCACGGGACGACGAGGTTCGCGACGAGCGCGAGCAGCACGGACAGCCGCAGCCAGGAGCCCAGCTCGACGGCGGCCAGGTCGCGGCCCGACGACTCGAGCACCATCGCCTCGTGGACCATCGTCAGCTCGAGGTGCGTCGAGGGGTTGTCGACGGGGATCCGCGCCGTCTCCGCGATCACGGCGATCGCGAGCGCGACGACGGCGAGCACCCCGGCCGGGGCGACGACGCGGCCCGGGTCGGCGAGCCGGCCCTCGACGATCGGGCCGAGCGCCGTCGAGCCGACCGGCACGGACAGCGCGTACACGGCCAGGAGCACGGTCGGCTCGACGAGCGCCGCGATCGTCAGGTGCCGGCTCGACCCCATGCCGCCGAACGCGGAGCCCGCATCGAGGCCGAGCAGGCCGAGGGCGACCGTCCCGACGAGGAGCACCGACACGACGACGAACAGGTCCGCGGGCAACCGGGCCGGCCCGGCGGTCGTGACGGTCGGCACGAGGGCGGCGAGCAGCAGGCCGGAGCCGAGGACGACGACGGGCGCGACCCAGGCGACGACCGTGGAACCGCTCGCCTGCAACGGCTCCTTGCGCGCGAGCTTGACGAGGTCGCGCCACGGCTGGAGCAGCCCCTGGCCGACCCGGCCCTCCCAGCGGGCCCGCACCTGGCGCAGCACCCCGACGAGGAGCGGCGCGGCCGCGACGACGACGACCGTCTGGAGGACGACGGCGAGCACCACGCGCAGCTCGCCGGCCACGTCGCCGCTCACCGGGCCGCCAGCCCGAGGACGACGACGAACGTCGCGAACGACCAGGCGAGGTAGCGGTGCACGCTGCCGTTGTGCAGCGCCCGGCCGGCGTCGCCGACCCGTGCCGCGGCGCGCAGCAGCGGGCGGTAGCCGTGCTCCTCGAAGACGTCGCGGACCCGCTGCCGGAACGACATCGCGCGGACGACGTAGGGCGCGTCCGCGGTCGTCGTCGCCACCGAGCGGCTCACCCCGAGCGGGGCGTCGAAGATCCGCACGAGCGGCTCGGCGTAGGACGTCGCCGTGTACTGCATGCGCGGGCTGACCCGGGCGCCGCCGCAGCCCCAGCCGAGCTCGACGGCGCGGCGCGGGGCACGCCGGCGCAGCCGGGTCACGACGACGCCGACGACGACGAGCGCAGCGAGGGTCGCGAGGCTCAGGGCGAGCGGGTCG
>JACRAB010000403.1 GCA_016213575.1 Actinomycetota bacterium
GCCGTTCCTCCTGCGGGCCACGGCCCGCCGTCGCGTCGTCCGGACCCGGGGCCGGCACGTCCTACGGGTACCCACGTCGGACGCCGGGCCGCCGACCTGAGCGGATCCGACGAGCCGGCCGGCCGGCCGGATGCCGCGAAACCGCTCGGGGCACCCCGGACGCGGGCATGATCGGGCGGGTGGACGTCACCGCGTTGCGCCGCCGGTCGAAGGAGCTCGGGTTCACCCCGCAGGACCAGGTGCGCTGGCTCTCGCCGGTCGAGCTGGCCCGGACGGCGGTCACCGCCGGCCTCGGCTCGCTGTTCGCCGACTACACCGACCGCCGCGAGACGCAGGCCGCGCTGCCCGCGACGCCGCTGTCCGTGCCGGCGGACCCGGACGGCGGCGTCTGGTGGGACTACATGGCCGACACCGGCGACGGGTTCGACCCGACGTACACGATGGTGAGCCTGCTCGCCGCCCCGCGGGTCGACGTCCTGCCGCCGGACGGCGTCCCGGCGGGCGGGGCCGCGGCGCTGCCGGTCTCGCTGCCGCGCGGGCGGGCCCTCGTCCTCGGCGGGGACGAGGTCTACCCGGTCTCCTCGACGAGCAACTACGAGGACCGCCTGAAGTCGCTCATGCGCGCGGCGTGGGAGCCCGGCGCGCTGGCACCCGGGGAGCGCGAGCCGGCCGTCTACGCCCTGCCGGGCAACCACGACTGGTACGACGGCCTCACGGCGTTCCTGCGGGTGTTCGCCCAGCGGCGGATGGTCGGCGGCTGGCGGTCCGAGCAGACCCGCAGCTACTTCGCCGTCCGGCTGCCGGCGAAGTGGTGGCTCGTCGGCGTCGACACCCAGCTCGGCACCTACCTCGACGGCCCGCAGCTGGAGTACTTCCGGCGCAACCTGTCCGCGCACCTCGAACCGGGTGACGCCGTCGTCGTCTGCGCGCCGACGCCGACCTGGGTGCACACCGCCGAGGACGACCCCGACGCCTTCAACTCCCTGCACTTCTTCGAGCGCGAGGTCGTCCGCTGCCACACCGACGACGACGGGCAGACCCGGCCGACGGGGGCGAGCGTGCGGCTGTGGCTCACCGGCGACCGGCACCACTACGCCCGGTACGCCGAGCAGACCGAGGACCTGACGCCGCGCCAGCTCGTCACGTGCGGGCTCGGCGGCGCCTACCTCGCCGAGACCCACCGGCTGCCCGAGCAGCTCGTGCTCCCGGCGCCCGGCTCGAAGATGGCCTCGCCGGACGAGCCCGCGGCGTTCGACCTCGCCGCCCGCTGGCCGGACGCGGCGCGGTCCCGCCGGCTCGTCCGGGGCCTGCTCGGCGGGCCGCCGCACGGGCTCGCCTTCCGCAACCCTGGTCTGTGGCGGCTGCTCGGCAGCGTGCACGCCGTGGCGCTGCTGCTCCAGGCGTTCGTGCTCGGGCTCGTCCAGCGGAGCAACCCGGTGCTCGTGCTGCGCAACGCGTCACCGCGTGACGCGCTCGACCTCGGCTGGCAGACCGCCGTCTGGCTCGCGGTCGCGGTGGCCGTCGCGGTCCTGCTGCCGCTGCTGCGCGGCCGGGCGCCACGCCGCCCCGGCGAGGTGCTGCTCGCCGTCGTCCTCCAGCTCGCCGTCTCGTCGGCGTCGTTCGCCGCGGTGCTCGCCGTGCCGTGGCCGGCGGGCTGGCCGGACTGGGTCGTGCTCGGGGTCGCCTTCGGCGGCACGGTGCTCGTCACCGGTCTCGTCGCGTGCGAGGCGCTCGCGGCGTACATCCTCGTGGCCCGCAACCACACGGTGGCCTCGTGGCAGATGTCGGCGCAGTCCGTCGAGGACTACAAGGGCTTCCTGCGGATCCGGGTGGACGCCGACGGCCGGCTCACGATGTACCCGCTGGCCGTGACGACGGTCTGCCGGGACTGGGACGTCGTCGCCGTCGACGGCGCGGCGACCCACCAGCCCGGCGTCCACGCCCGGCCGGTGCCCGCGGGCGGGCTGCCCGCCGTCCGGCTCGTCGAGCCCCCGGTCGTCGTCGAGCGCTGAGCCCGTCCGGCAGCACGCAGGGCCCGCCCCGAGGGGGCAGGCCCTGCGCGAGGAGCGGTCAGGCGGTCGGAGCGGTCAGGCGGAGACGACGTTCTCGCCGTCGACCTTGACCGCGACGGCGGCCAGCGGCGTGGTCGCCGGGCCGTTCTTCACGGCGCCGTCGAAGCCGAACTTCGAGCCGTGCGACGGGCAGTCCAGCTCGCCGCTCGCCGCGGCGACCGTCGTCCCCTGGTGGGTGCAGACGGCGCTCACGGCGGTGACCGCCCCGGCGGTCGCCTGGATGATCGCGATCGGCTTGCCGTCGGCGCCCTTGGTCACGAGCGCGCCGCCGACCGGGACGTCGGCGAGCTTGGCGAGGACGGTGCCCGCGGCGCCGGCCGCCGCGGTGCTCGCGCCGCCGGTGGCGTCGGACGACTCGTCGTCGCTCCCGCAGGCCACGAGGGTCGGCACGCCGAGCAGGCCGAGGCTGATGAGGCCGCACACCTGCATGACGCTGCGACGGTCGGGGGTGGTGAGTTCCTGCTGGTCCACGAGTGGTCCTCCTAGGGGACGTCGACGTTCGCTTGTCCGAGGCAACGGCATGATCGTGGGCACGGTTCGAGGATTCAGGGGATTCACAGGTTGCGATTGCGTGAACCGGCCGGGCTCGTGCGGGGCCCGCGCACGGTGCCCGTCAGACGGAGCGCACCGGCACCGTGAGCAGGACCGCACCCGTCGCGTCGTCGACGAGCTTGACGTCCGCGACCTCCTTGGGGGCCACGGTCACCGGGACCCGGGCCTTCCAGCCGCGCTTGTAGCCCGCGGGGACGACCCACGTCTGCACCGGGTGCGTCCAGCCGCCGGAGTCGACGAGCTCGATCCGGCACGTCGTGCCCGACGCCAGCCCCCACGGGGCGACGACGAGGATGCTGCCGCGGCCCTCGCCGTGCGCGAGCACGTGGACGTCGGCCCCGACCGGGGACGCGGTGTCCTGCGCGGTGCCCTCGGCGACGAGCACATCGCCGGGCGTGACGACGTCCGTGCTCTCGTAGGTCTCGGTGAGCTCCCGGACGACGAGGGCCCCGGCGGGGACGGCGAGCAGCAGCGCCGCGGCGGCCGCGACGAGCAGGGTGAGCCGGCGGCGGTGCTGCCGCCGGTGCCGCATCTCCTCCAGGGTGCGGCGCAGCAGCGCCTCGTCGGGCACCTCGGCGTGCGGCACGCTCTCGTCGCGGGTCACGTCGAGCAGCGCGGGCAGCACAGCGAGCCGGTCGAACTCGTCCCGGCACGTCGGGCACAGCTCCTGGTGCTCGCGGACGGCGTCCGGCACCGGCTCGCCGCGCAGCAGCGCGACCGCGGCGTCCTCGCGCAGGGCCGTGCAGGGGTTCGCGGACGTGCCGCCCGCGGCGGGGGTCGGCGTGCTCACGGCACGAGCCCCCGCTCCTCGCACGCGACCCGCAGCGCCCGCAGCGCGTAGTAGGCACGGGACTTCACGGTGCCCTCGGGGATGCCGAGCCGGGCGGCGGTCTCGGCGACGCTGCGGTCCCGGAAGTAGAGGTGCTCGAGGACGGCGCGGTGGTCGGTCGTCAGCGTCGTCAGGGCCTCGGCCATCCCGTGCGCGAGGAGCACCCG
The DNA here is from genome assembly GCA_016213575.1 of Actinomycetota bacterium. Classification (GTDB taxonomy): domain Bacteria; phylum Actinomycetota; class Actinomycetes; order Actinomycetales; family Kineosporiaceae; genus R-H-3. The sequence continues at coordinate 3,621 of JACRAB010000403.1, forward strand.
GTCGAGCATCTCGTCGACGCCGCCGGCCGCGAGGACGCGGGCCGGCAGCACGTCGGTGTCGCTCACCGCCGCGACCTCGCGCGGGCGCACCTTGCGGGCGCGCTCGCCGTCGATGACGAGGTTGCGGGCGACGGTGAGCAGCCAGGCCCGGACGGACGCCCCGCCGGTGCGCTCGGGGTCGAGCGCCTCGGGGTGCCGCCAGGCCCGCAGCAGCGTCTCCTGCACAACGTCCTCCGCACGTGCCGTGTCACCACCGACCAGTCTGCGGACGTAGCCGAGCAGCACCCCGGCATGCGCGTCGTACAGCTGGCGCATGAGGTGCTCGTCCGTGGTGCCGGTCGGTCCCACGCCACCGGAACGTAGTCGCCCCGGCGCCGGTTCAACGACCGCTGTTCGGTGCGGTCGCCCGTCCGGATGGGTGCCGGTGCCGGCCGGTGGTTGGATCGTCGCCATGCCGAACCCGACCGTCCCGACCGTGCTGGACGCCGAGCGGGTCACCGACGTGTGCACCCACCACGGTGAGGGCCCGGTCTGGGACGCGGCCGCGGGCGTGCTGCGGTTCGTCGACCTCGTCGCGGGCGGGCTCATGACGTTCGACCCGGTGAGCGGCGTCGTCCGCCGCCGGACCCTCGGGCCCGTCGTCGCGTGCCTGCGGCCGCGCCGGGACGGCGGCCTCGTCGTCGCGCTCGAGCGCACCGTCGTCGTGCTCGACGACCCGGACGACGAGTCGCTCGCGCCGCGGACGGTCGCGACGCTGCCGGAGGGGGCCGGCGTCCGGTGCAACGACGGCGGCTGCGACCCGGCCGGCGACCTGCTCCTCGGGACGATGGCGTACGACGAGAGCCCGGGCGCGGGCAGCCTCTACCGGGTGGCCGCCGCGGGCCCGCCCCGGCCCGTCGTCACCGGCGCGACGATCGCGAACGGCTTCAGCTTCGACCCGACCGGCAGCTTCGCCTACTGGACCGACACCCCGACCGGCCGGGTCGAGAAGCTGACGTTCGCCGAGGACGGCTCCGTCGCTGCGCGGGAGCCGTTCGTCACCGTCGACCCCGCGGACGGGCACCCCGACGGCCTGACCGTCGACGCCGGGGGCGGGGTCTGGGTGGCGCTCTGGGCCGGGTCCGCCGTCCACCGGTACGCACCCGACGGCACGCTCGACGTCGTCGTCCGGGTGCCGGCCCGGCAGGTGTCGTGCCCGGCGTTCGGCGGCCCGGGGCTCGGCGACCTGTACGTGACGACGTCCCGGCAGGGCCTCGCCGCCGGTGAGGACCCGCAGGCGGGGGCGCTGTTCCGGGTCACGCCCGGGGTGAGCGGGCTGCTGGTGCTGCCGTTCGCGGGCTGAGCGTGCGGTGTCGGAGGTCGGTCGTACGGTCGGGGGCATGACGAACGGATCGGTGCGGTTCCTGACCCGGACGGCGGCCCAGGAGGCCGTGGCCGCCGAGGGCTGGCGCTACCTGCTCGGCACCTACTGCCTGTCGGTCCCGGTGGCCTCGCTCGCCGAAGGCTGCGCGGTCGCGGCCCGCGCCGTCGCGGCGGCCGGGCCGCGGGCCGACGACCACCTGCGGGTCGACGTCCGGCCCGACCGGGTCGAGCTGTCGCTCGCGACCCGCGCCGTGGGCCGCGTCACCGACCTCGACGCCGCGGCCGCCCGGGCCGTCTCCGCGGCGCTCGCCGTCCCCGCCGCCCCGGCGACGGGCGTCGCGCGCCCGGTCCAGATGCTCGAGCTCGCCATCGACACCCAGGACGCCGCCCGGATCCGGCCCTTCTGGAAGGCGGTCCTCGGGTACGTCGACGACCCCGCCGGGGACGCCTCCGCCCCGGATGCCGCGCTCGTCGACCCCACGGGCCAGCTGCCGGCGCTGTGGTTCCAGCAGATGGACGCCCCGCGACCGCAGCGCAACCGCATCCACCTCGACGTCACCGTCGCCCACGACGAGGCGCAGTCACGGGTCGACGCGGCGCTCGCGGCCGGCGGCCGGCTGGTCGACGACTCCTTCGCGCGGTCGTTCTGGGTGCTCGCGGACGCCGACGGCAACGAGGTCTGCGTCTGCACGTGGCTCGACCGGGACGAGCGCGCCGCCGCCCAGGCGGGCTGAGCCGGCGGCGCCGGGTGCCTCAAGCGGTGGGGGCGGTCCCGAACACCTCGTGGAGGAACGCGAGGACCTCGCCCTCGTGGAAGCCGCCGCCGCCCTCGTGCCGGTTGAAGGGGTACTCGACGATCCGCTTCGGCCCGGTCCAGGCGTTGTAGGCGGCGTAGACCGTCGACGGCGGGCAGATGTCGTCCATGAGCCCGACGCTCCACAGGCTCGGGGCGGTCCCGCGGGCGGCGTGGAAGACGCCGTCCATGTGGTCGAGCGTGTCGAAGACGGTGCCGACCATGTCCCGGTGGACGGCGCAGTACCGCACGACCTCGCCGTACGGGTCGGAGTCGGTGATCGTCGTCGCCCGCCGGATGTCGCAGAGGAACGGCACGTCGGGCGCGACCGCGGCGAGGTCCGGCACGAGCCCGCCGACGGCGATGCTGATCGCCCCGCCCTGCGAGCCGCCCGCGACGGCGACCCGGCCGGCGTCGACGAACGGCAGTGCGCGGGCGGCCTCGACGGCCCGCACGGCGTCGGCGAAGACCCGCCGGTAGTAGTGCTCCTGCGGGGAGGCGACCCCGCGGGTCATGAAGCCCGGGTGCTGCGGGCCGGCGTGCGGGTCCGGGTCGGGGGTGTGCCCGGGGGACCACGTGCTGCCCTGGCCGCGGGTGTCCATCTTGAGGTGGGCCCAGCCGGCGAGGGCGTACCGCGACGGCTCACCGGGCAGCCCGCGTCCGCCGCCGTAGCCGACGTACTCGACGACGGCCGGCAGCCGCTCGCCGCGGGCGGCGGCCCCGCGGGGGGCGGTCAGCCAGCCCCGCACACGCTGCCCGTCGAAGCCGGAGTACTCGACGTCGTGCACGTCGACGAGGGCGAAGCCGGTGGGCTGCGGCGTGAGCCGCACGTCGAGCGGGGTGCGCCGGGTCTGCTCGAGGGTCTGCGCCCAGAAGGCGTCGAAGCCGACCGGCTCGGGGGTCGTCGAGCGGTACCCGCGGAGAGCGTCACCGCCGAGGTCGAAGAGAGCCACGGCCAGAACCTAGCCGGGAGCCACGGCCGGGTCTGCCGCCGGGCCCGGGCACGCCCTACGCTCACGTGTCGTGAGCGAGCTCGTGTACCCCCCGGTGATCCTCCTGGCCAAGACGGTGTTCCGCGGCCTCGGCCTGCGCTTCTCGCTCGAGGGGACCGAGCACATCCCGCGCGAGGGCGGCGCGGTCATCGCGAGCAACCACGTGAGCTCCCTGGACTTCACGGTCGTCGGCCTCGGCGCGCAGCCGGCCGGCCGGCTCGTGCGGTTCATGGCGAAGGACGCCGTCTTCAAGCACCCGGTCTCCGGGCCGCTCATGCGGGGCATGAAGCACATCCCCGTCGACCGGGCCGCCGGGTCGCAGGCCTTCCGGGACGCGCTCGCCGCGCTCAAGGCCGGCGAGCTCGTCGGGGTGTTCCCCGAGGCGACGATCAGCCGCGCCTACATGCTCAAGGACTTCAAGGCCGGCGCCGCGCGGATGGCGCAGGCCGCCCAGGTGCCGATCGTGCCGTGCGTCGTCTGGGGAGGGCAGCGGATCTACACCAAGGGCCGCCCGCGCGACTACGGCCGCGGCAAGGCCCTGACGATCGCCTACGGGGAGCCGCTGCGGCCGGCCAAGCGGGACAACTCCGAGGAGGTCACCGCCGAGCTGCACAGCCGGATGGCCGAGATGCTCGACCGAGTGCAGCGCTCGTACCCCGACGAGCCGTCGGGCCCCGACGACACCTGGTGGCTGCCGCCGCACCTCGGCGGGACGGCCCCCACGCTCGAGGAGGCCGCCGCGCTCGACGCCGCGGACCGGCGGCACCCCGACGCCTCGTCGTCCTGACCGCTGCGGGGGCGTGACGGCGCCTCATTGACACGTCCGACCGGGAAGAGCAGGCTGGGAGCGCTCCCATGTGGAGTGTCTCCGGCCGCCACCGGGGACGACCGCCGGGGACGCCGTTCGCGGGCCACGCGCGGCGACCCCGGCGGTCCCGTCCGCCGGCCCGCCCGACCGTCCCGGGCCCCGCCGTGGACGGCGACGCGGCGGACATCCGCCGACCGGCGTCCCGCAGTGATCGACCCCGGTACGGTCGGACCCGCACAGGGTGAGGAGGTGCTCGCGTGGAGGACAGCAGGACGGCCGACGGGGGCCGGCAGCGGCCGACGCTGGAGATGGTGGCCGCGGAGGCCGGGGTCTCGCGCGGCACCGCGAGCCGGGCCCTCAACGGCGGCCACAACGTCAGCCGGCGCGCGATGGAGGCCGTGCAGGCCGCCGCGGCCCGCCTCGGCTACCGCCCCAACCTCGCCGCCCGCTCCCTCGTCCTCGGTCGCAGCGGCTCCATCGGGCTCGTCGTGTCGGAGTCCGACGAGCGGCTCTTCAGCGACCCCTACTTCGCGACGGTGGCGCGCGGCGTCCACGCCGAGCTCATGGCGCACGACGTCCAGCTGGTCCTGGCCCTCGCGCAGACGCCCGCGGAGCGCGAGCGGATGCTCCGCTGGTCCGCCGGGCGGCCGCTCGACGGCGTCATCATCATCTCGGTCCACGGCGCGGACCCGCTGCCCGGTGCGATCGCGACGGAGGGCGTGCCCGTCGTCATCGGCGGTGCGGTCGAGGGGCCCGACCGGGACCTCCCCGGCCTCGCGTCCGTGGACGCCGACAACCTCGCCGGGGCCCGGACGGCCGTCGAGCACCTCGTCGCCCGCGGGCGGACCCGGATCGGGCACATCAGCGGCCCGCTCGACATGGTCGTCGGCCGGGACCGGCTCGAGGGCTGGCGCTCGGTCGTGTCGGGCCTGCCCGGCGGCGCACCGTCGACGCTGAGCGTCGAGGGCGACTTCACCGAGGCGTCCGGCGCCGAGGCGGCGCGCCGGCTGCTCGCCGCGCACCCGGACCTCGACGGTGTCTTCACCGCGAACGACGTCATGGCCCGGGGCGCGCTCGGCGCGCTGCAGCAGGCCGGGCGGCGGGTGCCGCAGGACGTCGCGGTGGTCGGCTTCGACGACCTGCCGGGGACCGAGGGGATCGCGCCCGGCCTCACGACGGTGCGCCAGCCGGTCATCGAGATGGGCCGGCTGATGGCCCGCACGCTGCTCATGATGATCGAGGGGCGGCCGCTCGCGGAGCAGCACGCGGTGGTGTCCACGACCCTCGTCGTCCGGGAGACGAGCTAGCCGTACCGGCCTGATCGGCCTGACCGGCCTGATCGGCTCACCAGGGGTTCTGGTCGTCCTGGTCGATCTTGCCGCCGCGGCCGTCGGGGTCCTTGCGGAAGCGCCCGGTCCACCCGACGTTGACCCGCTTCGGCGTGCTGATGTTCACGATGTTGACGTCCTGCGGGACCTTCTTGAACAACAGGTTCTGGATGTGCCGGTAGGTGTTGTCCGGGTCCGGGATGAACGGCAGCTTCGAGAACGCCTGGTCCTGGCCGGCGGACTCCACGATGAAGGTGCCGTAGCCGAGCAGGATGCCGAGCGGCGTCTTGTTGTAGGTCATGTCGGTGACCTTGCCGATGGGCATCATCCGGATCTTGCGGATGACGACGCCGTCCACCTTGATCATCCGGTAGCCGGAGATGAAGGTCAGCTCACGGGTCCACTCGAACCAGCGCCACGACACCCACACGAGCAGCGCGACCCAGGCGAGCGCGAGGACGTTGCGCGCGCCGTCCGCACCGGCGGGCAGGTTCGCGAACCCGAGGAACGTCAGGACGGTGCCGCCGATGAAGGCGGCGACCGGCTTGATCATGACGGCCTCGTGCACCTGGCCGCCGAGGATCGTCGTCTCGGTGTCGGCCAGGTACCGCGGGATCTCGCGCGGCAGCTCGGCGACCGGCCAGTTCCGCCAGGGCCACTTGTGCGGCAGGACCGCCATGGCGCAGCCGGACTAGCCGTTGATGATGGCGTCGAAGAACTCGAACACCGCGCGCACGCCGTCTGCGATCGCCTGGAAGCCGGTGCGGACGAAGTCCGCCGCCGCCTGGGGGCTGACGATGATGGCGTACAGCACGAAGATGACGATGATCGCGCCGAGCACATTCTTCGTACGAGTCGACATCACACCTCCTCCGACGCGTTCCGTCGTCCGCTCCTCGTGAGCGGGCCGGACGTTCAAGCATTGCCGATCGCCACGGCGCGACGACGAAGGCGCGCCGTGGTGTCCCGGGCTGGGTCACCGTGGGTGCGCCTACGACGCCGGAAGGTCACCGGGACGTCGACCAGCGTTACCGTACGTCACTTCCGTCACTCGAGGGAAGCCGAACGAGTGATTCCGAGATGAACTTGCGATACTAAAAGCCACAACTCGGGCATCCGCTCCGCGTGTCCCCCGGATGGGTGATGTGGATCACGGCGTGTCGTCCGAGTGGTCGCTCCGCGTGTCGTCAGACGACGCCGTAGAGCCGGTCGCCGGCGTCGCCGAGCCCCGGCACGATGTAGCCGTGCTCGTTGAGCCGCTCGTCGAGCGCGGCGGTCACGATCGTCACCGGAGCCTCGGGCCCGAACTCCGCCTCGACGGCCGCGATGCCCTCGGGTGCGGCGAGCAGGCAGATCGCCGTGACGTCGTCCGCGCCGCGGTCGAAGACGAAGTGCATGGCGGCCGCGAGGGTGCCGCCGGTGGCCAGCATCGGGTCCAGGAGGAAGACCTGGCGGCCCGTCAGCGACTCCGGCAGCCGGTTCGCGTACGTGCTCGCCTTGAGGGTCTCCTCGTCGCGGATCATGCCGAGGAAGCCGACCTCCGCGGTCGGGACGAGCCGCGTCATGCCGTCGAGCATGCCGAGGCCGGCGCGCAGGATCGGCACGACGAGCGGCTTCGGTGCCGACAGGTGCACGCCGGTCGTCGGCGCGACCGGGGTGACGATCTCGTGCGCCTCGACCCGCACGCCGCGGGTGGCCTCGTAGGCGAGCAGGGTCACGAGCTCGTCGGCCAGCCGGCGGAAGGTGGGGGAGTCCGTGCCCACGTCCCGCAGGACGGTCAGCTTGTGGGCGACGAGTGGGTGGTCCACGACATGCAGGCGCATGGCGGGCAACATATCGCGGCCGGTCGGGCCCCAGCAGGTGCCGCGGACGGGACGCCGGCCCGCGTGATCGGCCCGACATCGACGCGACATGCCGGGGCCCCTCGCGGACGGCCCCCTGACGGTGCCACGATGTCGCCGTGGCGTACTTCACCGCTGTCATCGCCCGGGCCGGGCTCACCTGGAAGGCGCGCGACGTCGAGGTCGACGACGCGTCCACGCTCGACGAGCTCGCCGACCTGCTGCGCGGGGTCGCGGTCAACGACGAGCCCGTGATCGCGGTCGTCGAGCACGAGGACGAGTGGTTCGCGGTCGTGCGGGTCGACGGCGACGAGCTGCCCCGGCTGTTCGTCAGCGACCTCGGTGCCGCGTCGACGAGCCACTACGGCGAGCTGCTCGCGCCGGCGGCCGACGTCGACGACCCCGAGGACCTCGACGCCGTCCCCGCCGCCGAGGAGGACGACGACGCGGACGAGGACGACGAGGACGGCACGCCCCCGGAGGACGACGAGATCGTCCTCGCCGTGTGGGCGGGCGAGACCGACCTGCTCGAGGACCTCGGCGTCCCCGGCCGCACCCTACGCAAGCTCGTCGAGGACAACGCCGACGACCCGGGCGCCGTCCTGGCCGAGGTCGGCGAGACCGTCGGCTTCGCCGACCTGCTGGAGGCCCTGCGCTGAGGGGCGTCCCGCCCTCCCTCGTCGACGTCGAGGCGATGCGGGAGGCCCTCGTCGAGGCCCGCGCCGCCCTGCTCACGGACGACGTCCCGGTCGGTGCGGTCGTCCTCGCGCCGGACGGCACCCTCGTCGGCCGCGGCCACAACCTCCGCGAGGGCACGGGCGACCCCACGGCCCACGCCGAGGTGCTCGCCCCGCGCGCCGCCGCCGCGGCGCTGGGCACCTGGCGCCTCGAGGGCTGCACCCTCGCAGTGACCCTGGAGCCCTGCACGATGTGCGCCGGCGCGCTCGTCCTCGCCCGCGTCTCCCGGCTCGTCATGGGCGCCTGGGACCCCAAGGCCGGCGCCTGCGGCTCGACCCTGGACGTCGTCCGCGACCGCCGCCTGAACCACACCGTCGAGGTCGTCCCCGAGGTCCTCGCCCCCGAGTGCGCCGCCCTCCTCCGCGACTTCTTCGCCCCCCACCGCCCCCACCCCTGACCCCCGCCCCGCCCCCGCCCCGACCCGCCCGCTCATGCTCGCGCCGGGTACCGCTCCCGGGCCTCCGGAGGCCGCGGAGCGATACCGACCGCGAGCATCGCGCCCGGTCGGCGGCGCACCGGGATACCGATTCGGTGGCACCGGGGGTGGACCTGTACCCTCGTCGGCGGTGGCGTGTCCGAGCGGCCTAAGGAGCACGCCTCGAAAGCGTGTGAGGGTGCAAGCCCTCCGTGGGTTCAAATCCCACCGCCACCGCTCGAGATGTTGAAGGGCCCCCGGCATGCACTTCTCCGGGGGCCCTTCAACATCTCGAATGAAGCACTGGGGGATTTGTGCCCCTATCCCGTTGTCAAGCGGCATGGCCGTGCTCGTGGTCGTACGGGGTGTGGTCGCGGAGCATGGCGTAGAGGACGTCGCAGCGGCGTCGGGCGAGGGCTAGCAGGGCTTGGTTGTGGGTCTTGCGTTCGGCGCGTTTGCGGTCGTAGTAGGCGCGTGAGGCGGGGTCGGACAGGGACGCGAAAGCGCTGAGGAACAGGGCGCGTTTGAGGCGCCGGTTGCCGCCGCGTGGGGCGTGCTCGCCGCGGATGCTGCTGCCGGAGCGACGGCTGACCGGGGCCAGGCCAGCGTAGGAGGCCAGGTGTCCGGGGGTGGGGAAGTCCTTGCCGACGACCTCGGTGAGGATCCGGGTGGCGGTCCTGACCGCGACGCCGGGCATCGAGGTCAGGACCGGGGAAAGAGGGTGCGCCTCGACCAGCCTCTCGACTTGCTCGGCGATCTGGCGGCGTTGCTCGCGCAGCATCGACAACTGGGCGGCGAGCCGGGGGACGACCTGGGCGGCCGCCGTGGTGCCGGTGACGACGACGGTCTGGCGGGTCAGGGCGTCGCAGACGGCGTCGGTGAGTCGGTCGGCGATCCGCGGGGAGCGGGTGGCGACGACCTTGCGGATGCGGGTTCTGCCGGCCAGGCACAACGCCTCGGGGCCGGGGTACTTCATCAGCAGGTCCAGGGCGCCGGGTCGTTCCAGGTCGGGGCCCACCGCCCGTTCCAGCGCGGGGTGGATCTGGGTGAGCAGGTCACGTAGCCGGTTGGTCGCCGACACGATCGAGGTCTGCAGGTCGTCGTCGAACCCTGCCAGCATCGCCAGCTCGGCCCGCTGCTCGTCGTCGAGCTCCAGAGAACGCAACGCATGCGGTGTCGAACGCGCCGCGGACGCGATGACGAAGGAGTCCCGGGCATCGGTCTTGGCCTCGCCGGGGTGCAGGTCGGCCAGCCGACGCATGGCCAGGCCGGGTAGGTAGGCGACCTGCGTGCCCACAGCTCGGGCGACCGCGACCGGCAGAGCCCCGATCGAGGCCGGCTGGTCGACCACCGTCAGGACCGTCCCGATGGTCATCAACCCCTCGATCAGGGCGCGGATCCGGGCCTCGTCTTGCGGCAGCTCGGCCTGCAGCAGGGCAGTCCCGGACCGGTCGAGGGCGACTGCGTAGTGCTTGGCCTTACCGACGTCGATCCCGAGGAACACCGCGACATCGCTGACGTCGATGCCTTGACTGGGATGCAACGCGACCTCCACGTACTCGAGAGGAGCTCCAGCTTCGTCAGCTGGCCTCACGGTGGTCGCGTCGGCATCCACGTTACGTCGGCCTCGAGAGCATCCGGCCCCTATCAGCGATCACCACCACCCGAACGCCCCGGCGGCATCACAAATCAGATCATCCGCAACAAGGAGGAGCAGCCATACCGAGGCGCCCAGGCCAGCACCGCCAGAACGTACTCCAACGGTGATCAAGAAGGTAACGGGAGGAGGGGCGACGAAGGAGCCCCGACGGGTCCCACCGCCACCGCTCTGATCTGCGGAAACGCGGTCATACCCCCTGCAGGTATGGCCGCGTTCTCGTGTTCTGGTCTCAGTTCTGGTCCACTCTGGACGCCTCGCCCGGCGGCTCGATCCTGTCCGCGGGCGTCCATCGGGGTCCGTGGTAGCCAGGGTCCTGGGTCGGGCAGCGGTGGCACCTGCCGCGGAAGCGGGTGCGGCGGTGTCCGCGGACGGCCGGCCTGGTCCGCTCATACAGGCGCTGCGGATGACTGGTAGCTAACGTCGTGTCGTGCTGATGCATGTGACGCTCGTCCGCGGTGGCGACGGCCGCCGGATGCTCGCCGTGCAGCTCGTCGCGGACGTCGACCCGCAGGCGGACAGCCTCTTCGGGGCGATGGTGGAGCTGCGACGACTGCCGTCGTCCGACCCTCGGGCCGTGATGATCGGTGTCGAGCCGGGCGATGCTGCGTCTCGGCTCGACGCGGAGGTCGGCGACTGGTCCCGGTTGATCTCGGTCACGCACCTGCTCGGGTGGGGCGTGGAGGAGGCGTCCGGTGGCTGGGTGCCCGGGATGGTGCCCGTCCGTGAGCTGCTTGATCCCGGAGCCGGCGAGCGAAGCATCGGGATCAGTGTGCGCCCAGGTGAGAACCCGCTGCCGTTCCTCGTGGATGTGAGCGAGGTGCCGCCGGGCGCGTACCTGATGACATTGGGGCCCCGGAGCGTGCCCGTCCTCATCCCCCCACCGGACCGTTCGTTCTGAACGGTCCCCGCCGTGCTTGGCCAGCGGCCCGGTGCGGGCTGTCTGGACCGGGCCGGTCTTGTGCGGCTGCTGCTGCCGAAGAGCACGCCTGGCGGCCAGGCCGCCATCACGTGCCGTGCCGCGCGACCCGGGCTCTCGTACCGGACGAGCAGCGCCCGGCCGTGCGGCGACTAGCGGGGACTGCCTCGCCGCACGAACCCGCTTTCGTACGCCAGGACGACGGCCTGCACGCGGTCGCGCAGGTCGAGCTTGGCGAGCACCCGTGCGACGTGCGTCTTGACCGTCGTGTCAGCGACGACGAGCTCGCCGGCGATCTCGGCGTTGGACAGACCGCGAGCCATCAGCCGCAGGACGTCGAGCTCGCGGTCGGTGAGGGACGCGAGCACGGCCGGTGTCCCGGTCGGCGGAGCGGCGGTCACCGCCGCGAACTGCTCGACGAGACGGCGCGTGATGGAAGGCTCGATGAGGGCGTCCCCGCCGGCCGCGGCGCGGACGGCGGAGACGAGCCGGGACGCCGGGGTGTCCTTGAGGAGGAAACCGTAGGCACCGGCTCGCAGCGCCCGGACCACGTACTCGTTCTGGTCGAAGGTGGTCAGGACGACGACCCGCGGTGGGTGTGCCGTCGCCATCAGCCGCTCGGTGGCGGCGAGCCCGTCGAGGACCGGCATCCGGATGTCCATCAGGACGACGTCCGGCCTGACCCGAGCGACGACGTCCAGCACCTCGAGCCCGTCTGCGGCCTCGCCGACCACCTCGATGTCGTTCTCGCTCTCGAGGATGACCCGGAACCCGGCACGCAGAAGCTGCTGGTCGTCGGCGACCACGACACGGACCGGCTCCGTCATCCGGCCATTGTGGTGGTAGAGGCAGTCGTCCTGGCGTCATCCTCGAGGACGAGGCCGACGCCCAAGGTCGTCCTCGGTGAGGACGACCGCTACGTGACGCGCTTCCTAGATTCATCGTCGAGCCGGGTGGTCCGGCGGGGCATCGACGGGAGGAGCCACGATGAGCACGGTTCTCACAGGCGTCCGAAGGGTGACGTGGCGCTCGCCGCGGTCGTGACCGCGGTCGGCGTGCAGCAGATGGCGATGAACGCCGGTGCTCCCGCGGACTGGGCAGTCCGGATCGACTCGCACTCGTGGTGGTCGGTGCCGCTGTTCGTCGCGGCGACGCTGCCCCTGCTGTGGCGCCGGCGCAACCTGTTCGTCGTCCTGGCGGTCACGGCGGCCGCGCTCGCCGTCCACGTCCTGGTCTTCGGCTGGATGGTCCGTTGTACGGCCGGGCTGGTGCTGACGGCCGCGCTCGCGTACTCGGCGGGGCGGCTCCTCGGGGGCCGGTCCAGGCTCGTCGGGCTCGCCGCGGTGGTCGGGGCGCAGGTCCTTGTCCTCGTCGAGGACTCGGCCGCAGGATTGGAGATCCTCTGGGTGGCGGCGGTCATCTCGGCAGCATGCTGGGGCGCTGGATGGTGGCTGGAGCGAAGGACTCCGTCCCGGGCCTCCGATGCCGTGCCGTCCCGCGTGGGCGCGGGCGTCTGACCGGAACGGGCGAGGGGCGGAGGTGGGGACGATGGCGGATGCCCAGGGGCACGGGCCCGTAGGCAGATGGTCGGCCGATGTGCGGCCCGCCGACGTCGCCCTCACGGCAGCCTTGTGCGCGGTGACCACCTGGATGGTCGCGCTCATGGTGACGAGCGTGGGGTGGGCCGTCCGCGTCGACTCCCACTCCTGGTGGCAGCTGCCGGTATTCCTCGCGGCCACCGCACCGGTGCTCGTGTGGCGGCGTCACCTGGCGAGCGCCCTCGGGGTCATGGTCGGGGCGATGGCCGTCCACGTGCTCGCCTTCGGGTACGTCGTCCGCTGCGGCGCAGGCCTGCCGGTCGCGTTCGTCGCGGCATTCCTCGTCGGCTGTGCGCACGACCGGCGGCGGGGCGTGCCGATGCTCGTCGCGGCGGGAGCGTTCGCGACGCTCGTCCTCGTCCGTGACACCGCAGCCGGCCTGGCCCTCCTGCCCGTCGGGCTCCTCGTCCAGGCTGGGCTCTGGGCCGTCGGACAGGTCGCCCGGAGCAGGTCGGCGCTCGCCGACGAGCTGCGGGCCCGGACGCGGGAGCTGCAGGCGCTGCGTGACGAGCGGACGGCGCTGGAGGTCGCCGATGACCGGGCGCGGGTGTCGCTCGAGCTCGAGGCGCTCCTCGACGAGCGGCTCGCCCGCCTCGAGCTGGCTGCGTCCTCGCAGGACGCAGGGGTTGCTGTCTTCACCGGCCTCGAAGAGGACAGCCGCCGGACGCTGGAGGACATGCGTCGGGTCGTCGGGGTGCTCCGCGGAGGGGAGGTCGCGCTGGTCCCTGCGCCGTCCGTCGCCCACGTCGAGGGGTTGCTGGCACGGCGGGGGAGCGCCCGCCTCAGTGTCGACGGCGACCCACGGACGTTGCCGCCGAGCCTGGAGCTGTCGGCCTACCGGATCGTCGAGCACCTGCTCTCGGTGCTCGACGACGACCCGGACTGCGCCGTCGCGCTCGGGTTCTCCGACGACGCGCTGGAGATCCGCGTGGCCGGCAGGGTGCCGCGCGGGGCGGACGTCCGGGCAGCCGTCTCCCGGGCCCGGGAGCGGGCCCGGCTGCACGCGGGTTCGCTCGAGGCGAAGGTCAGCAGAGGGCGCGCCCGGGTCGTCGCCACGCTGCCGACGGCTGTCGCGACGGCGATCGGCTGAGCAGTGCAGCGGACGGCCGGGCCGGCGCACCGGACGGCGGCCTGGGCGCGCCGCAACGGCCACCTGCTCGGTGCCGCCGTCGCGCTGCTGCTGGTCCTCGTGCCATACGTCGGCGGGCCGACGCCACGGACGCCCGTTCAGTGGCTCGGTGTCGCCTGCCTGGCCGCAGGCGCAGCCGCCCTCGGAGGCTGGCTCCGGTGCCCCGTGCTGTCGGCCGTCGCCGGGCCGCTGCTCGTCGTCGTCCCGCTCTTCACGGGACCGGAGCCGCCTGACAGCGCCGTCGTCGTGGTGACGGCCTACGCCGTGCTCGTCGGGGCCACGTTCGCCGGCCGGGCGGCGTGGGGAGCCGCTGCCCTGTCGGCGGTGTGGCTGCTGGTTCTCTATGCGGCGTCCGGAGGCTGGGCGAACCCCGGGCTCGCCGTCCTCACCGTGCCCGGTTACGCCGCAGGAACGGTGCTGCGGCTGCGACGTCGGACGGCGGAGGCGCTCACGGAGCGGGTGCGGGAGCTCGACGAGGAGCGTGAGCTGTTCGCGCAGGTCGCCGTCCGCAACGAACGTGCGCGAATAGCTGCCGAGCTGCACGACATCGTGGGGCACGCGCTGAGTGTCATGGTCGTCCAGGCCGCGGCGGGGCAGCGGCTCGCCACGCGGGACCCGGACGCCGCCCGGGCGTCGCTGGAGGCGATCGCTGAGTCCGCGCGGCAGGGCCGTGCGGACCTGCAACGTCTCGTCGACCTGCTCGGCGGCGCGGACGTCCCGGTGTCGGCGACCGGCGCCGGCGACCTCGGTCTCGTCGACGAGGTCGTCGCACGGGCCGCGCGCAGCGGGCTCGACGTCACGTGCCGGTTCGAGGGCGACCGCGACGTCATCGAGCCCGGACGGGCGCACCTGGCCTTCCGCGTCGTCCAGGAAAGTCTGACCAACGCGCTCCGCCACGCGCCCGGCTCCGTGGTGCGGGTGCTCGTCCGGGGCGAGTCAGGCGGTCGCTGCCTCGTCGTTCGGGTGGAGAACGACTCCGCGCCGTCTGCCGCGCGCAACGACCTCACCGGCGGCGGAAACGGTCTGCAGGGGCTGCGCGAGCGTGTTCTCGACGTGGGCGGCTTCTTCGCCGCGGGGCCTTCCGGTGAGGGTGGCTGGCGGGTCGAGGCCAGACTGTGAGGTGCCTCGAAGAGCGCCCTGGTCGGCCGTGATGGCTCGGCAACGGGTCTCGTTTCCGGTCTCAGCCGTCGTCGCTCACCGGCGTCCGTGAACGTCCATGGGTTGGTAGTCGCCGGTGGGGATTTCGCGTCCCATCGCCACCGCTGCGACCGCCGGTACCGCGGACACACCCCTGAGGATCAGACTCCCTCAGATCCGCGGGCCTGCTCCTTGAGCCGTTCGAGCCCGCCGAGGATCAGGTCGAGGGTGAACTCGAACTCGACCTGGCCGTCGCACCAGCCGAGCATCGGGTCGGATGAGTCGTGGACCTCGGACGCGACCATGGCGGACAGGTGAGGCAGGGCCTCGGCCATGGCCGCAAGGTCGGCCTCTGCCTGGTCACCCTGCGTACTACCCGCGGCCGGGGCCGGGCTGAAGATCTCCTGGGCGAAGCCCAGGGCCATGCTGCCGAGGGCGTGCAGGGCCCGGTGCGCCAGGCGGTAGGAGAAGCCTGCGCCCACGAGGTCTCCGACGATCCCGTCGAAGTAGGCGTAGAGGCCCGCGGGGACGGTCTCGCGGGACCCCAGCAGTCCCGGCGCCCACGGATGACGCAGCATCACCTCTCGCGCCGCGAGGAACTGCTGCCTGAGACGGGGACGCCATTGATCGGCTCCCCGCGGGCCGAGGTCGTCGACCGCGGCCAGGATCTCGGCGACCACGGTCTCGACGACGCCGTCGAGCAGAGCCTCCTTGTCCGGCAGGTGGTAGTAGAGCGACATCGGCTCGACGTCGACGGCGGTGGCGAGCCGCCGCATCGTCAGCGCCTTGATCCCCCCGACGTCGACGAGCGCCACCGCGGTGGCCAGCAGGAGCTCACGACTGAGCGGCCGGCGGGACGCTCTCGCTGCCACGGTTCTCCTCCCGGTCCGGATGATCGCTCGATCCACACTATTGACACCTTACAGGCTAAGGATCGATACTATAGATACCTTACAAGCTAAGGTGAATCCTCATGTCTGCCCTCTCGTGGCAGCCGACGGCCCCTGAAGGAGCCGCACATGCCCGCACGGATCCGGACCGCCCGCATCACCGGGCTGCTCTACTTCGCTCTCGCCGTGTCCGGCGCGCTCGGGTTCCTGCTCGTCCGTCCGCTGCTCTACGCCGAAGGTGACCCCGCGGCGACCTTGGCCAACGTGCTCGCGCACGAGCCGCTCGCCCGCGCGGGGGTGGCCCTCGAGATGCTCATCGTGGTCACCCAGGCGCTTGCCGCTGCCTGGTTCTACCGTCTCTTCCGCGCCGCGGACCAGTTCGCCGCCATCGGGATCGCCGCCTTCGGCCTGGTCAACGCGATCGCGGTCCTCGTCAGTGCAGCGCTGCTGGCGACGGCGGTCGAGGTTGCGGTCAGCCCCGTCGGCGACGCAGCGGCCACGGTCCAGCTGCTCTACCTCGTCAGCGGCAACCTGTGGGGAGTGGGCGCGCTGTTCTTCGGTCTGTGGCTCATCCCGATGGGCTGGTGCGTGCTCCGCTCGGGCTGGATGCCCCGCGCTCTGGGGTGGACGCTCATCGTCGGCGGAGTCGGGTACCTGCTCAACGCCTTCGCGAACTACCTCGCCCCCGGCGCGTCGGCAGCCGTGGACGCCCTCACCGTCCCGGCGAGCGTGGGCGAGTTCTGGATGATCGGCTACCTGCTGGTCCGAGGCGTCCGGCGCCACGGACCGGTCGAGGCCGCCCAGCAGGTCCCTCACCCCGCCTGACTGGCTCGGTCCGGAAGTCAGGTGCATGACGAAGCGGTGGTGGTGCTGACCTCGATCTTCGCCCCGCGTGTTGGAACGTCGTCCCCCGTGTCGCCCCGGCCCGGCTCACCCTGTTCGGGTTCCCCCGCGAGGGCATCCGTACCGGGACGCCCGACCACGCTCACGCAGCTCGCGCGGCGCTACCCCGCCCTGGACACCAGCCCCTGGCAGCGCGCCGCCGGGACGAACCGAGAGAACCGGCGCAACCTGACTCGGTCGAGCCACGGAATGAGGCGGGGCACGAAGACCCCGAAACCCGGTGCCACCCGTCGGCCCGTCCTAGTGTCCGTTCTCGTCGCAGTCCAGCACCGACCGGTCAGGCAGGAGCGTCGTGGACGAGCTCGTCGTCGAAATCTGGGTGCCGCTCGTGAGGACGGCCACCGAGGGCTACCCCTTCCCGTGGATCGAGGACATCGAGGCGTTCCTGGAAGACCTCGACCAGGCCGAGGTCTTCGACGACGGCGAGGAGATCGGTGGGCCCTACGTCTTCTTCGTCTCGGGTGCGGACGAGGAAGTCCTCCTGTCGGTCGCCGGCCAGGTAGCCGCACTGCCGGGCGTCCCGGGCGAGGTCTACGCGATGGTCACGAGCGCCGATGCCCCCGAGTTCGGCCAGGGGCGCAAGGTCGTCCTGGGGCCGTAAGCGTCGGCCGCCCTTCGACCCGGTCCCCCTGGGTCGGCTCGCCCGAACCCTCCCGTCCGGCGCCCGGGAGCAGCTGACCACCGTCGTTCCCGGCACAGCGACACCGTCAGCCCGCCAGGACCGTCGCCGCTTCCACGGTCGCCTTCTGCGCGGCGTCGGCCGACGCCCCCGAGGCGCTGACCGAGACCATCCTGTCCCCGACGACGGCGTACACGAAGGCCACCCGGCGGGCCTCGACCTTGAGGACCCAGCCGGTGTCGTCCTCGGAGATCCCCGGCTCGAAGAGAGTGATGTCGCCGCCGGCGGGCGGCTTGTGGCCTTTGAGCAGTGCTGCGACGGCCGGCGCCGGCAGCTGGCTGACGTCGAGGACGTCGTAGCCGATCGTCCCGACGGCGGTCTTGTAGACGCACCCGTCGAGCTTGGGCAGAGCGCCGCCGGCGCCGAGCTTGGCGGCGGTGGTCTTCGTCACCGGCGAACCGAGGATGCGTTCGGCGTCCGCCTTCGGCAGCATCGAGCAGGCCGTACCGGCCGGAGCCGGGTCGGCGTCCGGTTTCGACGAGGCCGCCGGCGCCGGCTCCGGGGCGGTCGTCGACGCGGCGGCCGGGTTCGCCGCCGGGGCCGCGGCGCCGGACGCCGTCCCGGATCCCGCCGACCCGCACCCCGTGAGGGCGCCGGTGAAGAGCAGCAGACCACCGAGCGTGGTGGTCGTCGTGCGGTGCAGGCCTCGCATGGGTCCTCCTCGTCCGGCGACCCACCCCGGGCCGCGGGGTCCAGGCTGCGTGCCGCGCGCACCCTGCCGCACCGGGGGAATCCCTGGCACGGCCTCCGCCGGCGGGCCGCGGCCTCCTAGACTCGCGGGATGCTCCTGGGGCGGGCCGCGGAACTCGACCGCGCTCTCGCGCTGCTCGACCGCCCGGAGGGCAGCCCGGCCGCGCTGCTCGTGCGCGGCACCGCGGGTGTCGGGAAGACCAGCCTGCTCGCGGCGGTCGCCGACGTCGCCCGCGAGCGCGACGTCGAGGTCGCGGCGTGCGCCGCCGTCCCCGCCGAGCGCGACTGGCCGTACGCGGGCGTCGATGCGCTCGTGCGCCGCCTGGACCACGCCGGGGCCGCCCTCCTCGACGAGCAGCGGGACGCCCTGGCCGCGGTGACCTCCGCCGCACCGGACGGCGTCCCCCGGCAGGCGGTCGCGGGCGCGCTCCTCGCGCTGCTCGCCGCGGCGGCGTCACGCGGCCCGCTGCTCCTCGTCGTCGACGACGTCCAGTGGCTCGACGACGCCACCGTCGACTGCCTCGGCTTCGTGCTCCGCCGGCTCGGTCACGACCGGGTCGGCGTGCTGCTCGCGGAGCGGGTGACGGACGGCGCCGGGTCGCCCCCGAGGCTCGCCTCCGTCCCGGTCCTCGACCTCGGACCGTTGACGGATCCTGACGCCGTGGCGCTCGCCCGGTCCGCGGGCGCAGCCGCCGGGGTGGCCGAGACGGTGGCGGCGCACTGCGGGGGGCTGCCGCTCGCCCTGGTCGAGGTGGTCGCTGCGCTGGGCCCGGGCGCGCGCGCCGGGGCCGAGCCGCTGCCGAGCCCGCTGCCGCCGTCGACCCCGGAGCACGGATACCTCGACAGGATCGTCGCGCTCGGGCCGGAGGCCCGGACGGCCGCGGCGGTCGCAGCGGTCTGCGAGGGCCCCGCGGCAGCCGGTCTGCCGGCCGCCCTCGCGGCGTCCGGGCTCGCGCCGGGCAGTCTCGACGACCTCGAGGCCGCGGCTGTTCTCACGCTCGGTCCCGCCGGGCCGCTGTGGTGCCACCCGCTCGCCCGGAGCGCGGCGCTCCGGGCGGTCCCCGCGGCGCGGCTGCGTGCGGTGCGGTCCGCGGTCGCGGACGCCGTCGAAGCGCTCGGCGGGCCGTCGGACGCCGTCACGAGGCTCCGCGCGGACGCTGCGGCCGCGCCGTCCGAACCTCTCGCCGTCGCGCTCGACGTGGTCGCCGAGCGTGCCGAGTCGGCCCGGGCGCACCGGTCCGCGGCGATGTCCTGGGAGGCGGCGGCCCGGATCGGGACCGACGCCCGGCGCGTCGCGGTGCGGCTGTCCCGCGCGGCCCGCAGCCGGATCGCCGCCGGCGACGTCGAGGTCGGCTCCGCACTCGCCGACCGTGCGCTCCAGGGCCTCGAGGACGACATCGAGCGCTGGTGGCTGCTCCTCGACCACGGCGTCGTCGCCGCCACCGGCGGGTCGCCCACCGCGGCGGTCGACCGCTACCGCGACGCCGCGGCCGCCGCCGAACGGGCCGGGGACCGGCAGCGGGTCGTGCGGGCGCTCGCGGCGACGGTCAACCCGACGATGCACTTCGGCGGCCCGGACGGCGTCGAGGCCGCCGCCGAGCGCGTGCGGACGGCGCACGACCCGTCCGACCCGTACCAGGCGTTCCTCGCGAACGCGGTCCACGGCTTCGCCGCGCTGAACGCCGAGCGGCCGTCGGAGGGCCTGCCCGCGCTCGAGGCCGCGGTCCGCCTGCTCGAGGACGGTCGGTTGCTCGCCGACGCGCCCGAGCTGCTCGAGACCGCGGTCCAGGCGCTGATGTGGAGCGGGAACCCGTTGCGGCACAGGGATGCCGTGATGCTCGCCCTCGAGACGCGCCGCCGCGCGGGGGACCTGGCCGCGGTCGGCGAGGTGCTCCGCGGGCTCGCGTGGTGCGACTACTCCGCCGGCAGCACCGCCTCCGCCCAGGTCCTCGCCCAGGAGGCCCTCGACCTGGCCCGGGACGCCGGCCGGCCGACGCAGCTCGTCGACGCGCTGACCGCCGTCGCGGTCGTCGAGGGGATCCGCGGGAACCCGGCCGTCGCGGTGGCCTGCGCCCGGGAGGCCCGGGCCGTCGCCGGCGCGACGGACTCGTGGTACCGGGTCGCGGATGCGTTGTGGGCCGAGACCTTCGCGCACCTGTGCGTCGCCGACGCGGGCGCCGCGGCCGAGGCGGGCGCCCTGCTCGGCGACCTGCTCGTCGGCGACCGGCTCGCGGTCACCCAGCCGGAGCACCTGGACGCCGCCGTGGCCCTGGCCGGGGCCGGGCGGCACGACGAGGCACGTGCCGTCCGGGACGCGATGGCCAAGCGGCTCGGCGACGCACCGCGTCATGACTCCCGGGCCGCGCTCGCGCTCGCCGACGTCTGGATCGCGGGCGCCGCCGGTGCCCCGCCGCCCGACGTGTCCGGCGTGGTGGCCGACCTCGACGGGGAGGCCGACCTGTTGTGGCGCGGCCGGTTACGGCTCGCCGCCGGGGCCGCCCTGCGCAGGTCCGGCGACCGCACCCGGGCACGGGCCCTGCTCCGGGAGGCGATCGACGACCTCACCCTGGCCGGTGCGACGGCCTGGGTCGCGCAGGCCCGGGACGAGCAGCGCGCGAGCGGCGTCAAGGTGCGGTCTGCGTGGACCGAGCCGTTGACCGGCGCCGAGCTGCGGGTGGCCCGCGCGGTCGCCGCCGGCCGGACGAACCGCGAGGTGGCCGCGACCCTCTTCCTCTCGGTGAAGACCGTGGAGTTCCACCTCGGGCGGATCTTCCGCAAGCTCGATGTGCGCAGCCGGGCCGAGCTCGTCCGGGCCGTGCTCTCCGGGGCCCTCGACGACGCCGGCCCGGGTCAAGGCGTGTAGATCTCGTCGATCCGGACGACCTGGGTGCGGCCGTCGACGACCTGCGTGACGAGTCTGACCAGGGTGCGCGGGTTCTCCTGCACGGCGTCGACCAGCTCGTCGGGCGTCAACCGGCCCGACTGCGTCCCGTTGCCCGGCCCGAGCTGCTGGTTGCCGTTGATGACGGCGTCGGGGGACACGACGATGTTGCGCAGCTTGGGGTTCTCGTTGAGGTAGTAGTCGCTGTACGGCTCCTCGTCCGGCCAGTGCTTCTTCTGGTAGTCGATCGCCTCCTGCCCGGTGAGGCGGGTCACCTTGTCGTAGCTGACGCCGAACCCGGCCGGTGTCGCCCGCCACGCGTCGACCAGCTCCGCGTAGATCGTCTCGCGCGGGGCGGTCGTGCCCGGCTGCTTCTTCACCGCGACGGCGCCCTGGGAGGCACCGCCCGAGGAACGCGTCGTCGGGGACGCGGACGACGGCCGTGAGTCGACCTGCTGGACCGTCGGCGGCGCGTCGTCGGGGGCCGCCGCCGTGGTGGCCGGGCTGCTCGGCGTTCCTGCTGCGGTGCCGGTGGTCCCGGTGCCGGTGGGCCCGGCGGGACCGCAGGCCGCCAGCGCGAGGCCGGCCCCGAGCCCTACGAGAGCAGCGGCCGCGAGCCTCGCGGTGCGGTACGTCGTCCTCATGGTGTTCCCCTCGCACGATGGGCCGGTCGCCGCGGATCGGGCGCGGCACGGGTAGGACCGCACGAAGATCGTTCTGATACGTCTGCCGGACCGATGGCACAGTGGCGGCGTGTCCCCAGACGATCGAACGACGGCACGTGACCGGGCGGCCGAGACGAACACCGAGTTTCGGCCGGTGAGCATCACCCAGGGCGTCGTCACCCGGCCCGCGTGCGCACAGACGGCAACGGTGCACGCGTTCCTGCGGCACCTGCGCGCGCAAGGGCTGGGGGACGTCGTCCCCGACCCCTTGTCGAACGACGGGACGACGGAGACGTTGCGCTTCGTCGACGGCGACGCCGGTGGCGCCGCCTGGCAGCACCAGCACGACGTCGAGGGACTCGAGTCCGCCGCCCGGCTGCTGCGCCGGATCCACGATGCGTCACGCACCTGGGTGCCGCCGTCAGATGCGGCCTTCGGGCACCCGCTGCTCGCCGTCCCGGTGGAGGAAGGGACGGCCTTCTGTCATGGGGACCCGGGGCCGTGGAACTTCGTCTGGCGGGCCGGCCGGGCCGTGGCACTGCTCGACTGGGACTACTTGCACCCGGGCGATCCCGTCGGCGACCTCGCCTACGCGCTCTTCTGGTTCGCGCCGGCCCGGGCGGACGAGCACTGCCTGGACTGGCACCATTTTCCGGCCGTCCCGGACCGTCGTGAACGCATCCGGCGCTTCCTCGCCGCGTACGGCCCGACGCCGCCGTTCGACGTGGTCGACGCGATCGTCCGGCGCGGGCAGGCGACCATCGACCTCGAGCTGGCGCTCGCCGCTCGAGGGGTCGAGCCCCAGCGCACCTGGGTCGCGGACGGCGCGGTCGACGAAGAGGCGGCCGAGCTCCGTTGGGTGGCGGACAGCAGGGACTTGCTGACGCCGTAGTCCACCGCTCGGGATGTGCAACGAGCGACGGGTTCCACGCCCCGGACCCGCTCAGTTCCCTGTCCCTCGGTGGTCTCCTTCGCCGTTAGAGGCCGGGGCCGCTGCGTCCCGGCCAGGCTGATCGCCCGCAGCGGCCCACCGGTAGAGGAGTCCAAGCATGCAGCGGTACCTCATCTCGTTCGACGACGGCGCGATGGACCACATCGCCGAAGCGGACTTCCCCGCCGTGGGGGAGGCCTCGCACGCCGTGGTCCAGGAGGCGAAGGACGCCGGGGTGTGGATCTTCGGCGGCGGGCTGGAGCGGCAGCAGGCGAGCATCGTCGCGACGGACGGCGCTGTCACCGACGGCCCGTTCCCGGAGGCGAAGGCCGTCGTCGGCGGGTTCTCGATCATCGAGGTGGCCACGCGTGCGGAGGCGCTGGAGTGGGCCGCCAGGATCGCCGCGGCGTGCCGGTGCGCGCAGGAGGTCCGGGAGATCATGTTCGACCCGCTGTCCTGACCCGGAGCGCGCGGACCCGATGAGTTCCGCCGTCCGTACCGATCTACAGCCCGAACCCCGCCGCCCCACCGAAACCGGAGAGACCCGTCATGACCGCTCCCACGCACCCCGGTCGCATGCTGTTCGTCAACCTCCCGGTCGCGGACGTCGCGCGCAGCAGGGCCTTCTTCGGCGCGCTCGGGTT
Source organism: Actinomycetota bacterium (assembly GCA_016213575.1). Taxonomy (GTDB): domain Bacteria; phylum Actinomycetota; class Actinomycetes; order Actinomycetales; family Kineosporiaceae; genus R-H-3. The sequence goes on from JACRAB010000403.1 coordinate 26,621, forward strand.
CAGCTTCAACCCGGCGTTCTCCGACGAGACGTCCGCCTGCATGCTCGTCGGCGAGCACGCCTTCGTCATGCTGCTGGTCCGCGAGAAGTTCGCCGAGTTCGCGCACCTGCCGGTCGCCGACCCCACCACGCACACGTTGGCGCTGTTCACGTTCAGCGTCTCGTCCCGCGACGAGGTCGACACGGTCGGCGCGGCGGCGCTCGCGGCGGGCGGCCGGGAGGCGGACGGCGCCGAGGACCACGGCTTCATGTACTCGCGCAGCTTCTACGACCTCGACGGCCACGGCTGGCAGGTCATGTGGATGGACCCGGCGGCCGCAGCCGGCGCCGAGGCGCCCGCGGGCTCCCCGGAGGACGCCCCGGCACCGGTGTGACGCGCGGGGCCGGGCCTCAGTCGCCCGGCGTCCTCACGAACCACCATCCGGTGGTCCCGGCCGGGGTCACCGTGCCCGGGCCGAGCGCCGTCCGGGGCACCTGCGGCTGCGCGGACGGCGAGTAGACGTAGCTGTCCTCCTGGTCGATGCCGCCGCCGGCCCGCAGGAAGACCGCGGTCCGCACGCTGCCGTCGGGTGCGTACGTGGCGTCGGCCAGCTCGTCGGTCGGGACGCCGCTGCGCCGGACCGCCTCGGCGAGCCGCTCGAAGTCGGTCCGGGCGGTGCTGTCGAACCGCCGCTCGCCCGGCCGGCCGGTGCACGTGCCGGACGCGCTGAACACGCCGCGCCGGTAGACGAGGATGCTGCAGGAGGAGCGCTCGAACCAGGTCGCCTGCAGCTCCTGGGCGACGGGCAGGACGGCGCGCTCGAGCCGGGCCGTCTCCCGGGCCGTCGCAGCGGGCCCGGGGGCGTCCCCGCCGAGCCCGGCGATCCTGCGCACCGTGGCGCTGCCGGGGACGGCGACCGTGCCGATCCCGGGCAGGTGCACGGGGCCGGTGAGCGTCCCGGCCAGCAGGACGACCGCGACCGCCGCGCACGACTGCAGGCGCCGGCGCCGCCGCAACGCCCTGCGGGCCGAGTCGAGCACCGCTCCCGGGTCGACCCGGGCCGGCGGGACGTCGTGCGCCCCGTCGCGCAGCCGGGCCACGACTGCCTCGTTCATGACCGGTCCCCTTCCGGCATCAGCTCGCGCAACCGGGCAAGCGCGCGGGCGTTGTGCGACTTGACCGTCCCCACCGAGATCCCCAGCTCCCGGGCCACCTCGGGCTCGGTGAGGTCGAGCAGGTGCCGCAGGACGACGACCCGTCTCTGCGCCAGGGGCAGCCGGGCCAGCGCACGGACCACCACGGCACGACGGGCCACCGCGGCGGCGTGGTCGGCGGACGCGTTCTCGGGCAGGGCCTCGGGGGCGACGAGCACCTCGCGCCGGGTGCGCCGCCACCCGTCGACACGCAGGTTGACCAGGACCCGCCGCGCGTACGCCCACGGGTCACCGGCGCGTGCCGTCCGCCACGACCGGTACACCCGCTCGAACGTCGTCTGCACGAGGTCCTGCGCCCGGGCACGGTCGCCGGAGAGCAGCTCCGCCACGTGCAGCAGGTACGGCCCGGCGGCGCCGACGAACGCGACGAACTCCGCGTCGTGGTCCGGCGCCGCGCCGCTGGGGTCGTCGTCCGGCCGGGTCGCGTCGTCGTCCGCCGTCGGACGGCGAACCGGTCCCGTGCCCATCCCGCCTCCTCGTGACGTCCGTACTGCCTACCACGCAGCGGGGGCCGGGATCGTTGTCACGACACCGAATGACCGGGGCTTGCGGCTACGGTCGTCGGGTGGAGATCACCGTCCGCCCGGCGACCCGCGACGACGTCGGTGCGCTGCACCGACTCCGGGTGGAGGCCGAGGACTGGCTGGCGGCGCGGGGGATCGAGCAGTGGGGCCACGGCGAGGTGACCCGGGACGACGTGCGGGCCCAGGTGGTGGACGGGCAGTGGCACGTCGGGCAGACGGACGACGGCGAGGTCGCCGGCGGTCTGCGCCTGCTGTGGGGGGACGAGCAGATCTGGCAGGCCGACCACGCCTTCGCCGCGTACGTCCACGGCCTCGTCGTCGGCAGGCGCTTCGCCCGGCTCGGCATCGGCGAGCGGCTGCTCGCGTGGGTGCATGAGCAGGCCCGGGCGGCGCGGGCGCCGACGGTGCGCCTGGACTGCGTCGAGGGCAACGCTGCGCTGCGGTCCTACTACGCCCGGCTCGGGTTCCGTGAGGTCGGCCGGCGGGACTTCGACGGGCCGTGGTTCGCCGCGGTCCTGCTGGAGAGGCCGGTGCCGGCGCCGGACCTCGCCGACGACCTCCGGCTCGCCCTCGACGTCTCGGACCGGGCGGCGCACCTGGCGTCGGCCCACTTCGAGGCCGGCGTCGCGGCGACCCCGAAGGCCGACGGCTCACCGGTCACGGAGGCGGACCGGGCCGTCGAGCGGCTGCACCGGGAGGCTTTGTCGCAGACTCGGCCGGGCGATGCGCTCCTCGGTGAGGAACTCGGTCGTGTCGGGGAGTCGGAGCGGGTCTGGGTGCTCGACCCGATCGACGGCACCACGTTCTTCGTGCGGGGTGACCCGAACTGGCGGGTCCATGTCGCGCTCCAGGTCCGGGGGACCACCGAGGTCGCCGTCGTCACGTCGCCCGCGCTGCGGCGCTGCTGGTGGGCGACCCGGGGCGGGGGTGCCTTCGAGTCGGCGTGGCCGCGAGCGGACGGCGAGGCGCGCCGGCTCGAGGTCACTACCACGAGCGCGCTGGACGGCGCCGTCCTCGATGCCCTGGGCGACCCGACGAAGGCGCGACTCCCCGCGGGCACCGGGCGCCCGCCGGCGACCCCCCTCCCCCTGGTCGGCCTCGTCCACGGGGAGGTCGACGCCGTGCTGGCCGAGGGGTACC
>JACRAB010000402.1 GCA_016213575.1 Actinomycetota bacterium
CGCCCGCCAGCCCCTGCGGCCGGTCGCCGTCCGTCGTGCCCTGCCCCGCGTGGCCTTCCCGGTCGGCGCAGTCCCGTCAGCGCAGCCCGGCGTCGCCGAGCAGCCGGGCGGTGATCTCCCCGACGTCCGCGAGGTGCTCCGGCAGCCCGTGGCCGACGAACCACGTCGCGACGTTCTGGACGTCCCGGGCGAGGAACGCCGGCCCCTGCGGGTTGCCCACGACGTCCACGACCTGCGGCAGGTCGATGAGGACGAGCCGCTCCTCGTGGACGAGCAGGTTGTACGCCGACAGGTCGCCGTGCGCGTACCCGGCGAGCGCGAGCGTCCCGAGCGCGTCGAGCATCTGCTCCCAGAGGTCCGCGAGCAGTGCGCCGTCCGGTCGCAGGGCGGCCAGCCGGGGTGCGGCCACGCCGTCCGGCGTCCCCATGAACTCCATGAGGATCTCGGTGCCGTCGAGCTGCACCGGGTAGGGCACGAGCGCCCGGCCGCCGGCGAAGCCGATCGACCACAGCCGGGAGAGGGCGCCGAACTCGGCGCGCGCCCACTGCCCGGCGATGACCTCGCGGCCGAACTCGGTGCGCCGCTGCATGGCCCGCATCTCGCGGGACCGGCGCACCCGGCGGCCCTCGAGGTAGCCGGCGTCGCGGTGGAACTGGCGGTGCTCGCTCGACCGGTAGCGCTTGGCGGCGAGCAGGGTCACGGCGTCGGTGCCGGGCAGCCAGCGCTCCACGAGGTGGACGTCGGCCTCCTTGCCCGTCTTGACGACGCCCCGCTCGACGTCGAGCGCGTTGTGGTCGGTGATGACCCACTCCGGGCGTGGCGTGGGGCCGTGCTCGGACCCGAACCACGAGGAGTAGGTGACGCCGTCCGGCAGGTCGTCCTCGGTGAGCGCGCCCGGAGCGAGGTCGGACGGGTCGTCGAAGCCGTCGGAGCGGTCGTCCCGATGGCCGCGCCCGGGCGGCTCGCCCGGGGCCGGGCCTTCGAGGTCGGACGCCGTGACCCGGCGTCCGTTCTTGCCCGCGCGCCGGCGGCGCGCGGGGATGTGGGTGCCGTCGTCAGACGGGTCGTCCAGGTCGTGCGTGAGGTCGTACGTGGTCAACGGAGGAACTCCTCGTTCGGAAGGACATGGGCAGGGCACAGCCCTTGACAGGCGCCATGACGTGTCTCCTTCCGATCGGTGCGCACCAGGGGGAGGGCGCGGTTGTCCTCGACGCGGACGTCGTGAGCGTGACGCGCGCGGCCCGGTGCGCGCAACTGGTTTTACGGGCGTGTGACACTGGACCCCGGTCCGCCGCGTGCGTGGCGGACCGCCCGGCCCGCTCCGTGTGCATAGAGTTGATCAGGCCGGACGACGTACGCCTGCTACACAGTGTCGCTGCGGATACGTTCCGTGACGACGGACCTGACCCCGAGACCGGCCGAGGACGACCTTCCGTGATCCGCTTCGAGAACGTCACGAAGATCTACCAGGGCACCACCCGGCCCGCGTTGGACAACGTGAGCCTGGAGATCGGCAAGGGGGAGTTCGTCTTCCTCGTCGGTGCGTCCGGATCGGGGAAGTCGACGTTCCTGCGGCTCAGCCTCAAGGAGGAGAAGCCGACGCGCGGAGTCATCCACGTCGCGGGCAAGGACGTCGCCCGGCTCCCGGGGTGGAAGGTGCCGCAGTTGCGGCGCCAGATCGGGGTCGTCTTCCAGGACTTCCGGCTGCTGCCGAACAAGACGGTCTTCGAGAACGTCGCGTTCGCGCTCCAGGTCATCGGCAAGCCGCGCCACGCGATCGTCCACACGGTGCCCGAGGTGCTCGACCTCGTCGGTCTCGCCGGCAAGGAGCAGCGTTTCCCGCACGAGCTGTCCGGTGGTGAGCAGCAGCGCGTCGCCATCGCGCGCGCGTTCGTCAACCGGCCCGCGATCCTGCTCGCCGACGAGCCGACCGGCAACCTCGACCCCACGACGAGCGTCGGCATCATGCGGCTGCTCGACCGGATCAACCGGACCGGGACGACCATCGTCATGGCGACCCACGACGACGAGATCGTCGACCAGATGCGCAAGCGCGTGGTGGAGCTCGAGGACGGCCGCCTGATCCGGGACCAGGACCGCGGCGTCTACGGCTACGCGCGCTGAGAGAGGCGAACAGACCATGCGGTTCCAGTTCATGCTGTCCGAGATCGGGATCGGCCTGCGGCGCAACCTGTCCATGACGATCTCGGTCATCCTCGTGACGACCGTGTCGCTCCTGCTGCTCGGCGTCGGGATCCTCGCCCAGAAGCAGGTCTCGGCGATGAAGAGCTACTGGTACGACCGGGTCCAGGTCTCGATCTTCCTGTGCGGCAAGGACTCCGACTCGACGAGCTGCGCCGACGGCGAGGTCACCCAGGAGCAGACGGCCGCCATCCGCGCCGACCTCGGCTCGCCCGCGCTCAAGCCCTACATCGACACCGTGTACTACGAGTCGAAGGAAGAGGCGTACGCGCACTTCAAGGAGCAGTTCAAGGGCAGCGTCCTCGCGGACAACGTCGTCGCGGACCAGCTCCCCGAGTCGTTCCGGGTCAAGCTCAAGGACCCGCAGCAGTACCAGGTCGTGTCGGACGCCTTCCGGGACAAGCCCGGCGTCGAACGCGTGCAGGACCAGAACCAGCTCCTCGACCGGCTCTTCGCCCTCCTCAACGGCCTCAAGTGGGGTGCCTGGTTCGTCGCCGGCCTGACCCTGCTCTGCACGGTCCTGCTCGTCGCGACGACGATCCGGCTCACGGCGTTCACCCGGCGCCGGGAGACCGGCATCATGCGGCTCGTCGGCGCCTCGAACCTCGTCATCCAGCTGCCGTTCGTCCTCGAGGGGATGATCGCGGCCTTCCTGGGCGCCGTCCTCGCCTCGGGCGTGCTCGTCGCGTTCACGCACTTCGCCGTGCAGGGCTGGCTGAAGAACTCGCTGCGGTTCGTCGAGAACTACGTCACCGTCGGCGACGCGCTGTCGATCGTCCCCTTCCTTTTCGTGGTCGGTTTGCTGATCGCTGGCGTGTCGTCGTTCCTCTCGCTGCGGCGATACC
>JACRAB010000407.1 GCA_016213575.1 Actinomycetota bacterium
GGGGCGACGACGGCGTAGGCACGGGCCAGCCGTGAGGTGCGCTCCTCAAGGGCCTGCGCGCGGGCGGCCTGGAGCAGGTCGTAGCGGCGGGCGGCCCCGGTGCGGCTGCTCGCCCGCTGCCGCCAGTGGTCGGCCCACGGGTCCACCTCGTGAGCGAGGACGGCGGGCGGCTTCGCGGAGGTCGCGAGCGGCTCGACGGCCGCGCAGGTGGCGGCGAAGGCGTGCAGGCCGTGCACCCAGACCGCGTCGGACTCGGCGGCGAGCCCGGCGACGGCCGCGACGGCCGCACCCGACGCGCGCCGCCACGTGGCCCGGGGCAGCCGGGTGAACGGGGTCGCGACGAGGGCCTGGCGGGAGGGGCGGACCGGCAGGGCGACGACGCGGCGGCAGGCGTCCCGGACGTCGTCGGGGACCGTCCGGCGCCCGTCGTCGAAGTACGCGAGGTCGACCTCTGCGTCCTTGGCGAGCAGCGGCACGAGGTGCGCCGTGATCATGGTCGAGCCGTTCCCCGTCGTCGCCGACCGGTCGGGCGCGTCCTCGGCGACGACGAGCAGCCTCACCGGCGGGCGGCCTGCTCGTACAGCGCCGCGAGCCGCCCGGCGAGGACGGGCATGTCGTGCGCCGTCTCGGCGCGCACCCGGGCGCCCGGGCCGAGCCGCACCCGGGTGTCGGCGTCCGCGACGAGGTCGGCGAGCGCGTCGACGAGGGCGGGGACGTCGTGCGGCGGCACGAGGACACCCTCGTCCGGGCCGACGACGTCGACGTTGGCGCCGACGGTCGTCGAGAGGATCGGCAGACCCGCCGACATCGCCTCGAGGATGACCATCGGCTGGCCCTCCCAGTGCGACGGGAGGACGAAGACGCTCGCCGCGGCGAGGGCGTCGACGACGGCCTGGCCCGCGAGCGGGCCGACGAGGCAGTCCCCGAGGCCCTTCTCCCGCCACGTCGAGCGGATCGCCTCGGCCTCCTCCTCGCCGACCTCGGCGGCACCGCCGACGACCCGCAGCTCCCACGGCGGCAGGTCGGTGCGCTCCTTGAGCAGGACAGCGGCGTCCGCCAGGTCGTACAGGCCCTTCCGGGCCGAGATCGTGCCGAGGAACATGAGCACGACCGGCTCGCTCTTGGGGTCGGCGAGGGTGAAGCGGGAGACGTCGACCGCGTTGTCCACGGTCTCGACGTGGTGCTTCGGCAGGAGCTTCGACAGCACCCGGGTGCCCGCGTTCGAGACGGTGAGGATGCGCACCGAGCGCGGCAGCCGGCGCAGCACGAACAGGTACGGCTTCGACGGCGCGAACCCGTCGGCGTTGCCCCCGTTGACCCGGCCCGAGTGCACGTGGCACAGGACGCCGGCGCCGCCGAGCCGGCCGGCGACGCACAGCGTCACCATCCGGGCGAGCGGGAAGAGCCGGCCCGGCGCGGACTGGACGTGGACGACGTCCGCGGACCGCGCGGCGCGGAACACCCGCCACGCGTCGGCGACGACGTTGCGCAGGTTGCCGAGGTTCAGCGTGCCCGCGGTGCGGACGGCCTGGCGCGTCGTGTTGAGCATCGTCATCCGGGCGACGCGGTTGAGCGTCGGGTCGGCGACGATGTTCTCGGCGAAGCTCGCGATGCCGCCCTGGGCGGGTGCCGCCTGGGCGACGACGACGACCCGGGGGCCTGCGGCCGGGGTCGAGGAGGCGGGCGCTGGCGTCGACGTGGTCTGCTCGCTCACTGGTCAATCCTTGCCGCGCGGGACGTGGCCCCGTCGCTGAATCGGGAAGTTCGCACTGTTGTCCTGGGCACGCCGGCCGCCGTGCACGCCGGTGCGGGACGAGAGCTCGGTCAGCCGCCGTAGCGGCCGTAGGCCTTCGCCTTGGCTGAGTTCGTGCGGAAGTTGCCGCCGGCCGCGTTGACGAAGCCGGGGTTCGCGACGACGTTGCCGCCGCCGTCCTTGAGCCCGTCGGTCTTCTGGGCGGCGCCGGCCGACTGGTACACGAGGTTGTCGTACACGACGTTGCCGCTGCCCTCGAGGTTGAAGCCCGTGACGTTCTCCGTCCCGGAGCTCGGCTTCACCATGATGTTGCGGTAGATCTTCACGTTGCGGGCGTTGTACGACAGCTGGACGTTGCTCGGGCCCAGGTTGTTGTACATCGTGTTGTAGCGGATGGTCAGGTTGCCGGTGACGTCGGACGAGCCGTCGGGGACGCCGATCTTGATCGCGCGGCCGTTCGGGCTGTCCGCGAGGATGCACCGCTCGATGACCCCGCCGGAGGTGTCGGCGTTGGCGTAGATCAGGTGGTCCTGGTTCGTGCCGTGGGTGTCCGCGGTGTCGTGGACGTAGAGGTTCGCGAGCCGGAACGCGCTCGTGTTGTCGGACAGCAGGATCGCCGCGTACGCACGCGCACCGGAGATCTCGGCGTCCGTGTAGCTCCACCCGGTGCCGCCCGCGAACTTCATCATGTGCGGGCCCTTGCCGTCCGAGTCGTCCCAGCGGACGTTGAGGCCCGAGACGTGCCAGTAGTCGGCGTCGTGGAACCACAGCAGGCCCTCGACGACGGGGCGCGCGCCCGGCGCGGCCTTCACCGTGATCGGTGCGGACGCCGTCCCCCGGGCGTTCTTCACGTCGTCGAGCTTCTCGGTGTAGACGCCGTCGCCGATGACGAGGGTGTCGCCGGGCCGCAGCGTCTCGAACGCCTTGCGGATGGTGCCGAACGGCGCGTTCGCCGCACCGGAGCCGGAGTCCGACCCGTTCGGCGACACGTAGAACGACGCGCCCGGGACGACCGGGACCGCACCCTTGCCGGGCCCGTCGGGCCCGGCCGTCGCGCCGCCGCGCGGCGGCGCGCTCCGGGTGGTCGTGCGGCCGTCCGGCCCGGTGGTGGCCACGGCCCCGCCGATGACCGGGGCCGGCCCGGTCGCCGCCCCGGTGGCCGGGTCGCCGATGACGGACGGGTCGGTCGGGTCCGCGCTGCCGCTCCTGCTGTCGCGCGGGCGGTCGTCGTCCCGCAGGCCGAGGACGACGGAGTCCGTGCCCGTGACCTTGAGGAGCGTCGGCACCGCGACCGCCGCGACGACGACGCCGACGAGCACCGCCTTGAGCGGCAGCCGACGCCACCGACCGAAGGGGCTGCCCGCCGGGCCCTTGCCGGGGCCCGCGGAGCCCGACCCGCCGGCGGTGCCGAGGTCGATCTCCGACGTGCCGGGCGCCGCGCTGCCGCCCTTCTTCGCTGCCTCCTGCTCGGCGCGGCGGATGTCCGCGCGTCGCAGGCTCACCGTGTCCGGGCCGTCCGTGGCCCCGCTCCGACCGTCCGTGGTCCGCTGCTGCTCGGCCCGACGGATGTCCGCGCGCCGCAGGCTGACCGTCTCCGGTCCGTCCGCGGGGCGCGCCGGTCCGGGCAGGGGCCCCGTCGAGGCGATCGTCTCGCCGCGACGGGGGCTCCCGCCCGTGCCGTTGTCCGCCGTCTGCGTCATGCCGCTCGCAGGACCAGGGTCTGGCCGATGCTCGCGGCCGAGCCGTTGGCCGAGGCGGTGAGGGCCCCGGTCAGCCCGGTCACGGTGGCCTTGCGGTCACCCGTGGCCTCCGTGACGAAGCTCGTGCCGGTCGAGTTCACGACCTGGAGCCGCTTGGTGAGGCCGGTGTTCGGGGTCACCGTCGAGGACCGGGCCTGGCTGAAGAGACCGAGGACCTGGTCGCCCGCGGTGGCGCTCACCGACGGCGCGGAGATCGTCGAGGACGAGGCGTTGAGCTGCCCGGCCACCGACCGCACCGGGGTCGTCGTGCTGACGCCGCTGTAGGTGTCGACCTGGACGACGCCGTTCTTCGACTGCGACAGCGTGAAGGTGTACGTCGCCGGCTCCGCGGCACCGGCCGGCTTGGTGAAGACGGCCTGGCGCATCGTCGTCGAGTTCGTCGTGACGACGGCCTGCGTCCAGCCGGCCGGCGCGGTGATCGTCGGGTTGCCCCGCACGCTCACCGTGGCGACCATGACCTGGCCCTGGACCGTCCCGGCCGGCTTGTTCACGACCAGCGACGTCCCCGGGCCGACGGATGCTGTGCTCCCCGACACGAAGGCGATCGTACCCGCAGGCGGCTCCGAGCCACTGATCGTCACGGCCCCGGCACTGACGACCGGCCCGACGTTCCCGGCGGCGTCGACGGCGGCGATGCCGTACGTGTACGTCCCGTCGGCGAGCCCGGCGTCCGACGTCGGCGACGAGGGGACGGTCTTGAGCAGGCTGCTGTTCCGGTAGACGTTGTAGTGGTCGATGCCGACGTTGTCGGTCGCGCCGCTCCACGTGAGGTTCACCGTCGTGCCGGTCGGCACCGCGCTGATCGCCGTGACCGCGGTCGGCGGCGAGGTGTCGCCGGCCGCCTGGAGCGAGAGCTCGGCGTGGTAGTACCGGTCGTTCGTGTCGTCGCTCGCGATCGCGACGAGACCCGTCGTGGGGCTCACCATGTCGCGCATGAGGCTGACGTTGTTGAGGACGGCGCCCGCGGACTCCATGAAGACGTTGCCCTTGCCCGGCGGGAACGAGATCGTGCCGAGAGGCGAGGACTTGTAGTAGATCGTGCCGCCGGCCTCGGGACCGGTGTAGAGCGCGTAGAGCCTGCCGCCCTGCTGGTCGATGGCGATCTGCGGCCGGGTCACGTCGTCCGAGACGCTGGCGAGCGTCGCGATCGACCACACGCCGGTGTTGCTGCGGGAGAGCACGCGGAGCATGTCGGCCGTCGGCCCGCCGCCGGTGACGTTGAACGACGTCTTGACGACGGCGAAGACCCGGCCCTGGGCGTCGTTGGCGATCGTCTTGAGGTTGACGTGGTTGTCGGCCACGCCGGTGCCCTGGTAGACGGTCTCGACGGTCCACGCGGTGTCGGGGTCGCCGTCCACGTGGTACGCGAAGCGCATCGCGGGCTGCTGGGCCGCCGTCTCCTGGTCGGACCAGAGGACGCCCACCTTGTTGGCGCCGAAGGCGATGATGCCGGACAGGTCCCCGGAGGTGACGGTCGAGTCCGGGACGGGGAGCGCGACCGGCGCGGTGAACGTGGTGGCCGCGGCCGTCGTGGAGTGCGAGACGTAGATGACCGTCGCCTTCGCGAACGTCGTCCAGACGATGCCGTTGCTGTCGATGGCGATCGTCGCGGTGCGGGCGCCCGTCGTGGAGATGTTCGCCGGGAAGCCGGCGTCGAGGCTCCACGTGCGCGTCCCGGCGGTGTACGAGTAGCGGTAGTACCGCACCGTGCCGCTCGAGGTCCGGCTGACGATCGAGAGCTTGCCGTTCTGCCAGAGCGCGTCCGCGGTGCTCGTCAGCCGGCTGTCGACGAGGACGCCGGTGTCGACCCACGTGTGGTTCGTCTGGAGCTCACGGATGACGACACCCGTGGTCGTCGTGAACAGGCCCCACCAGGTGTTGTCGACGAACCAGAGCTTGCTCTGCGGCTTGTCGGCGGACGGCGAGGTGACGGTCGCGGGGAAGGCGGCACCCGCGTAGGTGGTCGGCGTCGTCGACATCGTCGGGACGGCGGCTCCGGCCGGGTCGGCGAGGACCGAGACCGCGGTGACGGACAGTGCTGCGGCCGCGGCGGCCACCAGCATCCCGAGGGAGCGCCGGTGGCGGGACGGAGCGGAGGTCATCTGCGTGTACTCCCGTGGCGGGCGTGCAGAGTCCCCCCCAGCACACCC
>JACRAB010000404.1 GCA_016213575.1 Actinomycetota bacterium
CATGGCGGGCTCGGTGGTCATGACGGCATCCTGCCGGACGGCGGTCGTCGTCCGGCAGCGGCGTGGACGTACGTGCACCGCCGTGAGCGGCCTCCGCCCGGAATAAGGTGCTCGTCCGGGCACTCGTCACGACGCGTCGGAGGTCGTCCCATGAGGTCGTCGAGCACGGTCGGCGGGCTGACCGTCCACGCGGTCGCCGGCACCCACGCGGTGCTCCTCGGGTTCGACCTCGTCGACCCCGCCGGGTGCCTCGGGTTCGGCGTCCGCCGCACCGACCACACCGAGGACGAGAGCTACTGGCTGCGCGGGCTGAAGACGTTCGCGAGCCTCGTGCCGCACCCGTCGCCGGGGATGGACTTCTCGCTGCGCGACCACCCCGTGCAGGGCTTCCAGTGGGGCGACTACACCGCCAAGCCAGACCACGAGTACACCTACGACGTCGTCGCGTGGCGGGGGGCTCCGGGGGCGCTCGAGCCGCTGCTCCAGGCGTCGGTCCGGGTGCGGACCGAGCCGGAGGACGACGGCACGCACGGCGTCTGGTTCAACCGCGGCGTCGCGGGGTCGCAGGCGTTCACCAAGCGGTTCGGGCTCAGCATGCCGCCGGCGGGCGCGGACGAGAGCCACCCGGCGTTCGGATGGCTCTCCCGGGGGCTGGCCGAGGCGTTCCTCGCGTTCGTCGGCCGGGCGAGCGGCCCGGAGTGGGGGCTGCGCGGGGCGTTCTACGAGTTCACCTGGGGCACCGGGCTGCAGGCGCTCGCCGCGGCGGCCGCGCGAGGCGCGGACGTCGCGCTCGTCGTCCACGGCCGCGACAAGGACTCCGACGCGGCCACCGCGGCCGGCAAGGACGCCGACCGGACGGCGGCGGACAACCGGGCCGCGGTGACAGCGGCCGGCCTCGACGGCGTCGTCACGTGGCGGACCGCCCCACTGAAGTCTGCGTTGCAGCACAACAAGTTCCTCGTGCTCACCCGTCACGGGCAGCCGGTCTCGGTGTGGACCGGGTCGACGAACCTCACGCAGGGCGCGCTCTTCGGGCACCTCAACGTCGGCCACCTCGTGCACGACCCGGCGGTCGCCGGGCAGTTCGTCGACTACTGGGCGCTGCTCGCCGACCAGACGAGCGGCACCGCCGTCGCACGGACCTGGACCGAGACCCGCAACCCCGTGGACACCACGGTGCCGCCGCCGGACGGCGTCACCGCGGTGCTGTCGCCGCGCGGCACGAAGAGCCCGCTCCTCGACTGGTACGCGCGGACCTTCGACGCCGCCACGGACAGCGCTCACATCACCGGCGCCTTCGGGCTGCACAAGGTCTTCCGCGACGTGCTCGGCCACGACCGGGACGTCGTCCGGACCGTGCTCCTCGACAAGCGCCCGCCGCGCACCGCCGCGGTGCCGACGACCGACCCCGACGTGCGCACGTCATGGGGCGACTACCTGCAGCACCCCACGCTCGAGGGCTGGGCGGACGAGCAGCTCACCGGCTTCAACACGTGGGTGAAGTTCGTGCACACCAAGGTGATCCTCGTCGACCCCCTCACCGACTCCCCCACGGTCTTCACCGGGTCCGCGAACTACTCGGACAACTCGACGACGGACAACGAGGAGAACACCGTCGTCGTCCGCGGGGCCGCCGCCCGCCGCGTCGCGGACATCTACCTCACCGAGTACCAGCGCCTCTTCATGCACTTCGTCTTCCGCAACTGGGCGACCCTCGACGCGAACGACGCCGAGGCGATCACCGCCGGCGCCGGGCACCTCGACGAGACGTCCGGCTGGACGGAGCGCTACTACCGGCCGGGCGGCTGGCGCGAGCGGCAGCGGCGCACGTTCGCGCGGACCGGCTCCTGACCGGTCCGCGCGCCCGGGACGGGCGCCCGCCGCCGCGCCTCAGTGCTCGCAGCCGCACGCCCCGCCGTTCGCCGACGCGCAGTGCCCGCCGCCGTGCGGCGTCGGTCGCGGCGCATTGAGCGTCGGGTTGCGGTCGAAGAAGCCGAACGGCTGCAGCGCGAAGCCGACGTGCGAGCGCGGCATGACGGGCCAGTCCTCGAGCCGGACGACGTGGTGCATGCCGAACGAGTACCAGACGACGAGGTCGGTGTCGGCGATCGGCCGGTTGGCCGCCGTCCAGGCCGGCAGACCGTCGCCGCCGCGGCTCTGGTTCGGGTACTCGCCGGCCGCGTGCCGCTCGCTCTGGTCGTACGCCGTGACCCAGAGGTTCTTCGTCGCGAACGCGGCCCGCTGGGCGACCGACGACTGCGGGCCGGCCGCGAGGGTGATCGCGTCGGAGGGCACGAGCTTGTAGGCGACCGGGTCGCCGACGACGTTGCGGCGGCCGTGGTTGACGACCTTCCAGAAGCGGTGCTTGGAGGCGTCCGCGACCCGGATCGCGTCCTGCTCGCGCTCGAGGAGCCGGTCCACGGTGTGGAACGCGCTGTGGTGCGGGTTGTCCTCGGGCGTCACCGTCTCGACCTCGTAGACGGCGTTGCTCTCCCCGTCGAGGTCGAAGTCGAGGCGCATGTTGAACATGTGCTGGTGGATCGGGCCGTAGAGCCCGTCGTTGTTCAGGGCCTGGCCGTACGGCGTCCGCTCGCCCGGCTGCTGCGCGGTCGTCGAGAGGATGCCGGTCGCCTTGACGAGGAACTCGATCGTGCCGTCGAGGTAGAGGTGCCAGTAGAAGCCGTACTCGTAGTTCGCGACCGTCGCGATGAACGAGATCACGAGCTTGCGGGAGCGGCGCACCTCGCTCGACCCGGTGCGGAAGTCGTAGTGCTTCCAGAGGATCGAGTCGTCCTCCTCGTGCATGCAGATCGCGTTCTTGATGACGAGCGGGACGCCGCGACTGTCGGCGACCAGGCCGTCGAAGTAGCGGATCTCGCCGAGGCAGTCGCAGCCCAGCTCGAGGGAGTTCGCGAGCGCCCCGATGTTGTACTCGCCGGCGTCGAAGGCGTTCTTGCGGTACTGCACGGTCGTCGGGTCGCCGTACGGCACGACCATCTCCGAGAGCGAGACCCGGTGCAGCACCGAGCGGTCCTCGCCCTTGTCCGTGAACCGGACCTGGTGCAGCACGAGCCCTTCGCGGGCGGTGAAACCGATCCGGAACGACCAGTCCGCCCAGCGGACGTGGTGGCCGTCGACGACGAAGGACGGCCCCTCGGGCTGGACGACCTCGATCGGCTTCAGATCGGTGCGCGCCGGCCCGACGTCGGCGGGGAGGTAGTTGTCCTCCTGCCGCGGCACCGGGATGAGCGGCCCCTCCTCGACGCGGACGACGGTGCCCGCGTTGAGGTCGTACACGACGACGAGGTCCTCGGCCGGGTGCGCGTACGGGTTGTCGTCGGCACGCATCCGCGCGTAGACGAGCGCGCGGAGCAGGCGCCGCCCCTCGTCGTCCATGCCGTAGTAGCCCGCCGACCACGGCTCGATGCAGACGAGGTCCAGGTCGGTGAGCCCGCGCCGGGCGAGCGCCTCGACGACCCGCGGGTCGGCCTTGCAGTTGACCTCGCACTCCTCGAACTCGTCGAGCATGATCGGCGGCTGACCGACACCCTCGACGGCGTGCCAGGCCTCGACGGTGCCGTGGCCCAGGTCGACGACGGCCTCGTAGGCAGCGCCGTCCGAGCGGTCGATGAGGACGACGGCCGCCTCCCGCGGGCAGACCGTCAGGTCACCGGCCAGCGCGGCTTTGCCCGGCTCGCGCAGGACGACGCCCGCGAAGCGGAACGAGTCGGCCGCGGCCGGCCCGGCCTTGAGGACGGCGACGGCGGCCGTGATCTCCTCGGCGCTCAGCGGGTCGAGCGGGTGGGAGACCGAGAGCGCGTCGGGCGCGGCGGTGACCAGGGCTTCGGCGGACATGCGGACCTCCGGGGGCGGGTTGCGCTGACGGTAAGCCCCGTGATCGCCGCTGCCAAGACCTGGACGTGAACGCCGTGTGAGATGTAGGACGAATCCGCGACCGGGTCAGCCGCTCGTCAGGACGACGAGCCGCTGGGTCGCCCGGGTCATCGCGACGTACCGGTCGACGGCCCCCTCGACGCCCTCGCCGAACGCGTCGGGGTCGACGAGCACGACGAGGTCGAACTCGAGCCCCTTGGCGAGCTCGGGGGTGATCGACCTGACCCGGCCCGTCGTCGGGAAGGTCGGGTCGCCGACGACGGCGCCGATGCCCTCGGGGTGCGTGGCGAGCCAACCGTCGACGACGGCGGCCAGGTCCGAGGTGCGGCCGTGGGTGACGGGGATGCCGCTGCTGCGCACGGACGTCGGCACGTTGGCGTCCGGGAGCACCGCCCGGATGACCGGCTCGGCCTCGCGCATGACCTCCTCGGGGGTGCGGTAGTTGATGCTCAGGGACGCCTGCTCGATCCGGTCGAACCCGACCCGCTCGAGGCGCTCGCGCCACGGCTCGGCGAACCCGTGCCGGGCCTGGGCACGGTCGCCGACGACGGTGAAGCTGCGGGACGGGCAGCGCCGCAGCAGCATCTGCCACTGCGCGTCGGTGAGCTCCTGCGCCTCGTCGACGACGACGTGCGCGAACGGGCCGGCGAGCAGGTCCGGGTCGGGCCCGGCCGGGGTGCTGTCGTCGACGAGGACGCTCTGCAGGTCCTGCCCGCGGAGCATCGACATGACGAGCATCTCGGAGTCGTCGGACGCGACGAGGTCGTCGACGACGAGGTTCCTGCGCTCCCGCTCGGCCTCGACGGCGGCCGCGTGCCGGCGCCGCCGCCGGGACGCCTCGGGATCCCCGAGGCGCTGCCGGGCGGCGTCCAGGAGCGGCAGGTCGGCGACCGTCCAGGCCTGCGCGTCCGCGCGGTGCAGGGCCCGGACGTCGTCCGGCCCGAGCCACGGCGCGCACGCGCGCAGGTAGGCGGGCACGGTCCACAGGTCGCCGACGAGATCGGTCGGTTCGAGCATCGGCCAGGCCCGGTCCAGCGTCGTCCGCAGCGCCGCGTCCTGCCGCAGCGCACGGCGGACCTGCTCGGGCGGGACGTCGTCGTCGGTCTCGTCGCCGTGCCGGTCCACGAGGACGTCGAGCAGGGCGTCGAGCACCTCGTCGCGGGCCTCGTTGTGCGGGGTGCCCGGAGCGGGGGCGTCGAACGCCTCGGCCCAGTCGGCGGGCTCCAGCCGGACGTCGGCCCACGGGGTCGAGACCGTGAGGCCGCGCGTGGGCGGCTCCTCGTAGATCCGGACGGCGGCGTCGACCGCCGTCGCCATCGCCGCATCCGACTTGAGGCGGGCGGCGACGGGGTCGGTCTCGTCGGACGCCGTCCGGCCCTCGGGGACGAGGTCGCGCAGGGTGCACGTCCGGACGCCCTCCTCGCCGAGGCTCGGGAGGACGTCGGCGACGTAGGCGAGGTACGGCTGGTGCGGGCCGACGAAGAGGATGCCGCCCCGGCGGTGCCCGAGCCGCGGGTCGGAGTACAGGAGGTAGGCGGACCGGTGCAGGGCGACAACGGTCTTGCCGGTGCCCGGGCCACCGTCCACGACGAGGGCGCCGCTCGAGCCGGCCCGGATGATCGCGTCCTGGTCGGCCTGGATCGTGCCGAGCACGTCGCGCATCCGCGCCGACCGGTCGGCGCCGAGGCTCGCGACGAACGCGGACTGGTCGTCGAGCGCGGCGTGGCCGTCGAACCCGTCCGGGGTGAAGACCTCGTCCCAGTAGTCGCTGACCCGGCCACGGGTCCAGCGGTACCGCCGGCGGCTCGTCAGCCCCATCGGGTCGCCGTGGGTGGCGCCGAAGAACGGTTCTGCCGCAGGGGATCGCCAGTCGACGAGCAGCCGGCGGCCCGCCCTGTCGGTGAGGCCGAGGCGCCCGACGTAGACCGGCGCGGCGTCGTCCGCGGCGACGACGCGGCCCAGGCACAGGTCGAGCCCGAAGCGGCGCAGGGTGCGCAGCCGGGCGGTGAGCCGGTGCACCTCGAGGTCCCGGTCCATCGCCTCCTGGCCGCTGCCACCGGGTGCCCGACGCTCGGCGGCGAGCCGGTCGGTGAGGTCGGAGATCGTGTCGTCGAGGGTCTGCGCGATCGCCGCGAAGTGCTGCTCGTCGGCGGCGACGAGGGCCGGGTCGGCCTTGCGCGAGAGGTGGTCGGGAAGGTCGAAGGCACTGGTGGTCCGCAGGTTCACGCCGTCGATCGTGCTGCACGGCACGGGTCTTGCCGCAAGCCCCGGGGTCGGCTATACGTTGGGAGTGGCGGGGAGCGCGCTCCCGCGCTCTCACTCCTCGAACACGTGCCGGATGTCGAACGGCTTGTTCGTGACGAAGAGCATCGTCACGTCGCCGTCCGGGGACGCCCCGTGCTCCATCCGGCCGCCCTCGGGGAACCACACGAAGCTCCCCGCCGGGAAGCTGCCCTGGTGCGTCACGAGGGTGCCGGACAGCACGTAGATCCCGTGCGCGCAGGGATGGGTGTGCCACCGGTTGACGAAGCCGGCGCGGTAGACCGCCTTCATGACCTGCATCCCCGTGTCGGGGTCGGTGACGAGCGGGAGCACCTCGAGCCCGTCGCCGAGGCCGGGCATCGGCCTGGGGGTGTACGCGGCGCCGTTGGTGTCGACGACGGTGAGCTCGACGGGCGCGAGGTCTTCGGCGGGCATGGCGGCCTTCCCGGGGCGAGGAGGACGGGGCGAGGACGGCTGCCGGTCTACGCCGTTCCGGTGCCGACGGGCAACCCCGTGTCGTCCGGCGGCGGCACCGGCACCTGCCAGGTCAGGACGGCGCCGCGGACCGCTCCCGGTCGCAGGACGCTCGTGCCGCCGGCGGCCCGGGCCCGGTCGGCGAGGTTGGCCAGCCCGTGACCGGCCGTCGGCCCCTGGGTCCTCGGGCCCGCCCCGTCGTCGGCGACCTCGAGGACGATCCGGTCGTCGGCGACGTCCACGCTCACGTGGGTCGTGGTGGCGGCGGCGTGCCGGATGACGTTGCTCAGCGACTCCTGGAGCGCCGCCGCCAGGTCGGCCACGAGGCTGCGGGGGACCCGGCCCAGGTCACCCTTGACCGTGAGCGTCGGCTGGTGGCCGAGCGCCCGCGCGGCGGAGCCGATGACGGCGCGCACGGTGTCCTCGAACGAGTCCTCCTCGAGCGGTCGCCGCAGCTGGAACACCGCGCCGCGCAGCGTCCGCACGGTGCCGACGAGCTCGCGCATGACCTCGACGACGCGGGACTCGGCCTGCCCGGTCAGCGTGCCCCGGAGCAGCCCGAGCTGGACCCCGATCGCGATGAGGTCCTGCAGCACGGTGTCGTGCAGGTCGCGGGCCAGCCGCTGGCGCTCCTCGAGCCGGCCGAGCCGGTCCTGGTCGGCACGGGCCCGTCCGAGCTCCAGGGCGAGCGCGGACTGCCGGCTGAAGGAGCCGAGGATCTGCAGCTCGTCCGCGTCGAACGGCGGCACCGCGCGGGCCACGGCCACCCAGCCGAGCCGGGAGTCGACGTCGAACCGGGCCGCGGCGACGAGGTCGGCGCCATCCCGCCCGGGAGTGAGCATGGTCTGCCGGTGCTCGAAGTGGGACCGGACGACGTCCGGGTCGAGCGGCGCCCGGGCGGCGGCCAGCCGGGCGGCCCGGGGGCCGGAGCCACGGACGACGACCACCTCGTCCGAGGACCTGTCCTGCACCGCGAGCAGGACGTCGTCCGCCGCGAAGACGTCCCGGAGGCTGTCGAGCATCCGCTGCTCGACGAGGCTCTGGTCGTCACCGGCGAGGACGGAGGTCACCAGGGTGGCGTGCGCCGTCATCGCGTCCTGCTGGCGTTGCTTGCGGAACGCCAGCAGGACCCGGTCCGTCACGTCGAGGAGGTGGACCAGCGCCGCGGTGGCCTCGTCACCCGCGACGTCGATGCGGGTCACGAAGACGTCGGACCAGACGGTGGCGCCGTCCGGTCTCGTGTGGCGCTTGCGGCGGCTGAAGTGCTCGTGGCTGCTCGCCGCGAACGCCTGCGCGAGCGAGCGGGCCTCGCGCTCCTCCTCGGGGTCGTTCAGGACGGCGGCATCCAGGCCGATCAGGTCGTCCAGCGGGAGCCCGAGGACGTCCGCGAGCGCCTGGTTCGCCATGACGATCCGGCGCCCCCCGTCGTCCTCGTCGACGAGGGTGACGGAGGTGGGGATCGGCGAGCGCTCGAAGGCGGCGCGGAAGGACTTCTCGCTGATCCTCAGGCGTTCCTCGGTGCGCACCTGCGCGGTGATGTCGTGCGCGACGACGAGGACGTGCTCCGGACGTGCCCCGGCCGACGGCAGCGCGCACAGCCGCAGGTCCAGCCAGACCTGCTCACCGTCGTCCCGGACGGCGGGCACCGTGAGGTCGATGCGGTCCGCCGCTGCCGAGGCCACCTGCTCGAGCGCCCCGAGGATCTCGTCGAGCGCGGCCTCCGACAGGGGCCGGCCGGAGCCCCGCAGGGGCACGCGGTCCGCGGCCGGGCCGAGCCAGGTCAGCCCCGCCCTGTTCACGTAGACCGGCAGCAGCGACGGCGCCTCGAGGATGACCACCGCGTCGTCGACCGTGTCGAGGGTGTGGGTGATGAGCCGCTCCGGGTCACGCAGCCGCGTCCAGCTGTCGGCGCCGCGGCGGGACGACCCCGGGCCCGGCACCGCCTCCAGGGTCATCGTCGCGCCGAGGCACGACCCGTCGTCGGCGAACCGGCTCGCGGCGTGCAGCAGGAAGGGCCGACTGCCGCCCGGGACGGCCCAGTCCACCTGCAGCCGCATCGGGACGGCGTGGTCACCGCGGACGGCGTGGGCCAGCACCTGCTCGGTCAGCGTCGAGGACGGCAGCCCGGCCGTCGGGCAGAACGCGGCGGACGACGACCCCACCGCGAACAGGGCGGGGTCGGCACCCGTCGCACGGGCGAACTCGTCCCACGCCGGGTTCGTCGCGACGACGGCGCCGGAGACGTCGAGCAGCACCATCGCGGCGGCGTCCCGGGGGGTGCGCACGGAGGTCACCGCGCGGCCCTCGCCGGCCCGTTCACTCCGGGCGACCGGCGGGGTGGGTCCCGCCGGTCCCGGCGGCCCGGGCCAGGTAGACCGCCGCCTGCGTCCGCCACCGGACGCCGAGCTTGAGCAGCACCGACGTGACGTGGTTCTTCACGGTCTTCGGGCTGATCCCCAGCGCCTCCCCGATCTGCTGGTTCGTCAGCCCCTCGGCGACCAGGTCGAGCACGCGACGCTCCTGCCGGGTGAGGCGGTCGAGCAACCCGGCCTCGACGTCGACGTCCCCGTCGGGGCCTGCGGCGAGGTCCGCGACCCGGCTGACCAGGACGTCGCCGCGGGCGACCCGCCGGACGTCGCGCACGAGGTCGGCGACCTCGACCTCCTTGAGCACGAACCCGGCGGCTCCGGCGGCGAGCGCGGCGTCGCGGGCCTCGTCGTCGTCGTACGTCGTGATCATGAGGGCCGCGATCGCCGGGTCGACCCCGCGCACCCGCCGGCAGACGTCGACGCCGGAGCCGTCGGGGAGCTTCACGTCGAGGAGCATGACGTCGGGCCGCAGCGCGGGGATCCGACGCACGGCCTCCTGCGCCGCGCGTTCGGTTTCGGGCGAAAGCGTCGTGCCGAAGTCAAAATCGAGGCCGCGCACGCTGAACAGCAGCGCCTGCGGTTCTCGCCGGTACAGCGATTTGCACAACGCCAGCAGGTCA
>JACRAB010000408.1 GCA_016213575.1 Actinomycetota bacterium
GGCCCCCGGCCGCCGCCCGGGGCCCTTCTCGGTCCCGTGCGGGACGGCGTCGGACGCCGGGTCAGCAGTTCGGCTTGTTGCCGTGGTTGCTGGAGTTGCCCTTGCGGGCGCGGCGCTTACGGGCGCGCTTGCTCATCGGAACTCCTCGAGGTGTCGTTCGTGCGCGACGGCGCACCGCGTCATCGTCCCACACGGGTTCGACGACCCACGCGGCGCGGCGCTCAAGGAGCGGACCGCAGGGGCCGACACCACGGACGTGGACCCCCTGACGTCTTCCGCGACCGTCGAGCCGTACCTGCGCGCGCTCGTCGAGCTCTTCGGGTCCGACCTGCACTGCAAGGTCGGCTCCCCGCCACGGGTCCGGATCGACGGGCGCCTGCGCAAGCTCCAGGCCCCGGTGCTCACTCCGGAGGACACCGAGGCGATGGTCGCGGAGGTCATGCGCGCCGACCTCGCCGAGGAGTTCTCCCGCAGCCACGAGGCCGACTTCGCCTACTCGATCCCCGGGCTGGGCCGGTTCCGGGTCAACGCGTTCCGGGCCCGGGGGACCGCCGGCCTGGTGTTCCGCCGGGTCACCGTGGGCGCCGTCCCGCTGGAGAACCTCGGGCTGCCGCCCGCGGTCGCCGCGCTCGCCCTCGAGCCGCGCGGGCTCGTCCTCGTCACCGGCCCGACCGGCTCCGGCAAGTCGACGACACTCGCGGGCATGGTCAACCTCGTCAACGCCACGCGCGAGGTCCACATCGTGACGATCGAGGACCCCATCGAGATCCACCACGAGGACCAGATGGGCATGGTCAACCAGCGCGAGGTCAGGGTCGACACCGAGGACTTCGCGACCGCGCTGCGCGCCGCGATGCGGCAGGACCCGGACGTCATCCTCGTCGGCGAGATGCGCGACCAGGAGACCGTCAAGGCAGCCATCGCCGCGGCCGAGACCGGGCACTTCGTCATGTCGACACTGCACACGACGGACGCCCAGGAGACGGTCACCCGCATCATCGACTTCTTCCCGCCGCACGAGCAGAAGCAGCTGCGGATCTCGCTCGCCGGCGCCCTCAAGGGCATCGTCTGCCAGCGCCTCGTGCAGCGCGCCGACGGGCTCGGGCGCTGCGTCACCGCCGAGGTCTGCGTGAGCACCGGCCGGATCGCCGACGCCATCGTCGACCCGGACAAGACCGGCACGATCGGGGCGCTCGTCGCCGAGGGCGGCTACTACGGCATGCAGTCCTTCGACCAGCACCTCGTCGCGCTGGTCCGCGACGGGGTCGTCACCGTCGACGACGCGATGGCGGCGTCGAGCCACCCGCACGACCTGTCCGTCGAGCTGCGCCGGATCGGTCTCGTCGCCTAGTGACGTGCAGGGCCGGCTGCGGTCCGTACGCTCGCACCATGCCGGACGACGCAACGCCCCCGACCGCACGGCTCACCTTCGACGTCACGGCCGCCGACACGGCGCTCGCGCTCGGCAGCGGGATCGTCGAGGTGCTCGCCACGCCGCGGCTGCTCGCCTGGTGCGAGGCCGCCACGTGCGCGGTCGCGGCCGGCCCGGTCACGGACGGCCTCACGAGCGTCGGCACCCGGGTGAGTCTGGAGCACCTGCTCGCGACGCCGGTCGGCGGCCGGGTCGAGGTCACCGCCGAGCTCGTCGCCCAGGACGGGCGGCTGCTGCGCTTCCGGGTCGCCGCGACCGACCGGGCCGGCCGGCTCGTCGGCACCGGTGAGGTGACCCGGGTGGTCGTCGACGTCGAGCGGTTCGTCGGGCGGCTGCCCGAGGCCTGAGCCGCCGCCCGGCGCGCTCAGAACCGGGGCTGGTGACGCCGCAGCCGGCGGGGCCCGCCGGTCGTGGCCGTCTCGTCCGGGGAGAGCGGGTGGTCGCCGCGGTTGCCGCGGCCGGCGAGGTCGCGGCTGTCGGTGCCGAGCAGCGGCGCGAGCAGGGCGAGGGTGACGACGAGGGCGAGGATCAGAAGAGGTGTCATGGCAGAAAGTCTGCGCGAGCCGAAAGTCTGCCACCAGTGGCAGGAAAGTCACTTCTCGTAGACATCCGGCCAGTGCCGGCCCATGATGGCCGGGTGTCCATCGCCTGCGACCGGACCGTCTGCGGCCGGTACCCCCTGACGGACGTCGTGGCCGTCGTCGACGACGGCGTCTCCCCGTTCGAGCTCGCCGTCGCGTGCGAGGTCTTCGGCATCGACCGCACGGACGCCGGCGTGCCGGCGGTGGACTTCGCCATCGCGTCGCCGCGGGCCGGTGTCGTCCGCGGCGAGGCCGGGCTCGGCGTCGTCGCCGACCACCGGCGCGACCGGCTCGCGACGGCCGACCTCGTCGTCGTCCCGGCCTGCGGCACCGGCTACCGGCCGGGACCGGACCTCGTCGCGGCCCTCGAGGACGTCCTCGCCCGCGGCGGACGGGTCGTCAGCCTGTGCTCGGGCGCGTTCGTGCTCGCCCGGGCCGGCCTGCTCGACGGTCGCCGCGCGACGACCCACTGGCGCTACGAGAAGGAGTTCCAGGAGGCCTTCCCGGAGGTCGACCTCGTGCCCGACGTCCTGTTCGTCGAGGACGGCCCGGTCGCCACCAGCGCCGGCACGGCGGCCGGCATCGACCTGTGCCTGCACATCGTCCGCAGCGCCTTCGGGGCGGCCGCCGCGAACACCGTCGCGCGCCGGATGGTCGTGCCGCCGCAGCGTGACGGCGGGCAGGCGCAGTACGTGGAGAGCCCGGTCCGGGACGTCGAGGCGCGCACGCTCGCCCCCGTGCTCGACTGGGCGGTGGCGCACCTCGACGAGGACCTGTCGGTCACCGTCCTGGCCCGCCGGGCGGCGATGTCCGGGCGGACCTTCGCGCGGCGCTTCCGCGACGAGACCGGGACGACGCCGCACGCGTGGCTGCTGGCCCGCCGGGTCGCGCTCGCCGAGGAGCTCCTCGAGACCGGCGACCTCGCCGTCGAGGAGGTCGCCCGGCGCTGCGGCTTCGGCTCCGCGACCATGCTGCGGCACCACTTCACCCGGCTGCGCGGGACGCCGCCGTCCCGGTACCGCCGCACGTTCGGGCACGCCGGGTGAGCGGCTCCTTGCCGCCCCGGGCGCGCGGCCGCTGCGACTGCGGCGGGGTCGGGTACGACGTCACCGGGCCGCTGCGCGACGTCTGGGACTGCCACTGCCCGCGCTGCCGGCGGATCACCGGCCACCACATGGCCGCGACCGCGGCCGCCCCGGCGGACGTCGTCCTCACCGCGGACGGCACGCTGCGCTGGTACGAGCCGGCACCCGGCGTCGAGTACGGGTTCTGCGGCACGTGCGGGTCCACGCTGTTCTGGCGGACGGCGCGGCAGCCCGACAAGCTCGTCATCGCCGCCGGCACGCTCGACGGGCCGACCGGGCTGCGGACGACGAAGGCGTGGTGGTGCGCCGAGGCCGGGGACTACTACGAGCGGCCGGCCGGGGTCGTCGAGCACGACCACGAGGGCTGAGGCCCGCTGCCCGCCGTCGCTCTCAGCCGTCGAGCGGTGGTCCCTCGGGCATGACGGCCTCGATGGCGTCGGCGAAGGCGCCCTCGACGTGCACCGAGACCTCGCCCTCCTCGCCGTGCACGGTGAGCTGCTGCAGCGCGCCGGACGCCGCCCGGTAGTACAGGTGCGGCGAGATGCTCCCGACGCCGTCGTCGTACCCGGCGATCGCGAAGCGCACCATCGCCTCGACCGTCGGCAGCACGCTCGCGTCGCGCACGACGTGGAAGGCGAGCTGGTGCCGGTAGGGGATCGCGAGCAGCGTGCCGTGCGGGGCGTCGGGCTCGCCGTGCACCCGGCGCAGGACGTCGTCGACGGTGAGGATCCGGCTCGCGGTGTGCACGGACTCGCCCGCGACGACCCCGAACCGGACGTCACCGGCCTCGAGCCACTCGATGCCGCCGAACGGCTCGGTGAGCAGGTTGTGGACGCCGGCCGCCCGCAGGTCGTCGACCCCGACCCGGGAGACCACCTCGTCGGGCATGAGGACGACGGCGTCCGGGGTGTCGAACGCGAGGAGCTCGACGAGGTCCCCGACGACCTCGCGCCGGTAGCCGAACCCGGACAGGTCCGGCAGGGAGGTCGCCGCGACGACCCGGATGAACGCGTGCTCGAGGATCTCCTCGCGGGGCAGGTCGGTGAGCTCCGGCCCCTGCCGGGCCCGGATCATCCGTGCGACGTGGTCGCCGACGATCGAGGGCCACTCCCGCTCGCCCTTGCGGGCGTTGTGGCACAGCGCGAAGAGGTTGTGCAGGCCGTACCCGGCACCGTCGTCCGACCGCAGGTGGTCGGCGTGGACGTCGACCTCGAGGCCGTGCCGGGCGAACGCCTCGCGGGTCAGCGCGCGCAGCCGGGCGGCCTCGCCGACGGTGAGGAAGGAGAACGTGGGGTCGGGCAGGTCGTCACCGACCCGGGCGGCCGGACGCCGCCGTAACATCGCCATCGCCCACCCCCGCACCCCTGCGCACCGCCGGCCGGACGGCCGGGCGTCCGCCGCTCACGGACGTCACACCGAAGGCTAACGGGCGGTGACAGCCCTCGGCGTGCCCCGGGCGGGTGTGTGTCGGACGAGTGCGTCAGGACGGTGAGTCAGGATCGTGAGTCAAGAGCCTGAGCCAGGATCGTGGGTCAGCATCATGGGTCAGGACCTGCGGGCCCGCGGAGCGGGCGTCACAGGTCGCGGGAGAAGGCGAGCAGGTTCACGCCGGGCTCGGGGGCCCAGTCGAGGTCCGGCCGGCGGGTGAAGCCGAGCCGGCCGTAGAGCCGGTGCGCCGCGTGCATCCGGTCCAGGCTGCACAGCACGAGCCGGGTCGCGCCCAGCCGGCGGGCCTCGGCGAGGCACCACTGCGTGAGCGCGAGGCCCACGCCCCGGCCGCGAGCGGCGGGGGTGACCCCGAGCGCGCGGAACTCGGCCTCGCCGGGGCGGGACAGCTCGGCCCAGCGGCTGCCCGGCAGGGCGAAGGTGACGCTGCCGAGCACGGTGCCGTCCGCCGCGACGGCGACCGCGACGGTCGCGTCCCGGGCCCGGGAGCGGGCGTCCGCGAGGGTCTCGAGGTAGCCGCCCTCGGCGGCGAACCCGTCCGCCGCGTAGGCGTCGCGGACAGCGAGCCCGGCCGCCTCGAGCTCGTCGGCCAGGGCGGGGCGGACGGTCAGGCCGTCAGGGGTCGTCATGACGGTCGTCGCGCCGGTGGTGAGGCCGGTCGTGGCGTCCGCGGTGCCGGCGGTGCGGTCCATGACGGGACCTTACGACGCCTGGCACCCGCGGCGCGCCACAGGTCGTGCCGGTCGTGCCAGTCGTGCGGGTGGTGCCTGTCGTGCGGGTCGGTGCTGCGCGTGGTGCCGGACGCGGGGCGTCCAGGTCAGCGCATGCCGCCCCAGCGACGCTTCTCGAGCTCGGCGGTCCGGGTGTCGGTGCCGAAGAACGGGGAGAGGACGGAGACGAGGAGCAGGGTCACGAGGATGAGGATCGGTTCCATGAAATTCATCCTACAACCCGATGATCCGACGGGCGAGATGGGTCACCTGTCCGGGTGAGTGATGTCCGTGACACCTCAGAGCAACACGCGGGAAACAGATGGTGACGGTCAGATGCCGGTCGTGTTCCGTGGGTAGGCGACGGCCGGGTCGGTCACGACGTTGACGAGGTAGGGGACCCCGGAGTCGAAGCCGCGCTGCAGCGCCGCCCGGAGGTCGCCCGGCCGGGTGACCAGCTCGCCGGCACCGCCGAGCGCGCGGACGACCTCGTCGTACCGGGTCTGCGGGAGCAGCTCCGCGGCGACGTCGTAGCCGAACATCATCTGCATCGGGTGCTTCTCCAGCCCCCACATGCCGTTGTTGCCGACGACCATGACGACCGGCAGGTGGTGCCGCACGAGCGTGTCGACGTCCATGAGCGAGAAGCCGGCCGCGCCGTCGCCGAGCATGAGCGCCACCTGCGCCGACGGCCGCGCGAGCCGGGCCGCGACCGCGTAGCCGAGGCCGGTGCCGAGGCAGCCGTAGGGGCCGGGGTCGAGCCAGCCGCCGGGGCGGGCGGGCTCGACGTACTTGCCGGCGAACGACACGAAGTCTCCGCCGTCCCCGATGACGACCGCGTCGTCGGCGAGCAGCGGGACGAGGTCGCCGTAGACCCGGGCCGGGTGGATCGGGTCGCTCTCGGCGGCGAGCTCGGCGGCGTCCTTCGCCAGGGCCGCCTCGTGCCGGGCGCGCAGGCCGGTCGTCCAGGCGGCGACCTCGGGGTGCGGGCCGGTGCGGGCGACCCGCTCGCGCAGGCCGTCGAGCACGAGCGTGAGGTCGCCGCTCACGCCGGCGGCGAGGTCGACGTGCTGCGCGAGGCCGGAAGGGTCGTCCGCGAGGTGCACGACCTGCGCGAGCGGTGCGCCGTCCCTGCCGCCGAACTGCCCGTAGCCGAGCCGGAAGTCCAGCGGCGTGCCGGCCACGACGACGACGTCCGCGGTGCCGAACGCCGCGCCGCGGGCGCGGGTCACGAGGTGCGGGTCGGACGGCGGCAGGATCCCGCGGCCCATCCCGTTGGGCACGACCGGCAGCCCGAGCTCGGTCGCGAGCGCGACCGCGGCGTCCTCGGCGCCGTCCGACCAGACGTCCGAGCCGAGCACGAGGAGCGGACGGCGCGCGCCCGCGAGCGCGGCGGCGGCCCGGTCGAGGGCGTCGGTGTCGGGGGCGACCCGCACCCGCCCGGGGGCGACCGGGGCCGGCACGGTTGCGCCACCGAACACGACGTCCATCGCGACGTCGAGGAAGACCGGCCCGCGGTGCGGGCTCGTCGCGAGCGTGAGGGCGGCGTCCACCTCGGCGGCGATCGCGTCGGTCGAGCCGATCGTCGCGGACCGCTTCGTCACGGGGGCGAGCAGCGGCGGGTGGTCGAGCTCCTGGAGGCTGCCGGTGCCCCAGCGGTAGGCGGGTGCACGGCCGCCGACGACGAGCAGCGGCGAGCCGTTGAAGTGCGCGGTCGTCACCGCGCTGACGCCGTTCGTCACGCCCGGTCCGGCGGTGAGGACGGCCAGGCCCGGCGTCCGGGTCAGCTTCGCGGTCGCCTCGGCGGCGAAGACCGCCGTCTGCTCGTGCCGGACGTCGACGAGCGGCATCGGCGGCTCGGCCTTGACCGCCCCGTCGTAGAGCGGGAAGACGTGCGCCCCGGAGAGGGTGAACATCGCGCGGACCCCGTGCGCCCGCGCGGCCGCGACGGCGAGCGTGCCGCCGTGCCCCTCGAGGGTCGCGGGGGCGTCCCCGGCGGCGGTGGCACGGTCGGCTGCGGGCTGCGACTCCGTCGTCATGCGGCGCACATTACCCGTCGGTAACCGCAGGCGGGAGGACCGGCCGGGAGCAGGTGCCGCCCGGACGCCGAACGGCGCCCCGGCCGCAGGGCCGGGGCGCCGTTCGAGGACCGGACGAGCGTCAGGCCTTCTTGGTCTCCCAGAAGATCTCCGCGATCTCGTCGATCTTGGCGAGGAGCTGGTCGGCGACGGCGACGTCGGTCGAGCCCTTCGTGCCGCCCGCGCCCGCGAGCTTCGTCGCGTCGTTGAAGAGCTGGTGGAGCTGCGGGTACTTCTCGAAGTGCGGCGGCTTGAAGTAGTCCGTCCACAGCACCCAGAGGTGGTGCTTGACGAGGTCGCTGCGCTCTTCCTTGATGGCGATGGCCCGCGCCTTGAAGGTCTCGTCGTCGGAGGCGAGGAACTTCTCGATCGTGGCCTTGACCGACTGGGCCTCGATCTTGGCCTGGGCCGGGTCGTAGACGCCGCAGGGGAGGTCGCAGTGCGCGCTGACCTCGGTCCCCGCGAGGGCGTCGAGGAGACGCCTGAGCATCCCGTCACTCCCTTTCGTGGAACGTCGAAGATGATGTCTGGCTCGTGCGCGGCCCCTGGTCGGGACCGACGCCGGTCACGCTACCTGCGTCCCCTGCACGGCGCATGGGCGCCACCCCCGAACCGCGCCCCGGCCCGGCGGGGTCAGCGCCGCGGCGCCGTCCGGAGCAGACCCGGCCGCGGCCACAGCCGCGCGACGACGACGCCGAGCCGGTCGCCGTCCGGGATCGACCCGACCTGCCAGGAGTCGACCCCCTCGGCCGGGTTGTCGCGCTCGACCCACCAGCCCTCGGCGTCGGTGTGGACGAGCCGCTTGACGGACGGCGGCCGGCCGCCGGGCAGCCGGACGACGACGAGCCGGCCGTCGCGGACCCGGCGGGTCGCGCCCGCGCCGGCCCGGACGAGCAGCCGGTCGCCGGGCCGCAGCGTCGGCAGCATCGACCGGGCCTGCGCTCCCAGGCGGACGAGGGCCAGGCCGCCGGGCAGCGGGAGCAGGTCGGGCGAGGCGTTCGTCACGTGCCCATCGTCGCCCACGCTCTCGCGCGGCGCTGTCCTGTTGTGGCACAGTGTTGCCACGGGTGACCCCCGTTCTCCAGGTGTCAGCGACCACACCGTGTCGCGCACGCCGCGACCGCGAGGTCGCGCGACCGCAACCGAGTCGCCGATTCCTTCGTCGAGACACCACTCGACATCCCACCTTTCGCTTCGGCCGTCCGTCGTCGCCGTCCCGGCGCGTGCGGGCCTCGCCGTCCTTCCTTCCTGGGGTCATCCATGTCTGCAGAGCCGCTCGATCTCGACGTCACCTTCGAGGAGCTCACGAGCTCCCTCGCCACCCCGCACGACCCGGCCGCGGGCCGGCCCGACCCGAGCGACCCGGTCTTCGCGCTCCACGCGGGCGGCAAGCTCGAGGTCGTCCCGAGGTCGCCGCTGCGCGACCGCCGCGACCTGTCGCTCGCGTACACCCCCGGCGTCGCCGACGTGTCCCGCGCGATCGCCGCGAACCCGGGCCTGCTCGACGTCTACACCGGGCGCGGCAACACGGTCGCGGTCGTCTCCGACGGCACCGCCGTCCTCGGGCTCGGTGACATCGGGCCCGGCGCCGCGATGCCCGTCATGGAGGGCAAGGCGTTGCTCTTCAAGCACTTCGCGGGTGTCGACGCCGTCCCGATCTGCCTCGCCACGACCGACGTCGACACGATCGTCGAGACCGTCGCGCTCATGGCGCCGACCTTCGGCGGCATCAACCTCGAGGACATCTCCGCGCCGCGCTGCTTCGAGATCGAGCGCCGCCTCCAGGACCGGCTCGCGATGCCGGTCTTCCACGACGACCAGCACGGCACCGCCGTCGTCGTCCTCGCCGCGCTCATGAACGCCGCGAAGGTCGTCGGCCGTGAGCTCACGGGGCTGCGGACGGTCATCAGCGGTGCGGGCGCGGCCGGTGTGGCCATCGCCGCGATCCTGCGCCGGGCCGGCGTCGAGGACGTCGTCGTGTGCGACAGCCGCGGCATCGTCGAGACGTCGCGCGACGACCTCAGCGAGGTCAAGAGCGAGCTCGCGGCGCGGACGAACCCGCGCGGCGTCACCGGCGGCATCGCCGACGCGCTGCGCGACGCGGACGTCTTCGTCGGGGTGTCCGGCGGGACGGTCCCCGAGGAGGTCGTCGCGACGATGGCCCCCGGCGGCGTCGTCTTCGCGCTCGCCAACCCCGACCCCGAGGTGCACCCGGACGTCGCCGGCCGGTACGCGGCGGTCGTCGGCACCGGGCGCAGCGACTTCCCGAACCAGATCAACAACGTCCTCGCCTTCCCGGGGATCTTCCGCGGCGCGCTCGACTGCCGCGCGACCCGGGTCACCGAGGGCATGAAGCTCGCGGCCGCCGGGGCGATCGCGGGCTGCGTCGAGGCGCCGACGGCGGGCGAGGTCGTCCCGAGCGTCTTCGACGAGCGGGTCGTCACCGCCGTCGCCCAGGCGGTCATGGCGGCGGCCCGCGCCGACGGCGTCGCCCGCGCCTGACCCCACGGAACCGGCCGCCGACCCGGCGGCCCCACGGCGAGACCCGAAGTCCCGCCTCAGGCACCCGGTGCGTACCGTTCCCCGGCCCAGAAGGCCGCCCGGACGGTGCGCACCGGGTGCCTGACCCGTAGATTGCGGCCATGCTCGCTGCCTACGCCGCCACGACCAGTCCCGACGACCCGTTGTCCGCCCTCGTCGTGGGGGAGCGGCCGGCCCCCGAGGTGCCCGAGGGCTGGGCCCGGGTGCGGGTGCGCGCGGCCAGCCTGAACCACCACGACGTGTGGAGCCTGCGCGGGGTGGGCCTGCCCGCGGAGCGGCTGCCGATGATCCTCGGCTGCGACGCGGCCGGGCTCGACGACGAGGGCCGCGAGGTCGTCGTCCACGCCGTCGTCGGTGACCCGGACTACCGCGGTGACGAGACGATGGACCCGAAGCGGTCC
Organism: Actinomycetota bacterium; assembly: GCA_016213575.1. Lineage (GTDB taxonomy): Bacteria > Actinomycetota > Actinomycetes > Actinomycetales > Kineosporiaceae > R-H-3. Next base: position 10,275 of record JACRAB010000408.1, read on the forward strand.
CTGCTCTCGGAGCGCTACCAGGGCACGCTCGCCGACGAGGTCGTCGTCCCGCGGCGCAACCTCCTGCCCAAGCCCGCGGCGCTGTCGTGGGAGGAGGCCGCCTGCCTGCCGACCGCGTGGCTCACGGCCTACCGGATGCTCTTCACCCAGTCCGGCCTGCAGCCGGGCTCGACGGTGCTCGTGCAGGGCGCCGGCGGCGGGGTCGCGACGGCGCTCATCGCGCTCGGTGCCGCGGCCGGGTACCGGGTCTGGGCGACGAGCCGGGACGAGGCGAAGCGGGCCAAGGCGGTCGAGCTGGGGGCCGCGGCGGCGTTCGAGTCCGGCGCCCGGCTGCCCGAGCGGGTCGACGCCGTCATGGAGACCGTGGGTGCGGCGACCTGGGGGCACTCGGTGAAGTCGCTCAAGCAGGGCGGCACCGTCGTCATCTCGGGGGCGACGTCCGGCCCGAACCCGGCGGCGACCGAGCTCAACCGGATCTTCTTCCTCCAGCTGCGCGTCGTCGGCTCGACGATGGGCACCAAGGAGGAGCTCGAGCGGCTCATGCGGTTCTGCGAGCAGACCGGGGTGCGACCGCTCGTCGACTCGGTGATGCCGCTCGAGGACGCCCGTGACGGCTTCGCGAAGATGGCGGCCGGGGACCTCGTCGGCAAGGTCGTCTTCACCCGGCCGTGAGCGGCCCCGCGCGGGCCGAGGTCGTCGTCCGGACGGCGCGGCTCGCGCTCGTCGCGCTGCCCGGGCCGGACCTCGTCGCGGTGCGGGACCGGGTGCGTGCCGTCCTCGTCGACGACGGCGCCTGGGCGCCGGACTACCCGACGGACGGCGACGTCCTCATGGCCGGGCTGTCCCTGCGCCACGACGCGGTCCCGACCGCCGGTGCGCCGTGGGGGCCGCTCCAGGTGAGGCTGCTGCGCGGGCCGGACGCCGTGGACGTCGCCGTCGGCGGGATCGGCTTCAAGACCGCGCCGGACGTGGCGGGTGTCGTCGAGGTCGGCTACGGGCTCGCGCCGTCCGTGCACGGCACCGGGCTGGCGACCGAGGCCCTCGCGGGCATGCTCGACCTCGCGCGCCGGCTCGGGCTGCGCGCCGTGACGGCCGAGACCGCCGCCACCAACGTCGCGAGCCGCCGGGTGCTCGAGAAGAACGGGTTCGGCCTGGTCGGCACCGAGGACGACGGCATGCTGTGGTGGCGCCGGGACCTGTGAGCCCGGACCTGTGAGTCCGGACGTCGTGCACGTGCGTCGGTGCGGGCGCCGGGTCAGTCCTCGGCGACGCCGAGCCACTGGGCCCAGCCGTTGTGGAGCACGAGCCAGGCCATGAGGCCGTACCCGACCTGCCCGGGGTGCCGGCCGTCGCCGGCGGCCATGTCCGTGAGCCAGTCCTCGTGCTGGACGAGCGGCCGCCAGCAGTCGACGTAGGGCACCCGGCGGCGCAGGCAGACGTCCGCGAAGGCGTCGGAGAGCTCGGGGACGAGGTCGGCGTGCTGCGCCCGGTCGGCCGGCGGCGGCCCGACGACGAAGACCGGCAGGTTGCGCGCCAGGCACTCGTCGAGCACGTTCGCGAGGTTGAGCCGCGACCGGGCCAGCGACATCCCGTCGGCGAGGTCGGCGTGCCCGAGCCCGATGACGAGCCGGAACGACTCCGGGTCCGCGTCGGCGAACCGGCGCCCGGTCTCCTCCCGCCAGCGGGCGAGCAGGCCGGTCGTCGTCTCGCCGGGCACCCCGAGCGGGAAGAGCGTCACGAGGCTCTCGGTGCGCGACGTCCGCGCCCCGACCCGCCCGACCCAGCCGAGCGAGCGCGGGTCGCCCACGCCCGCGACGACGTCGTCGCCGACGACGCAGACGCGCAGCTCGGGCGTCCGGGGGGCGTACCGCCCGGTGCCGTCCGTCGCCGTCATCGTCGTGCCGTCCTGTCCGGCCGGTCCCATGTCCGTCCCCCGATGTCTGTCCGTCCCCCGATGTCTGTCCGTCGCCCGACAGGCGTGCTCCTGCCCCGTGCGGCCGTCTGCGTCGTGCGGTGGGGCGTGCTCACTCGTCCTCGTCGTCCAGTCGCGCGAGCCACGTCGCGAGCCGTTCGACGGGGGTCTCGAACTCCGGGTTCAGGTCGACGAACTCACGCAGACGCTCGGCCACCCAGGCGAGGCTGACCTCCTCCTCGCCCCGGCGCGTCTCGAGCTCCTCGATGCCGCGGTCGGTGAAGTACACGTCTCCTATTGTCGCCTGCCCCGGCCGCCCGCCCGCGCAGGGGCACACCCATGTCCGCGTGCTTTGCTCTGCCCTCACTCGTGAGGGTGCCGCGTGCCCGCATCAGGTCGATCACGGCCTCCGTACCCGGACGGCGCTCCCGACCGCCCGCACGGTAGAGCGACCGTGATCTCGGGTCGGCTCCCTCGCGTGCTGGGTCGCCGTCACCTGCGCGCGGGAGGCGATACCGACTCGCTCGGCGTCGCCGACGACAACCTCGTCCATCGATGCAGCGATCGATGTGTGGACGCCGGCGTCATCACCCCGGACCCCGTACATCGACGGCTCCATCGACGGCTGCACCGGGTCGACGGCCCGGCAACGCTTCGCCGTCCGGCCCGCGTCGACACCACCCTCACATGTGAGGGCAGAGCAAACACCACGCGCAGCGTGTCCCCGCGAGGCCGGGCAGCGCAGCGGCGCCCGGCCCCTGACGAAGGGTGCGGGGCCGCCGGGTGCTGCTGGTGGGGCGCGAGCGGGTCGGTCAGCGGTCGAAGGACTGCTGCACGAGGCTGGCCTGCTCGGCCGCGTGCTTCTTCGACGAGCCGGCCGCCGGCGAGGCCGAGGCCGGGCGGGAGACGCGCATGAGCGGGCGTCCGCCGAGGTGCTCGGGCAGGTTGAGCGCGATGAACGGCCACGGGCCCTGGTTCGCCGGCTCCTCCTGCACCCAGACGAGCTGGGCGTTCGGGAACCGGTCGACCGCGTCGAGGACGGCGGCCGCGTCGAGCGGGTAGAGCTGCTCGAGGCGGACGATCGCCGTCCGGGTGTCGCCGCGCTTGGTGCGCTCGGCGAGCAGGTCCCAGTAGACCTTCCCCGAGCACAGGAGCACGCGGTCGACGTCCGAGGAGCGCAGGCTCGGGCCCTCGGGGATCACGGTCCGGAAGCCGCCGGTCGTGAAGTCCTCCACCGCGGACTGCGCCGTCTTGAGCCGCAGCATCGACTTCGGGGTGAAGACGACGAGCGGACGGCGCGGCTGGGCGTACGCCTGGCGGCGCAGCAGGTGGAAGTGCGACGCGGGGGTCGACGGCATCGACACCGTGATGTTGTTCTCGGCGCACATCTGCAGGTAGCGCTCGATGCGGCCCGAGGAGTGGTCCGGGCCCTGGCCCTCGAAGCCGTGCGGCAGGAGCAGGACGACCGACGAGCGCTGGCCCCACTTCTGCTCGGACGAGGAGATGAACTCGTCGACGATCGTCTGGGCGCCGTTGCCGAAGTCGCCGAACTGCGCCTCCCAGAGGACGAGGGCGTCGGGGCGCTCGACGGAGTACCCGTACTCGAAGCCCATCGCCGCGTACTCGGACAGGAGCGAGTCGTAGATCCAGAACTTGCCCTGCTCCTCGGCGAGGTTCGCCAGCGGCGTCCACTCGGTGCCGGTGAGCTTGTCCGTGAGGACGGCGTGCCGCTGCACGAACGTGCCGCGGCGGCTGTCCTGGCCGGCCATCCGGATCGAGGTGCCCTCGAGCAGCAGCGAGCCGAACGCGAGGACCTCGCCGTAGCCCCAGTCGACGGCGCCCTCGGTCGACATCGCCGCGCGCTTCTCGAGCATCGGCATGAGCTTGGGGTGGACGACGAAGCCGGGCGGCGGCGAGACGTGCGCGTCGCCGATCCGCTTGAGGACGGCCGGGTCGACCGCCGTCGCCCGCGGCGCGGCGTGCTGGTTCGCGGCGGCCTGCTGCTGCGCGAGCGGCAGGTCGAGCCCCGCGGTGACGTCCCCGGTCGGGGTCTGCGGGGTGTCGGTCGCCTCGCGCGTCTCGGCGAAGACGCGCTCGAGCTGCTCCTGGTAGTCGCGCAGCGCGCGCTCGGCGTCCTCGACGGAGATGTCGCCGCGGCCGATGAGGCCCTCGGTGTAGAGCTTGCGGACGCTCCGCTTGGCCTCGATGAGGTTGTACATGAGCGGCTGCGTCATCGAGGGGTCGTCGCCCTCGTTGTGGCCGCGCCGGCGGTAGCAGACCATGTCGATGACGACGTCCTTGTCGAACGCCATCCGGAACTCGAAGGCGAGCCGCGCGACGCGGACGCACGCCTCGGGGTCGTCCCCGTTCACGTGGAAGATCGGCGCCTGGATCATCCGGGCGACGTCGGTGCAGTAGACCGACGACCGCGACGACGCGGGCGCCGTCGTGAAGCCGACCTGGTTGTTGATGATGACGTGGACGGTGCCGCCCGTGCGGTACCCGCGCAGCTGCGACAGGTTGAGCGTCTCGGCGACGACCCCCTGGCCGGCGAACGCGGCGTCCCCGTGCATGAGCACCGGCAGCACGGAGAAGAACGCGCTGCCCCGGTTGAGCCTGTCCTGCTTGGCCCGGACGACGCCCTCGAGCACCGGGTTCACGGCCTCGAGGTGCGACGGGTTCGCCGCGAGGTAGACCCGGGTCTGCTCGCCGGTCTCGGCGGTGAAGGTGCCCTCGGTGCCGAGGTGGTACTTCACGTCGCCGGAGCCCTGGACCGACTTCGGGTCCTGGGTGCCCTCGAACTCGCGGAAGATCTGCCCGTAGCTCTTGCCGGCGATGTTCGCGAGCACGTTGAGCCGGCCGCGGTGCGGCATGCCGATGCAGACCTCGTCGAGGTCCGCGCGCGCGGCCTCGGACAGGACGGCGTCCAGCAGCGGGATGACGCTCTCGCCGCCCTCGAGGCTGAACCGCTTCTGCCCGACGAAC
>JACRAB010000409.1 GCA_016213575.1 Actinomycetota bacterium
GCGGGCCGCCGTCCGGCGCGGGCACGAGAAGGCGGCCGCGGCGGCCGCGGCCGGGCAGCCGCTGCCGGACCTGCCCGCGGACGGCGTCACGCGCCGGTTCTGGCGGCTCACCGCCCCGCGCGGGGTGGCCGCGACGTTCGAGGTCGTCGTCACCTGGGCCGACGTCCTGCTCGTCGCGGCGCTGCGCGGCCCGGTCGAGGCGGGCGTCTACGCCGCCGCGAGCCGCTTCGTCACCTCGGGGACGCTCGCGATGCAGGCGATCCGGCTCTCCATCGCCCCCGCCGTCGCGGCCGCGTTCAGCCGCGGGGACCGCGCCGAGGCGCAGCAGGTGCACCGGTTCAGCACCGTCGGCGCGATCGCCTCGACGTGGCCGGTGTACCTCGGGATGGCGGTCTTCGCCCCGGCGGTGCTGTCCCTCATCGGCCCGCGCTTCGTCGCCGGCGCCGACGCCCTGACGATCCTGTCGCTCGCGATGCTCGGCGTCGTCGCGACCGGCAACGCGAACACCGTGCTCAACATGGCCGGCAAGAGCCACTGGGCCGCCGTGAACACCGGCGTCGCGGCCGCCGTCATGCTCGCCGTCGACCTCGCGCTCGTCCCCGGCCTCGGCATGGTCGGCGCCGCGATCGGCTGGGGCGCCGCGCTGCTCACCGACGCGGCGCTGGGCACCCTCGAGCTGCGCCGGGGGCTCGGTGTGCGGTCCTGGGACCGCCGGGTCGCCGAGGTCGCCGCGCTCGCCGTCGTCGCCTTCGGCGGACCGGCGCTCGCCGTCCGGGCCGCCCTGGGGACGTCGCTCGCCGACACCGTCGCCGGGGTCGCCGTCGCGTCCACGGTCTACGGCGGCACGCTCTGGGTGCGGCGCCGGGCGCTCGGGCTCGACGGCTTCGTCGCCGCCCTGCGCCGCCGGCCAGGTCAGGCCGGGCCCGGCACGGTCCAGTCCGGCCCCGCGCCGTCCGATGAACCAGGTGACCGGGCGGACTCCCCCGCCCGGCCGGCACCGCATGACCCGGCACCGCAGAGGAAAGAGGGATCCGCGCTGTGAACGGCCTCGAGAAGCGCGTCAAGGCGCTCATCCCCGAGCAGGCGAAGGACCTCGGCAAGGGCGTCATCCGCGCCTACGGCCAGTCCACGGCGGCGCTGCGGCCGATGCCGGACTTCCTCGTGCTCGGCACCAAGCGCGGCGGCTCGACGTCCGCGTGGCGCTGGATCGAGCAGCACCCGCAGGTGCTGCCGATGGTCGCGCGCTGGGAGCACCACAAGAGCCCGCACTACTTCTACTGGCACTACGCGCGCGGCGAGGCCTGGTACCGCGGGCACTTCCCGACCGCGGCCGCCCGCAAGGCCGCCGAGCGCCGGCTCGGCAAGCGCGTCGTCACCGGCGAGGCCAGCCCGTACTACATGTTCAACCCCTACGTGCCGCAGCGGGTCGCGACCGACCTGCCCGACGCGCGGTTCGTCGTCCTGCTCCGCGACCCGGTCAAGCGCGCCTACTCGCACTACTGGGAGCGCGTCGACGAGGGCGTCGAGCCGCTGACCTTCGAGGAGGCGCTCGCCGCCGAGCCCTCCCGGCTCGCGGGCGAGGCCGAGAAGATGGCCGCCGACCCCTACTACTACAGCCGCCCGCACGACTACCACACCTACCGCGAGCGGGGCGTCTACGCGCCGCAGCTCGAGCGCTGGTTCGACGCCGTCGGCCGGGAGCGGGTGCTCGTCGTCGTCAGCGAGGAGATGTACGCCGACCCGGTGCCCGTCATGAACACGGTCTTCGAGCACCTGGGCATCGACCCGTGGCCGGTGCCCAAGGAGGCGCACTTCAACAACCGGCCGGCGCCGAAGATCGACCCGGCGACCGCGGAGGAGCTGCGCGCCTTCTACGCCCCGCACAACGCCGCGCTGGCAACACTGCTCGGCCGCGAGCTGCCCTGGAGCAGCTGACCCGGCTGCCTACGGGGCCGGTCAGGGCCGGTCGACCGCGAGCCCGGCGGCCTTGAACTCGGCGACCATCCCGGTCCCGCTGTCGATCCGCAGCGTGCACGAGGTGTCGGAGTCCCAGCGGACGAGCGCCTTGATCCGGGTGCGCGTGCGGAGCACGTCGTCGATGTCGCGGTACCACTGCCGCGACTTCGCGTTGTCGCCGTAGTGCATGCCGTACTCCTGGATGAGGAGCGGCTTGCTCCCCAGGCCGTTCGCGGCCGACCAGTCGTAGAAGCCCTTGACGGTCTGGTCGAAGGTCTCCCAGCCGCTGGAGTGGCACGTGTTGAAGTTGTACGGGTCGTAGCCGATCCAGTCGACGTACTGGTCGCCCGGGTAGAACGACTTCACGTGCGGGCCGTTGCCGTAGGCGACGTAGCCGGACGTCACCCAGGTCCACACGACGTTGTCGACGCCCTGGGCCGCGAACACCGCCCGCAGGTGCTTGTAGGCGGCCCTGTACTCGGCGGCCGTGCCGTGCTTGGCGTAGGACAGGTCCATCTCGTGGTCGAGCCCGAGCATGACCTTCTTGCCGTACGCCTTGACCCGCTGCGCGGACGGGACGACGACGCTCGCGTCGTACTTGCCCGCCGCGATGTCGGCCCAGCGGTAGTTCGCGCCCGTCGAGAAGTTCCGCGACTCCCAGTCCAGCAGGAGGATCCGGCTCGACCCGAGGTTCTTCATCGACGCGTCCGGGAACCAGCCCGGGCCGTTGCGGCCGGAGAAGTCGTAGTACATGAGCACGATGTCGAAGCGCCGGCCGACCGTCGACTCCCAGGTCTTCACGGTCGTCTCGACGTTGCCGCCGCCGTAGCGCCGCGAGTAGATCCCCCAGTAGGCGCCGCAGGACGGCACGAGGGTGCGGCTCACCGCGCAGCGCGTCGCGAACGGGGCGCCGCCCGCCCGCAGCCGGGGCGTCGGCCCGGGCGCCGGGGCGGACGTCGTGCGCCGTGCGGACGACGTGGCGCCGGCCTTCGTCGCGGCCGCGGTCTTCGACGGCTTCGCGGTGCCTGTCGCGGTGCCGGTGGCCGGGCCGGTGGCGGTGCCGCTCGCCGTGCCCGTCGCGGTGGCCGTCGCGGTGCCGGTGACGGAGGCCGTCGGGCCGGCGGTCGTCGCGCCGGGGACGGCAGCGGACGACGACCCGTCGGCGGCGACGGTCGTCACGCCGTCCGAGCCGGCCGGTCGGTGGGTCGCCGCGAGCACGCCCACCCCCGCGACGGCGACCGCGCCGAGGGCGGCGACGGTGCGGCGGCGGCGCGTGCGGACGGCGCGCTCCTGGCGCCGGGGCCGGCGCAGGGCAGCGCGCGACCCTGCCGTGAGGTCGAGCTCGGCGTCAGGGCCGGGACCCTGTTCGCTCACGCTACGTGACCTCCCGGACCGGCGGACATGGCTCAGTGGCGGCGGACCGCCACGACGACCAGCACGCTAACACGAGGGCGCCCGCCCGGGCACGGAGCGACCGGGCGACCAGAAGTCACTCTCGGTGACTCAGTGGGTCAGGATCAGCGACGACGACCGCGGCCCGCACGGGCCTGCCGGGAGGCCCGGGCCTCGGCGACGAGCGCCTCCGCGACCTGCCCGACCCGGTGCACGCCGGGCGGCACGGCGGCCTGCGCCGCCGCCCCGCCGCCGGCCGGTGCCGGGACCGCACGACGCTGCTCGGCCGCCGCCCTGACCGCCTCGTCGAGCGCCGCCGCCGAGGCGACGAGCGTCACGAGACCGGCGTCCGCGAGCCGGCCGGCGAAGAGCACCTGGTGCCCGTCGACGTGCTCGCCGTGGGCGGGGTCGCGCGGGACGACGACCGGCACGTGACCGGTACGGCGCGCCTCGGTGATCGTCGCGGGGCCGCCGTGGCTGACGACCGCGTCGCTGCCGGAGAACAGGTCCTGGAGCCGGGCGTGGTCGCAGAACGCGAAGGCCTCGAGGTTCGGCGCAGCGGCCGGCGCCGCCGTCCGGCCGTGCTGGAGGGCGACGTCCCAGCCCGGGTTCGCGCGCGCCCAGTCCGCGACCCAGCCGACGAGCCGGTCGAAGGGGTGGTGGTCGGTGCCGACGCTGACGAACAGCCGGGGGCGCGCGCCGCCGTCGGCGCTCACAGGACGCACCCCACGACCTCGGCGTCGCGGTACAGGCCGCGCTGCGCCTCCCCCTGCACGCGCATCCGGCTCGCGAACGGCCGGACGAGCCGGCCGGTGAGCGTCGAGGTGTCGAGCCGGTCGTAGACCTCGAGGAAGACCGCCGGCACGCCGAACAGGCGCGCGAGCACGAAGAACGGCAGCGCCACCCCGGCACCGGTGCTCAGGACGACGTCCGGCCGCTCCTCGCGCATGACCCGCCAGGCCAGCCCGAGGTTGCGCACGAGGTTCGGCAGGTGCCGGGTCGTCGGGTGGTACGCCCAGGTGACGGACTCCCCGGCGAGGATCGAGACGGCGTCCGGAGTGTCGAAGCACACCCAGTGCCGGTCGTGGGCCGCGCTCCACGGGTCGAGCGCCGTGAGCTGGGCGAGGTGCCCGCCGCTGGACCCGACGAGGAGCAGCCGCAGCCGCTCGCCGCCCGGCGCGCCCTCGGTGCCGTCAGCGGTCGCGGGGTCGGCGTCGCCGGCCGCGCGCTGCCCGGGGAGGGCCACGGTCCACGGGCCGCCGTGGCCCGTCGTCACTTCGCTCGTCACTGTCCGTCCTGTCAATGCCACCCACCCCGGGTGAACGTCACCATCCTGCCGTGTCGACCACGCAGCGTCAGGCATTTGCGGACCGACGTCGACCGGACTCACGGTCGGTGACGTCTCGGCGGCGCCGGACGGGTGCGCCGGGCCGACAGGGTCGGGTGTCATGTCCTTCCCGTCGGCCGGCCCGCATGCACGTTGAGGGGGCGTGCGGACGACGGCCGTCCGGGTGAGGCGATGACGGTGCGTTCAGCCCTGGTCGAGGATCATCCCCGCGGCGACGGTCGCGTTCGTCGCCTCGTCGACGAGCACGAAGCCGCCCGTCGTCCGGTTGCGCCGGTACTCGTCGGCGAACAGCGGCTGCGTCGTCCGGAGCACGACCCGGCCGATCTCGTTGAGGCCGAGCCCGGCGGGTCCCTCCTCACGGTGCAGGCTGTTGACGTCGAGCCGGTAGCGCACGTCCTTGACGAGGGCCCGCGCCGTCCGGGTCGTGTGCTTGATGGTGAGCTTGGCGCCCTTGGCGAGCGGCTTGTCGGCCATCCAGCAGACCATCGCGTCGACGTCCTGCGTCGCCTTCGGCGCGTTGTGCGGGCGGCAGATCATGTCGCCGCGGGAGATGTCGATCTCGTCGGTGAGCCGCACGGTGACGGCCATCGGCGGGAACGCCTCGTCGACGGGGCCGTCCATGGTCTCGATCGCCGCGATCCGGCTCGTGAAGCCGCTCGGCAGCACCATGACCTCGTCGCCGGGCTTGAGGACGCCGCTCGCGACCGTGCCCGCGTAGCCCCGGTAGTCCGGGTGCTGGGCCGACTGCGGCCGGATGACGTACTGCACCGGGAACCGGACGTCGATGAGGTTGCGGTCGCTGGAGACGTGCACGTGCTCGAGGTGGTGCAGCAGCGACGGCCCGTCGTACCAGGGCATGTTCTGCGAGCGGGTGACGATGTTGTCGCCGAGCAGCGCCGAGATCGGCACGACCGTGAGGTCGGGCACGTCGAGCTTCGTCGCGAACCGGGTGAACTCGTCGGCGATCGACTCGAAGACCTCCTGCGAGTAGTCGACGAGGTCCATCTTGTTCACCGCGAGCACGAGGTGCGGCACCCGCAGCAGCGTCGCGATGAACGCGTGCCGCCGGCTCTGCTCGACGAGGCCCTTGCGGGCGTCGACGAGGACGATCGCGAGGTCGGCCGTCGAGGCACCGGTGACCATGTTCCGGGTGTACTGGATGTGGCCCGGGGTGTCGGCGATGATGAACTTGCGCCGCGGGGTCGCGAAGTAGCGGTAGGCGACGTCGATCGTGATGCCCTGCTCCCGCTCGGCCCGCAGGCCGTCGGTGAGCAGCGCGAGGTTCACGTACTCGTCGCCCTTGGCCGCGCTGGCCTTCTCGACGGCGTCCATCTGGTCCTCGAAGATCGACTTCGAGTCGTAGAGGAGGCGCCCGATGAGGGTGCTCTTGCCGTCGTCCACCGAGCCCGCCGTGGCGAACCGGAGCATGTCCATGCCGGCGTGTCCCACTGTCAGAAGTACCCTTCCCGCTTGCGGTCCTCCATGGCGGCCTCCGAGAACTTGTCGTCCCCCCGGGTGGCACCGCGTTCGGTGATCCGGGTGGTCGACACCTCCTCGATGATCGCGTCGAGCGTGTCGGCCTCGCTGCGCACCGCGGCGGTCAGCGAGGCGTCCCCGACGGTGCGGTAGCGCACCTTCGCGGTGAACAGGTCCTCGCCCGCCTTCGGACGGCAGAACTCGTTGTTGGCGTAGAGCATCCCGGCGCGGTCGAACACCTCGCGCTCGTGCGCGAAGTAGATGCTCGGCAGGTCGATGCCCTCCCGCAGGACGTACTGCCAGATGTCGAGCTCGGTCCAGTTCGACAGCGGGAAGACCCGGATGCTCTCGCCGACGTGGATCCGGCCGTTGTACATCGACCACAGCTCGGGGCGCTGGTTCTTCGGGTCCCACTGGCCGAACTCGTCGCGGAAGGAGAAGACGCGCTCCTTGGCGCGGGCCTTGTCCTCGTCGCGCCGGGCACCGCCGAAGGCGGCCGTGTAGCCGCCCGCCTCGAGCGCCTCGAGGAGGACCGGCGTCTGGAGCCGGTTGCGGGTGCCGTCGGGGAGCTCGTGCACGGAGCCCGCGGCGATCGCGTCGGGCACGCTCGCGACGACGAGCTGGACGCCGAGCTCGGCGACCCGGCGGTCGCGGAACTCCAGCACCTCCGGGAAGTTGTGCCCGGTGTCCACGTGGAGCATCGGGAACGGGATCCGCGCCGGCCAGAACGCCTTCTCCGCCAGGCGGAGCATGACGATCGAGTCCTTGCCGCCGGAGAAGAGCAGCACCGGCTTCTCCAGCTCGGCCGCCACCTCCCTGAAGACGTGGATCGACTCCGCCTCGAGCGTGTCGAGCTGGGAGAGCCGGTACTCGGTGGTCCGGCGCTCCGGGGACGGGTGGGTCATCGGGCTCCTCCAGCGGGCGCGCCGGCACGGACCGTGGTGAGGGCCGTGGTCAGCGCGAGGATCTGGGCCGCCAGCTCGGGGCGGCAGACGACGAGGTCGGGCAGGCGGGGGTCGGGGCGGTTGTAGACGAGCGGGGAGCCGTCGACACGGCTCGTGTGCAGCCCGGCGGCGCGGGCGACGGCGACCGGGGCGGCGGAGTCCCACTCGAACTGGCCGCCGGCGTGGACGTAGGCGTCGGCCTCGCCGGTCCAGACGGCGGCGCACTTGACGCCGGCCGAGCCCATCGGCACGAGGTCGGCCCCGAGCTCGTCGGCGAGCGCGGTGGCGATCTCCGGCGGGCGGGACCGGCTCACCGCGAGCCGGACCGGCGCCCCGGCGGGTCGCGGCGGGACGACGGGGGCGGCGTCCGTGCCGTGGACGACGCCGCGCGCCGGCAGCGCGACCGCGCCGGCGACGAGGTCGCCGGCCGCCCAGAGGGCGACGTGCA
>JACRAB010000406.1 GCA_016213575.1 Actinomycetota bacterium
AGCCGGTGCGGCTCGGCCGGTTCACCGTCGACGTCGAGGACAGGACCGCCCGCGCGGACGACGGGACCACCGTCCACCTCACACCGACCCAGTGGGGGCTCCTGGAGATGCTGGTGCGCAGCCCCGGCCGCCTCGTCGGCCAGCGGACGCTGCTCCGCGAGGTCTGGGGCCCGACCTACGAGAAGCAGACGCACTACCTGCGCCAGTACATGAAGCAGCTGCGCGACCGGCTCGAGGACGACCCGTCGAACCCGCGCCACCTCGTGACCGACCCGGGGCTCGGGTACCGGTTCGTCCCCTGAGCCGGTCGCCGGTCGTCGGGGGGACCGCCCGAGATGCGCGAAGGACCGTTCCGGGGTGCATTGGTCCGGCACGACCGAACGACCGACAGGCCGGCCCGAGAGGATGTGATGCGGCCGTGTGCCGCGTGGCGCAACGCGACCTCGTCGCCGATCCGCAGTCGCCGCGCCTGACCCGGCGGTGGGCCGCCGAGGTGCTCCGTCGCTGGGATCTCGAGGACGAGCTGGACAGGGCACTGCTCGTGCTCAACGAGCTCGTGACGAACGCGCTCGTGCACTCCCCTGGCGACGCCGCCTGCCGGATCACGGTGGACTCGGGGACGCTCGAGATCCTCGTCAGCGACGCCGGCACCGGGCCGCCCCGGCGCGCGCTGCGGGCCGCGACCGTCGCCGGGCCGGACGAGTGGGAACGCTCCGGCGGCCGCGGGCTGCAGATCGTCGCGGCCGTGGCCGACACCTGGGGCGCGTCCTACGACGCCGGACGGGCCGGCATCTGGGCACGCTGGGCGCTCGCGCCGGGCTGGGCGTTCGCCACCGCGTGCGTATGCGGACGGCCGGACGGCGGGCCGGGGGTCGACCTGGCGTCCGGCGGGACCGCCGTGGCCATGCCGGGCCCGTGGGACGAGGCACCGGCCGAGGCCGTCGAGCTGCGGGACGAGTGGTTCGCACCGCGGTCGGACGACCAGGTGCAGGACTCCCTCCAGGGACCGTCCGTCACCCGGACGGCGGACGGCGCGGCGCCGACCGGGTGATCGTCCGGCCGTCAGAATGAATCACCTGTGGCGCGCTTCATGGGTCACGGCGGCCGACCGAGACAGCACGCAGTGGTCCCCACAGGCCTGGCGTCCCGCCGGGCCCGTCGTGCGGGGGCCGCCGCCGCGTCCCCCCGCAGGAGGCCCTCATGCTCGCCGGCATCTCGACGACCGCACGCACCGTGCTCACGCTGGCCACGACCTTCGCCGTGATGGCGGTGCTGACCGTGGAGTCGGCCCTGACGTCGGACGCGCCGGTACGGGTCTGCGTCACCGGTCTCGCCGCGTTCGTGGTGGTCGCGCTGCTCGTCTGGTTCCTCCTCGCGCGGCCGGTGACGGGCGCGCTGCACGCCCTGGCCGCCGGGGCCACCGGGCTGGCGGGCGGCGACCTGTCCGCCGTCCCGCCGACCACGCGCACCGACGAGGCGGGCCGGGCGCTCACGGCGCTGCGGGACGTGCAGACGGTGCTGTCGGGCCTGATGTCCGCGATGAACCGGATGTCGGCGGAGCACGAGAAGGGCGACATCGACGTCGTCATCCCCGCGGAGCAGTTCCCCGGCGAGTTCGCCGTCATGGCCCGCGGCGTCAACGAGATGGTCGGCGCCCACATCGCGGTCAAGAAGAAGGCGATGGCCGTCGTCAAGGCCTTCGGCGAGGGCGACTTCGACGCCCCGCTCGAGCAGCTGCCCGGCAAGAAGGCCTTCATCAACGAGACCGTCGAGCAGGTGCGCGGCAACCTCCAGGCGCTCGTCGCCGACGCGACGACGCTCTCGGACGCCGCCGTCGCCGGCCGCCTCGACGTGCGCGCCGACGCGGGCCGGCACCGGGGCGGCTTCCGCCGCATCGTCGACGGGGTCAACGCCACCCTCGACACGATCGCGACCCCGCTCACCGTCGCGGTCGAGACCGCCGACCAGCTCGCGGTCGCCGCGCGGACGATCAGCCAGGCGTCCCAGGCCCTCTCGCAGTCGACGACGGAGCAGGCCGCGACCGTCGAGGAGACGACCTCGAGCATGGAGCAGATGGCGGCGAGCATCGGCCAGAACTCGGAGAACGCCAAGGCCACCGAGGCGATCGCGACGAAGGCGGCGACGGACGCCGAGGAGGGCGGCCGCGCCGTCCGGCTCACCGTCCAGGCCATGAAGGAGATCGCCGACAAGATCGCGATCGTCGACGAGATCGCGTTCCAGACGAACATGCTCGCGCTCAACGCGACGATCGAGGCCGCCCGCGCCGGCGACCACGGCATGGGCTTCGCCGTCGTCGCCACCGAGGTCGGCAAGCTCGCCGAACGCTCCCAGGTCGCGGCCGCCGAGATCGGTCAGCTCGCCGGCGAGAGCGTCCGGACCGCCGAGCGCGCGGGCACCCTGCTCGAGCAGATCGTGCCGAGCATCCAGCGCACGTCCGACCTCGTCCAGGAGATCGCCGCGGCGTCCGCCGAGCAGGCCACGGCCGCCACCCAGGTGAACAGCGCCATGGGTCAGATGAACTCGACCACGCAGGCCAACGCCTCGGCGTCCGAGGAGCTCGCGGCCACGTCGGAGGAGATGTCCGAGCAGAGCGGGCAGCTCCAGCAGCTCACGTCGCAGTTCGTCGTCGGGGACGGCCGCGGGTCCGCGGCGGTCCCCGCCCAGATCCGCCGGCAGGTGCTCACCGGCCGGTCGGCCGCGCCCCGCGGGCTGCCGCCGGTCCCGCACGCCGGCGGGCTGCCCGTCGAGCAGCGCCCCTTCGACGAGACGAAGTTCCTGAAGTTCTGAGCCGACGGCCGCGGGGCCCCGAGCCCGGCGGCCTCACGCTGCGTCGCCGCAGCAGCCCCTTTCGCCACAAGCGCCCCGACAGTCCCGAGAGACTCAGAAGACTCGTCGCCGACAGTGCGGCGTGTCGGATTGCACACCTCGACTCAGGTGTTCGGGGGATCTTGTCGTGTTACTGACGGTAAATGCCTGCCAACTACTTGTAGTGTCCGTCGTTATCTTCCGGTCAGCCCATTTCGCTGGCAATTAGCCCCATGACGACGGAGTCGTGTCGTGACCTCAGTTGAGCTCCACGTTCCATCCGACGTTCTCGCAGCGCTTCGCGAGGAGGACCTGGTCCCCGCCGTCCCGAGCGACAGCGTGACCCTGACGGTGAGCATCGACGGCCTCGACGTCGTCACCGGCGTCTCGTCGACGAGGGACCTCAAGGACCAGCTGCCGACACTGGCGCAGGCGATCTGCCTGTGCGTCTTCCGGAGGCCGCCGACCGCGACGACCCGCCTCGTCGTCGAGGGCCCCGGGCTCGAGACCCGGGTCACCCTGCCGCCGGACGTCTCCCCGCACCAGGTGCTCACGACCCTCGCCGGGCTCGTCGACACGGTCGAGCGCGCCGGCCGGGACCGCAAGCCCGCCGCCGCCGACACGCTCGCGCTGTCCCAGGTGCGACGGGCGTCGTCCGACCCGTCGGTCGCCGTGCGGACCCCCGCCCCGCGGGGCCCCCGAGACTGACCCGCACCGCACGCAGCACCACCGCGGGCCACGGCCCGCCGGCGTGCGCCCGTGGGGGGGCC
>JACRAB010000401.1 GCA_016213575.1 Actinomycetota bacterium
GCGAGACCCAGGCGTCCTCGACCCGGTCGACCGGGTCGCCGAGCCCCGCGACGCAGGCGATGCGGCCATAGACCACGCGGACGACCGCCGCGACCATCTGCCCGGCGAGCGCGGCGGCCCGGGCTGTGTCCGCCGTCCCGGGCCCGGACTGGAGCAACGTCCCGCACAGGTCGCGGACGGCGGTGAGGGCCGGTCCCCGCAGGCCGCGGCGGGCGTCGGCGAGCGCGTGCCGGAGGGCGATCCGGGCGTGCTCCCGGTCGAACGGCGCGGCATCGGGTGACACCGCGAGGACCGTCGCGACGACCGGACCCTCGCCGGGGAGGGCTCCGGCGGCGCGCAGCCCGGCGAGCGCCGTCCCGCGCTCGTGCGCGTCCCGGGCCACGAGCCCCGCGACGAGGCTCTCGCCCGCGAGCGCGGCCGCGTCGTCCGCGCGGCGCTCCCCGACCATCCAGGCGGCGACCTCTCGGGCGGCCGCTTCGACCGCGAGCACCTCCGCGTCGGTGACGGAGGCGTCGGCGTCCATGACGAGCAGGAGGCCGAGCAGCTCCCCGCGGTAGCGGACCGGGGCGCAGACCCGCCGGTGCATGCCGATGTCCGGCCGGGCCGGGACCACCCCGGCCCGGGTCCACGTCGTGACGCCCTGGGCGAGCACGTGCCCGACCGCGTCCGGGCCGGGGTCACGCTGGAGGACGGCGCGGACCCGGACCTCGTCCTCGTCGCCGTAGTGCGGGCTCGTGCAGAGCGGCCGGACGGCGGGGTCGTCGACGACGACGGAGCGGGCCAGCTCGGCGGCGAGCCGGTCCACGACCCGCTGCACGTCGCCGTGACCCATGCCGGGATCGTACGCAGCGGCGCTCCTACAGAGCGAGGAATCCCCGGGCGGGGATCCCGCCGTCCGACGGTCGCCGCGACCCGCCCGACCGGCGACGGTGGACGCACGACGACGGGAGGGCCATGTCCGCCAGCCTCGACGGCCGTGTCGTCCTCGTCCTCGGGGCGGGGTCGAGCGGTGCCGGCCTGAGCAACGGCCAGGCCGCCGCGCTCACGTACGCCCGGGCGGGGGCGGTCGTCGCGGCCGTCGACCGCGATCCGGCGCGCGCCGAGGAGATCGCCGACCGGATCCGCGCCGAGGGCGGCCGGGCGGTCTGGTTCGCGGCCGACGTCACGGTCGAGGACGACGTCGACCGGGTCGTCGCCTCGGTGGCCGCCGACGTCGGTGTGCCGGGCGTGCTCCACAACAACGTCGGGATCGTCACGGCGGGGTCGGTCGTCGACCTCGCACGCAGCGCCTGGGACGCCACGCTCGCCGTGAACCTCACGAGCGTGTACCTCGCGTGCCGTGCCGTGCTGCCGCACATGCTCGGCGCCGGCCGCGGGGCGATCGTCAACGTCTCGTCCGTCGCCGGGATTCGCGACACGGGGTACGTCTACCCGGTCTACAGCGCGACCAAGGCAGCGGTGAACCAGCTGACCGTCTCGCTGGCCCTCACGTACGCCGGTCGGGGCATCCGGGCGAACGCCGTCCTCGCCGGGCTCATCGACACCCCGTTGACGGCCGCGTTCGGCCCCGAGGGGCTCACCGCCGAGCAGGTACGGGCCCGCCGGGACGCGCTGAGCCCGACGGGGCGGATGGGCACCCCGTGGGACGTCGCCCGCGCCGCGCTGTTCCTCGCCTCGGACGACGCCGCGTACGTCAACGGCGTCTGCCTGCCGGTCGACGGCGGCCTCTCGGCCCGCTGCGGCTGATCCGGCCGGACCTGCCGCGCGGTCAGACCCGGCGGCGCGGCCGCCCCGGCCGCACGAGCTGCACCGACCCCAGCGGTACGAACCCCGCGGCGAGCGCGGCCCGCAGCGAGGCGGCGTTGCCCGGCGCGACCGCGGCGAGCACCGGGTCGCCGGCGACGACGAGCCCGAGGGCGTCCCGCAGCAGCGAGCGGCCGCGGCCCTCGCCGCGGGCGCCGTCCGGCACCTCGAAGGAGACCTCGGCGAGCCCGCCGAGCCCGCGTGACATCGTCACGACCCCGCGCTCGTCGCCGTGCACGTGGACGTCGGTGCGCCAGCCCCGCGCGTAGCGGGCCCGCGGGTGGTCGGCGAGGTCGGCCCGCTCGGGCAACGTCGAGCGGCCGGTGCCCCGGTTCACGAGGAGGACGTCGAGGACGTCGAGCTCGCCGTACGGGCCGGCCATCGTCTCCATGACCCGGCCGGACGTCGCCCCGGCGAGACCGTCGGCGCCCGCGTCGAGGAGCGCGTCGAGGGGCAGCGCCGTCGCGGCGACGGCGTGCGCGGTGAACGAGACCATCGCCTCGACCCCCGGCAGGTACGGCGGCACGACCTCGACGCACCCGTCGCCCGGCGGGAACCACCCGTCGGCCGCCGCGCGCACGATGTCCCCGAGCCCCCGAACCACGGCACCACCCTGGCACCGGGTACGCCGACCGCGCGAGGGCAGAGGGACACCGCCCTGCGTGCGACTCGTCACGCCACGGCATCGGTCGAAGCGGCCCCGGCCTTGAGCGGGTCGTGTACGGAACCCGTTGTGGATCAACGGGTCCCGCCGGACCCGGCCGGACGCCGGTCAGGCGTAGGTGCGGAACCCGCGTCCGGTCTTGCGGCCGAGGTAGCCGGCCGTCACGAGGTGCTCCAGGAGCGGTGTCGGCGCCCAGCCCCGCTCGCGGAACTCGGTGTAGAGGGTCCGCTGGATCGCGAGCGAGACGTCGAGCCCGACGACGTCGAGCAGCTCGAACGGGCCCATCGGGTACCCGCAGCCGGCCTTCATCGCCAGGTCGATGTCGTCGGCCGTCGCGTAGTTCTCCGAGAGCATCCGGATCGCGTCGTTGAGGAACGGGAAGAGCAGCGCGTTGACGATGAAGCCGGCTCGGTCCCCGCACGTCACCGGGTGCTTGCCGATCCGCTGCGTGACGGCCAGCGCGGTCGCGACGACGTCCGGGGACGTCGCCACCGTGTGGACGACCTCGACGAGCCGCATGACCGGAGCCGGGTTGAAGAAGTGCAGCCCGACGACGTCCCCGGGCCGCTTCGTCACGGCGGCGCACTCGATGACCGGCAGCGACGATGTCGTCGTGGCGAGGACGGCGCCCGGCCGGCAGATCTCGTCGAGGTTCTCGAAGAGCGCCCGCTTCACCGCGAGGTCCTCGACGACCGCCTCGACGACGAGGTCGACGTCGGCGAGGTCGTCGAGGGCCGTCGTCCCGGCGACCCGGGCGAGCGCCTCGTCGCGGGCCTGCGAGGTGAGCTTGCCGCGCTGGACGCCCTTCTCGAGGCTCTTCGTCAGCTGCGCGGTGACCTTGGCGACCTTGTCCTCGCCGCGGGCGACGAACAGCACGTCGAAGCCCGCCTTGGCGAAGACCTCGACGATGCCGGTCGCCATCGTGCCGGAGCCGACGACGCCGACCTTCTGCACGGCGCGGGCGCCGTCGCCCGCGGCCCCGTCGGCCGGCGTCCGGTCGTCGGCGACGACGGTCGACGAGCCCGGCGTCTCGTACGTGTAGAAGCCCTTGCCGGACTTGCGCCCGAGCAGGCCCGCCGTGACCATCTGCTTGAGGATCGGCGTCGGGGCGTGCAGGCGGTCCCGGCCCTGCTTGTACATCGAGTCGA
>JACRAB010000054.1 GCA_016213575.1 Actinomycetota bacterium
CATCATCCGGGTGCGGCGGCACGCGACAATGTTTGCGTCCCGCCCAGCGGCACACCGCTGCGACGGCCTGCCGCGCACCGCACCAGGGAGACCACGAGCACCATGACGGACGACGAGAACGGCCCGGACCGATCGGGCCCGCCGACCCCGCCGGCGCCGCCGCAGACGTGGCCCGTGCAGCCGCCCGCGTGGGGCACCCCACCGGCCTCCCCCGAGCCGGTGCCCGGCCAGGTCCCCCCGCCGCCGGCCCCGGAGTGGGCGTACGCCGCACCCCCGGCGGCGTGGCAGTCCGCGCCGCCGCAGGCTCCCCCCGGCCAGCTGCCGCCCTGGGGCGCCCCCGCCGGTGCGCCCGGCCCCTCGACCGCCCGGACGGTCGGGATCATCCTCGGTGTCACCGCCGCGCTCGTCGTCGCCGTGGTCGCCGCCGCGCTCGTGCTGTGGCGGCCCTGGGACAGCACCACGATCGTCGCGGACCCCGGCCCGCGGCCGAGCATCACCGGCGAGGCGCCGACCCTGCCGCCGGCGCCCGACGGCGGCCCGACCCCGGCACCGGTGCCGACCGAGCCCTCACTGCCGCCGCAGAAGCTCGAGAGCGCGGCGGCCAAGGCCTACGTGAAGCGGGCCAACGCGTTCTGCCGCGGGACGACCGACCCCGCGCTGAAGAAGGCGTTCGCCTACGCGGACAGCGACCCCGAGCGGTTCCTCACCGAGGCCGCCCGGATCAACCGCGAGCTCGACACGTACCTGCGCAAGGACGTCCCCGACGAGATCTCCGACAATGTCGCAGGGATCACGAAGGACTGGGACACGTTCGCCGCGGAGTACGAGAAGGGCGCCAAGGCCTACGTCGCCGGCGACCTCGAGACGGCCGGGCAGCGGCTCGCGGCCGGTGAGGCGGCCAACCGGGACGGCACCGCGAAGGCACGGCAGATCGGTCTGTCGGACTGCGCCGACGCGGGCGGTCTCGGCGGCGGCCCGGCCGGAGGCGGCGCCTCTCCGGGCGTCACCGCCTGACCGGACCGCCGGCCGGGCCGGCCGCCCGGCCGGGCGGGTCAGTGCTCCGGCTCGTGCCCGATGACGCGGGCGGCGAGGACGACGTCCCCGGACCACCCGCACGCCCCGCAGAAGCAGACGAAGACGCGGTCGGCGCCGGTCCAGTACTCGGTGACGATGCCGTGGCCGCCGTCCGCGATCGACAGCGCCGCGGCGCACCCGGGGCAGAACCTCGGAGCGTCGCGGCGGTGCGCCGCGACGTCCTGCGGGTACCGGCCGCGGCCGGTGTCGCCGCCCACCCCGGTGCCCGGGGCGGACGACGGCACCGACCGGTCGGACAGAGCCGTCATCAGAACTGCTTCTCCGTGGACTCCCACGCCTCGATGTGCAGCTTCTTCAACGCGTCCTTCTGCGGGCTGAACCGCATGGACGCCATCTCGATGAAGTCGAGCGCGAACGACGGACCGGCGTGGAACTTGTTCTTCTCGCACGGCAGGTCGATGCGGTCGTGCTTCTCGCGGATGACGCCGAGCGGGTCCTCGCCGCGGGCGACCTTGGCCATCTCCGACTTGTACATCTTGCGCAGCATGGAGACGCCGATGTCGGAGCGGCCGAGGTGCTCCTGGGTCCGGTCCGTCACCTTGCCCTGGGTCACCCAGGCCATGACGTCCTGGCCCTCGACGTAGTCGACGCGGTGCCGGCCGTTCTCGTCGAAGATCGGCACCTGGTAGTCGGGGATCTGCGGCTGGTCCGGGAAGGCGACGCCCTTCGGCGCATGCGTCGTGTAGAGCATGAAGCGCGTCGTGTGCCGGTCGATCGGCACCCGGATCTGCATCTGCTCGATGTTCGCGCCGCCGACCCGCATGTTGTACGGGAACACGAGGGGGTGGCCGACCTTCCAGTCGTCGTCCTCCTCGGTCGCGCCGGCGAGCACGCGGCGCTTGATGATGCCCCACTCGAAGGCGTCGAACCCGACCTTCTGGTGCTCCTTCTGGAACGACGCCGGGGCCTCGAAGCCCTGCGACCGGCCGATGAAGTCGAAGTACCGGCCGTGCAGCCACTCGACGTGGTGCGGGTCGACCGCGTTCTCCATGATCTGGATGAGGTTGCAGGGCAGGTCCATCCAGCCGATGTCGCGGACGCCGTCCATGACGAAGACGTCGAACCGCGGCAGCTCGGGGGCGGGCAGCGGACCGATGTACGCCCACACGAGTCCGCCCATCTCCTGGCAGACCCCGACCCGGGCCCGGACCCGGTCCTTGAAGTTCGTGTCGTCGCGCTCGGCGGGCATCTCGAGGCACTCGCCGTCGAGGCCGAAGAGCCAGCCGTGGTACGGGCAGCGCAGGCCGTCCGGCTCGACGACGCCGTAGGACATCGACGCCCGGCGGTGCGGGCAGGCCTCCTGCATGATCCCGTAGCGGCCCGAGGCGGTCTTGTAGACGGCGAAGTCCTCGCCGAGCAGCCGGGTGTGCTTGACCGGGAACTCCTCGAGCTCACGGGTGAAGCACACGGGGTACCAGTAGCGCCGCAGGAGCTCCCCCATCGGGGTCCCCGGCTCGAAGTTCGTCAGCTCTTCGTTCTGCTCTGCGGTCAGCATGGTCGTCTCCCGTCGGGGCGTGAGGGCAGGGCTGCGCGTGCCGGCGGCCCGGGATCGCCGGGCCGCCGGTACGCGGGTGTCAGTCGAGGATCGTGACCGTGCCGGCGTTGCCGTCGACCCGGAGCATCTGACCCGTCTTGATGTTCTTCGTGGCGAAGGCGGTGCCGGTGACGGCCGGCAGGCCGTACTCCCGGCAGACGATGGCGGCGTGGCTCATGATCCCGCCGACGTCGGTGACCGTCGCCGCGATCTTGCCGAAGACCGGGGCCCACGACGGTGCCGTGAGCGGCGCGACGAGGATCTCCCCCTCGAGCAGCTCGCTGATGCCGTCGGCGCTCGAGATGACCCGGGCCGGGCCCTCCGCGACGCCGGGGCTGGCCGCGAACCCCTTGAGGTCGCCGCTCTCGTCCGAGCCGCCGAGCCACTGCTTGACGCTGTCGGACGTGACGCCCCACAGCATGACCGTGAACGGCTCGGTGATGACCTCCGGCGGCACGCCGAGCGCGGGCGGCGGGGACCACTGCCGCAGCGCGTTCATGATGCCCTTGCGGCGCTCGATCTCGGCGGGCCAGTAGGCCGCACCGCGGCTCGGGATGCCGACGGCCCACGCGTGGTACGCGTCGAACAGCGCCGTCGGGACCTCGTTGCGCTGCAGCAGGAAGATGTCGTCCGCGTGCGCGAAGAAGCCCTCCTTGACGAGCACCTCGCCGAGCTGCTTCATCTTGCGCCAGATGACCGAGTGCGCCCAGTGCTCGATGTAGAAGTTGTGGTTCTCCACGTAGGGGAAGACCACGCGGGCGAGCCCGAGCTTGCCGTCGAAGGTCGCGGCGTCCTCGTCGGAG
>JACRAB010000410.1 GCA_016213575.1 Actinomycetota bacterium
GTCCACGTCGACGCCCTCGGCGCCGACCTGCTCACCGTCGTCGGGCACAAGATGTACGCCCCCAAGGGCATCGCCGCCCTCTACATCCGCGACGGCATCCCGCTCGAACCCCTCGTCCCCGGCGGCGGCCAGGAACGCGGCCTCCGCGCCGGCACCGAGAACGTCGCCCTGACCGTCGCGCTCGGCGCCGCCGCCGAGCTCGCGGCGGCCGCCCTCGCCGCCGGCGAGACGGACCGGCTCCGCGACCTGCGCGACACCCTTCACGAGGCACTGACCACGCGGCTGCCGGGCCGGGTGCACCTCAACGGCGTCCGCAGCAGCAGGCTGCCGAACACCCTCAACGTCAGCATCGACGGTGAGGCCGGCGACAGGTTCCTCGCCCGCGCCACCCAGGTCGCGGCGTCCACCGGATCGGCGTGCCACAGCGATCGCACCGACCCCTCCCCCGTCCTCACCGCCATGGGTGTCGACCAGACCCGCGCCCTGTGCGCCGTCCGGCTGTCCGTCGGACGCTGGACCACGCACTCAGCAGTGGCCGAAGCCGCGGGCCTCCTCGCGGAGGCAGCCTCCAGGCTGAGCCCGCGCTGGCCCCTCGGACGTAGGTCCAGCCTCGGCCCACCAGGGCATGCCTAGCATCGACGTGTCGGGCCTCCAGGTCGCCGTCCAGGTGCCACGGACCGAGAAGCACTCTTGGAAGGACTCGCCATGCCGGACTACGACCACATGAGGAACGGCTGGAACGGCCACATGATGGGCGACGGGTCCACCTGGACGCCGTGGATGGTGGTCCTGCTTGTCGTGACCACCCTGCTGCTGGTCGCCGTCGCGGTGCTGGCGGCGCGCGCCTTCGGCTCCCGGCGCCCTGCGGGGCTGCCCGGCAGCGGCCGACCCATCCAGGGGAGCGAACCGCCGGAGGAGATGCTCGACCGGCTCTTCGCCGCCGGCGAGATCGACGAGGCGACGTACCGGGCCCGGCGTACCGCGCTGGCCGAGATGCGACCGCCCGCTCGGGCGTAGCCGACATCGAGCGCCCGGGATGCCGCTCTACGGGCTGGCCCGCGGCGCGTACATGATGACGACGACGCCGACGAGGCAGATCAGCGCGCCCGCGATGTCGTAGCGGTCGGGTCGGAACTTGTCGACGACGACGCCCCAAGCCAGTGACCCCGCGACGAACACCCCGCCATAGGCCGCCAGGATGCGGCCGAACTCGGCGCTGGGCTGCAGGGTGGCGACGAACCCGTAGGCGCCCAGGGCGATGACGCCACCGGCGATCCACCACAGCCCCCGGTTCTCGCGCCAGCCCTGCCAGACCAGCCAGGCGCCGCCGATCTCGAGCAGAGCGGCGAGGACGAACAGGACGACGGATCGGGTCACGGTCACAGCACCACCGTACGAGCGTCGGGCCTGCGCGAACCTGCGCCGCCGCCGGGTTACGGCCGGGCGGAGCAGGAGCACGCGGCCGCGGTGGCCCCGTCGCTCCCGGTCGGTGCGTCGGTGCCGCACGAGGTGCACGGACTGCGGCGGGAGGTCCACCACCAGGCGACGCCGGCCGCGACGATCAGGACGGCGGCGGCACCGGGCAGCCAGTCCGCGAGGAACGCGGCCCCGGCCCCGGTCACGACGCCCGCGGCGAGCAGCAGCGGCAGGGCGCAGCACACCACACACCCACCGATCCCGAGGGCCGCCAGACCGGACGGCGCAGCGGTGCGGAGGCGGTCACGGACGGTCGGCATCGGGGGCTCCTACGGGGATGGATGCGATGGCGGAGAACGGGATCGGGCAGCAGGTCTCGTTCGCGGCGCACGCCATGAGGTCGTCGCAGCGGGCGTCGAGCGCTGCCCGCAACGTGCTGGCGATCACCTGCAGGTCGGCGATCCTGGTCTCGACCTCTGCCAGCTTCGTGGCAGCACGTTCCTGGAGGCCACGGCGGCCGGTGCCCGTGGTCCGACCACGCGGTCGACCGGGGGTCGGGTGGCCGGGGCGGCCGACGGCGAGCAGCTCGGCCACCTCGTCGAGGGAGAACCCGAGTCGCTGCGCGGCCTTCACCACCCGCGGCACGGTCACGGCGTCCGTGGGGTAGAGGCGGTGACCGCCCGGTGACCGATCGGGCTGCGGCAGCAGCCGGCGGCGCTCGTAGTACCGCAGCGTCTCGACGTTGACCCCCGCGGCGTCGGCGACCTGTCCCGACCGCAGCATCCCGGGCTCCGGCCCGCCCCGGAGCACCGCTCCGCCCACGTCGTCCGTCACCGGGTCGCTCCGGTGGCCTTCGCCTGCGCCGCCAACGACTCCAAGGCGTCCAGGACGGCCACCTGCTCCGCCGGGACGTCGACGACCACCACGACCTCGCCGCCGGCCCCGGCCCCCGGGTGAGATGTGACGTCGAAGACGAAGAACGAGCAGCAGTGCGACTCACGCGCCGTGAGGTCCCGGGCCTCGGCCTCGGCAGCCGGGTCCAGGACCCAGCGCAGGCGCGTCGCCGAGACCCGCGTCTGCGCACGCAGCCCACCTGCGAACAGCCGGCCGAACTCTGCGACTCGCAGCGGTCGCTCGACCGTTGGAAGCGTGCACGCGGCCGGGGCGTCGCCCGGGAACAGATCGGTCATGACAGCGACGGTAACCCTGTACCCGGGTACGGGATGCAAGCCCACGGGTCGCCTATCGCTGCCCCGTCTCCTTGTTTGCCGATGCGGCCGTCTTGGAGGCGCAGCAGCCGTCGGTGCACGCCGAGGCAGCCGATCCGACGGAAGCCCCGGACAGAGCCGGAGCGGCGCAGCAGGCGTCGCCGCGCCAGGCCTCGCGGCCCTCCTTGACGGCCAGCGCCGCGACGACGAGGCCGACGACCGGGTCGGCCCACCACCAGCCGAGGGTCGCGTTGAGGACGAGGCCGGCCAGCAGGACCGCGGACAGGTAGGTGCACAGCAGCGTCTGCTTGGAGTCCGCGACGACCGTCGAGGAGCCCAGCGCCCGGCCGGTCCGTCGTTGCGCCCAGGACAGGAACGGCATCACCGCCAGCGACGCGACCGCTAGGCCCATCCCGACGTATGAGCGGTCCGCCGCGTGGCCCGTGGCGAGGGTGCGGACCGACTCGACCGTGACGTAGCCGGCGAGCGCGAAGAACGACACCGCGATGAAGCGCAACGCCTGCCGCTCGCGGCTCTGCGGCAGCGGGTGCCGGAACTGCCAGAGGATGACCAGCGCGGACGACATCTCCACGATCGAGTCCAGCCCGAACCCGACCAGGGCCACGGACGACGCGGCGGCACCCGCAGCGATCGCGACCGCCGCCTCGACCGCGTTGTACGTCACCGAGGCCGCCGCGAGCAGCTGCGCCCGCCGTCCCAGCGCCGCACGCCGCGCCGGCGACGGACCGAGCAGAACTGGCGCGGTCACGACCGCGCCTCCGCACCGAACCGCGGGCCCACCGTCACCGCGTCCCCGGTCGCTGCCAGCAGCCCCTCGGCCGCCTCGAGCACCGCGAGGACCTGGGCGGGTACGGCCAGGGAGTACACCGACGCCCGCCCCTGCGGTCGGACCTCGACGATCCCGCAGTCCAGCAGACATTTGAGGTGCGCCGACACCGTTGACTGCGCCAGCCCCAGATGCTCGGTGAGCTCCACGACCCGGTGCTCGCCCAGCATCAGGTGGGCCACGATCGCGAGCCGCGACGGCTCCCCCAGACTGCGGAACAGGCACGCCGCCGCGACGAGCGCGGCCGGCTCGGGCAAGGCCGCGTCTGCAGGACCGTCCGGCACTCGACCTACGGCCAGAGTCGATGTCATCGCCACATAGCGATGATAGTTCAGCGGGCCGCTCCGGTGAGCCGGTCGACCTTGTCGACGGGTCTGGGCGGGGCGGGCAGGGTGATGGTGAACGCGGCACCGGCGCCTTGCCCGGCGCTGGCGGCGCTGACCCGGCCGCCGTGGGCCTCGACGACGGCTCTGACGATGGCCAGGCCGATGCCGGACCCGCCGTGGGCGCGGTCCCGGGCGGCGTCGACGCGGTAGAACCGCTCGAAGACGTGGGGCAGGTGCTGGGCGGGGATGCCGCTGCCGGTGTCGGTGACCTCGATCCGGACGGCGTCGCCGGCAGGTGGCGCGCACGAGATGGTGACGGCGCCGCCGGCGGGGGTGTGCCGCAGCGCGTTGTCGAGGAGGTTCCCCAGGACCTGCCCCAGCCGGTCAAGGTCGACGTCGACGTCCGGCAGGCCCGGTGCGCACCGTGCCCGCAGCTCGACGCCGGCCGCGGCGTAGCGGTCGGCGGCCGCGGCGACGGCTGCCGAGACCAGGTGTGCCGGTGACACGTGCACGGGATGCAGGTCGAGCTGGTGCTCCTCGGCGCGGGAGACCGCGGCGACGTCCTCGGCGAGGCGCGCCAGCCGGCGGGTCTGGTCGCGGAGCATGCCGGTCGTCGCTGCGTCGAGGGTGGCGAAGCCGTCCTCGAACCCATCCAGGTAGGCGTCCAGGGTGGCGACCGGGGTGCGCATCTCGTGCGCGAGGTCTGCGAGGAGCCGCCGCCGGGTCGCCTCGACCCCGTCGAGGCGGGCGGCCATCGCGGCGAAGGACCCGGCGAGCGTCTCGAACTCGCGACCCAGTCGGGGCTGGGGTAGCTCGACGCGGTACCGCCCTTCGGCGACGTCCTCGGCGGCTCGCGCGAGGGCCGAGACCGGGCGCGCGACTCGACGGGTGACCCACACGCTCGCCGCGACGGCGACGAGGAGCGCCCCGAGCAGGCCGGCGCCGACGGCCAGCGCGTTCGCCTCACGGTAGGCCTGCTCGGCGTGGGTCATCGTCTGTTCCGTCGAGCCGGCGTGCGAGACCCGGGTCAGGTGGTCGTGGAAGATCGACGGTCCGATCGCCGCCGCGACCAGCCAGGCGGTGAGGATCGCCGCGGCAGCGACGACGAGCTGGGCGGCGAACAGCCGCACGGCCAGGCCAGGGTCCATGCGTCGCATCAGCCGTCTCCCATCCGGTAGCCGACGCCGCGGACCGTCCGCACGAACCGCGGGTTGGTCGCGTCGTCCCCGAGCTTGCGTCGTAGGTGCCCGATGTGGACGTCGACGAGGTGGTCGTCGCCGACCCAGTCCTCTCCCCAGACGGCTGCGATGAGCGCCGACCTGGTGACGACCCGTTTGGGGTGGGCTGACAGGGCCTCGAGGACGTCGAACTCGGTACGGGTCAACGCGACCGGCTCGCCGTCGACGTGGACCTCGCGGGCCGCGACGTCGATCCGCAGCGTGCCGAAGACCCGGGCCGGCTCGTCGTCGGGCGTCGACGAGGCGCGGCCGGCGACCCCTGCCCGGGGGCGGCGCAGGAGCACGTGGACCCGGGCGACGAGCTCACGCGGACTGACCGGCTTGGTCATGTAGTCGTCCGCGCCGACCGAGAGACCGACGAGCTTGTCGACCTCGTCGGAACGGGCGGTGAGCATGAGGACGTAGCAGTCGGAGAAGGCCCGGACCTGCCGGCAGACCTCGAGACCGTCCATGCCGGGCAGGCCGAGGTCGAGGACGAGGACGTCCGGGTCGACGTCGCGGGCGGCGGCGACGGCTGACGGGCCGTCGCCCACGACACTCACCTCGAACGCCTCCCGGGTCAGGTAGCCGGCGACGAGCTGCGCCAGGGGCGCCTCGTCGTCCACCACGAGCACCCGGTGCGCGCCCGCGGTTGCGCCGTCCCGGTTCGGCTGGACTGTCATGCCTCCCAGCATGCCGCCCGCCCCCCACGACGCGGCCACGCGTGCCACGGCCTGTCGGGCACCGTCACGATCCGACCCAGCACCGGTGCCTGCCTACAACATCCTGCTGCGCAGCCGCAGGGCGTTGCTGATCACACTGACCGACGACAGCGCCATCGCCGCGGCCGCGATGATCGGGGACAGCAGGATCCCGAACACCGGATAGAGGACGCCGGCCGCGATGGGGATGCCGGCGACGTTGTACGCGAAGGCGAACACGAGGTTCTGGCGGATGTTCGACATCGTGGCCGCGGACAGCGCCCGGGCGTGCGCGATGCCGTTGAGGTCTCCGCGCAGCAGCGTCACGCCGGCGGACTCGACGGCCACGTCAGTGCCGGTCCCCATGGCCAGGCCGACGTCCGCGGCGGCCAGGGCGGGGGCGTCGTTGACGCCGTCGCCGGCGAAGGCGACGACCCGGCCCTCGGCGCGTAACTGGCGCACGACCTCGCTCTTGCGGTCGGGCATCACCTCGGCCTCGACGCGGTCGATGCCCAGCCGGGACGCCACGGCGCGCGCGGTGGTGGCGTTGTCACCGGTCAGCATGACGACCTCGATCCCGTCGGCGCGCAGCCGCTGCAACGCCTCGGGGGTGGTCGCCTTGACCGGGTCCGCGACAGCGAGCACAGCGGCCAGGTCACCGTCGAC
>JACRAB010000411.1 GCA_016213575.1 Actinomycetota bacterium
CGCCGTCGCCGTCGTCAGCAAGAACGTCCGCCCCGACGCGCTGCTCCACGCCGTGCTGTGCTCTCCACGGCGGTTCCCCGGACGCCCCGGCAGCGCCGGAACCGGTCCTGTGAGGTCCGTGAGACCCAGTGACGTGAGGGCGACGCAGGCGTAGCGTGATCGCTGCGGGCACCACGTGACGACGACCTGCTCCAGACCGCCGTCGCCGGCCCGTTCTTCGCGCGGCCCCGGCCCCCGGCAGCGTACGTCCGAGTCCCCCGACGTGCGGTTCCCGAGGCCCCCATGGCACCAGCGACCCCGACCCCCTCGTCCCCGACCGCGCCACAGCTGGCGCGGCACCCGCCGGTCCCCCCTGCCCAGGCGCCGCCCGGTGAGCGGTCCCTCGTCCGCGCCAGCGGCGACGTCGACCTCGCGACCGCGACCGAGCTCGACGGGGCGCTGCAGGCGGCAGCGACCGAGGACCAGCCCGCCCGGCACCTGGTCGTCGACCTCGGTGCCGTGACCTTCCTCGACTGCGCCGGGCTGAGGCCGCTCGTCGCGGCCCGCCGCCGCCTCACGGACCGGTTCTGGCTGGTCAACCCGCCCCCGCAGGTCCGGCGCCTGCTGAGCCTCACGGGCCTGACCGACACGTTCTCCTACCTGGACGACGTGCCGGCGATCACGCTCCTCCCGCAGCACCGCAGCGCCGGTGACCCCGGCACGGAGGCCAGCACCGCATGAACGGCTGCCCCAGGGGTCACTGCCCGGCGGCGGCCTTCTCCGAGGCCTCGACCCGCTCCCGGACGACGCGCCGCAGCACCTTGCCGAGCTGGGAGCGGGGCAGCTCGTCGACGAGCACCACCCGGCGCGGCACCTTGTACGCCGCGAGGTGCCGGCGCGCGGCGGCCCGGGCCTCCGCGACGTCGACGACGGCACCGGGCTCGGTGACGACGGCCGCCACGACCTCCTCGCCCTCGGGGCCGCGGACGCCGACGACGGCCACGTCCGCGACGCCGGCGACGTCCCGCAGCACCGCCTCGACCTCGGAGGGGTGCACCTTGAACCCGCCGGTGACGATGAGCTCCTTGATCCGGTCGACGACCGTGACGAAGCCGTCCTCGTCGACGACGACGACGTCACCGGTGCGCAGCCAGCCCCCGGGCAGCAGCACGGCCGCCGACTCCTCAGGGCGGTTCCAGTAGCCGCCGAACACCTGCGGCCCGTGGATGAGCAGCTCGCCCGCGGCGCCCGCCGGCCGGTCGGCCGTGGCGTCGTCCGGGTCGACGACGCGGATCCGGGTCGAGGGGAACGGCACCCCGACGGTCCCGGGACGGCGGGTCGGGGCGGCCGGGTTCCCGAGCGCGACCGGAGAGGTCTCGGTCATCCCGTAGCCCTCGACGAGCAGCCCGCCGGTGGCCCGCTCCCAGAGCGCGACGACGTCCGGCGGCAGTGCCATCGCCCCCGAGATCGCCCATCGGATCGACGTGAGGTCGACGCCCTGCTCGGCGGCCGCCTCCGCGACGCGGCGGTAGATCGGCGGGACGGCGGGCAGGAACGTCGCCGGCCGGCGGCGCATCGCGGCGAGCACCTGGGGGACGTCGAACCGCGGGAAGAGCACGAGGGTCGCGCCGATGCTCATCGCGAAAGTGAGGCAGAGCGTGAGCCCGTACGCGTGGAACAGCGGCAGGACGGCGTAGACGGTCTCCTCGCCGTCGCGCAGCCCCGGCATCCAGGCCCGGCCCTGGGCGGCGTTGACGCGCAGGTTCCGGTGGCTGAGGACGGCGCCCTTGGGCAGCCCGGTCGTGCCGGTCGTGTACTGCAGGAGCGCGGTGTCGTCGGGGCCGGGCTGCGGGTGGCCCGGGTCGAGCGGTCCGGCGGCGGCGACGAGGTGCTCCCAGCGCTCCACGCCCGCCGGCACCGGCCCGGTCATCGCCGCGCGCGCCTCGCGGGAGCGGCGCAGCGGCAGCCGCAGCGCGCGCCGGCTGCGCCACGGCAGCGCCGTCGTGAGGTCGACGGCGACGACCCGCTCGAGCGCGGTGCGGTCCTGCAGGGCGACGAGGGTGGGGGCCTTGAGGTCCCAGCAGATCGCCGTCGTCGCGCCGGAGTCGGCGAGCTGGTGCTGCAGCTCGTCGGCCGTGTAGAGCGGGTTGTGCTCGACGACGACCGCGCCGAGCCGCAGGACGGCGTAGAAGGCGACGACGTGCTGAGGGCAGTTCGGCAGCATGAGCGCGACCCGGTCGCCCGGGCCGATCCCGAGCCGGCGCAACGCCTCGGCGCCCCGCAGGACGGCGTCCGCGAGGTCGGCGTAGGACGTCGTCGCGCCGAAGAAGTCCAGCGCCGTCCGCCCGCCCCAGCGGTCCGCGCTCGTCATGAGCATCTGCGGCAGGGTCTCGCCCGGGTCCTCGACGTCGGCGGGGACGCCGGCCGCGTAGCTCGCCACCCAGGGCCGGCCGTCGAACGGGCTCGCGTGCTCCATGTCGGCTTCTCTCCCCGCCCGTCGGGCGCGCATGACCTGCGCCCGCGGTGGGCTCGTCGTCGGATCGACACTACGTCCGCCTCGGGTCGGGCGCTCAGCGGCTTTCGTCACCGGTACGGGCGGACCGGCGCCACCGGCTGGCGCCGCGGGGGGCGCCCCGTAGCCTCGGACCAGTCACCCCGGACCCCGGTGGCGCCGACGCGACGCCGGATCCGAGGAGAGCCATGTCGACCACCGAGCCCGTCCGGCAGGCGCGGTCACGCCCGGCCGACGCCTACGTGAGCACCTACGCCGACCTGGCCCGGGCGGTGAGCGCCGCCGGGCTGCAGCGCCGCCGGTACGGCTTCTACTGGTCCGCCTTCACGGTCGCGGTCGTCGCGTTCGCCGGGGTCTGCACGGGCGTCGTCCTGCTGCGCGGCTCGTGGTTCGTCGTCCTGCTCGCCCCTGCGCTCGCCCTCGTGTGCGCGCAGTTCGGCTTCCTCGGGCACGACGCCGCGCACCGGCAGGTCTTCGCGTCCGCGCGCTGGAACGAGTGGGCCGCGCGCATCGTGTCCGGGGTCTTCGCCGGCCTCAGCTACGGCTGGTGGCAGCACAAGCACAACCGTCACCACTCCGGCCCGAACCAGGAGGACCGGGACCCGGACATCGGCCCCGGGCCGGTCGCCCTGACCCCACGGGAGGCCGCCGGTCGCACCGGTCTGGCGGCCGCCGTGACCCGGCGGCAGGGCTGGTGGTTCTTCGCGCTGCTGCCGCTGGAGGGCGTCAACCTCCACGTCCAGAGCGTCGCGCGGGTCGTGAGCCGCTCGCCGATGCGGCAGCGCGCGCTCGAGGCGTTCCTGCTCGCCGTCCGGCTCGGCGGGTACGTCGCCGCGCTGTTCCTCCTCCTGCCGCCGGGGCACGCGGCGGTGTTCCTCGCCGTCCAGCTCGGGGTCTTCGGCACGCTGCTCGGTGGCGCCTTCGCGCCCAACCACATCGGGATGCCGATCGTCCCGGCCGGTGCGCGGCCCGACTTCCTGCGGCGCCAGGTCCTCGTGTCGCGCAACGTCAGCGGCGGCCGGGTCGTCGGGTTCTTCCTCGGCGGGCTGCAGCACCAGGTCGAGCACCACCTCTTCCCGAGCATGCCGCGGCCGGCGCTCGCCCGGGCCCGCGGCCTGGTGCAGGCGCACTGCCGCCGGCACGACGTGCGCTACGAGGAGACGACGCTGCTCCAGGCGTACGTGCGCGTGGCCCGCTACCTCGACGCCGTCGGCCGCCGGGACGCCGACCCGTTCCGGTGCCCGCTGCTGTCGCTGCGCTAACCTGCGACGGCTCGTTCGCAGGACGACGCCGCCCGCTCCGGGCGGCGCGTCGACAGCCGGAGCAGAGCAGTCAGGGGCGGTCGTGCACGGCTGTCGCTGCGTCATGAGGTGGCCGCGTGGGTGACAGCCACCCGGACGACCTGGCCGCCGTCCGCGACCTGCTCCCCCGGGTCGACCCGGCAGGTGACATCACCTCCGACGTGCGCACCTGGCTGGCCCGGATGTGCTCCGCGGCCGTCACCGCGCTGCCGGCGAGCGGGGTCGGGGTGAGCCTCATGACCGACACCGGCGTGCTCGCCGTCGCGCAGGCCTCCGACCGGCTTGCCGAAGCCGTCGGCACCCTGCAGTTCACCCTCGGCGAGGGGCCGTGCGTCGACGCGTTCCACGGGCACCGGCCGGTCCTCGTCCCGGACCTGCGGGCCGTCGCCACCCGCTGGCCCGGCTACGCGCCCGCCGCCCTCGCGCTCGGCGTCGGGGCCGTGTTCTCCTTCCCGCTGCAGGTCGGGGTCGCCCACCTCGGCGCCCTGGACGTCCACCGCGCCAGGCCCGGCGAGCTCTCGGCGTCCGCGACCGGGTTCGCGCTGGCCTTCGCGGACGTCACCGTGGAGGCGCTGCTCGACGCGCAGGGCGCGGTGAGCGCCGCCGCGGACCCCGGCGGCCTCGACGGCGTCGTCGACGGGCACTACGTCGTGTACCAGGCGCAGGGCATGACGATGGTCGACCTCGGGGTCTCCCTCGTCGAGGCGCTCGTCCGGCTGCGCGCCCACGCCTTCGCCGTGGACCGGCCCCTCCTCGACGTCGCCCGCGACGTCGTCGAGGGCCGGCTCCGGCTCGAACCGGACACCGCATGACCGGGCACGAGGACGTTCCCGTACCTACCATCGACGACAGAGGGAGGCCCTGATGGCCACGGTTGCACCGGCACGGCTCGCCGAGGTGTTCGTGGAGGTCGCCGACACCCTCGTGGACGACTTCGACGTCATCGAGTTCCTCCAGATGATCACGACCCGGACGTCCGAGCTCGTGGAGGTGCCCGCGGTCGGCCTGCTCCTCGACGACGGTCGCGGCCGGCTGCAGTTCATGGCCGCCTCCGACGAGGAGACCCGGCTCCTCGAGCTGTTCCAGATCCAGCACAACGAGGGCCCGTGCCTCGACGCGTTCACCCTCGGCACCCCGGTCGTCAACGCCGACCTCGCGCACGCCGAGACCCGGTGGCCGACGTTCGCGCCGCGGGCCGCGGCGTCCGGGTTCCGGTCGGTGCACGCGCTGCCGCTGCGGCTGCGCTCGACGGTCATCGGGGCGCTCAACCTCTTCGGCACCGACGCCGGGTCGCTCGAGCCGGGGGACGTGAAGATCGTCCAGGCGCTCGCGGACGTCGCGACGATCGGGCTGCTCCAGGAGAAGACGATCCGGCACGGCGAGGTGCTCACCGAGCAGCTCCAGCACGCGCTCAACAGCCGGGTCGTCATCGAGCAGGCCAAGGGGGCGCTCGCCCGCACCCACGGGATCGGCGTCGACGCCGCCTTCGAGCTGCTGCGCAGCTACGCGCGCACCCACAACCGCAAGCTCGTCGACCTCGCCCGGACCGTCGTCACCGAGCCGCACACGCTGCCGGGGCTCATGCGCTGACGGGGCTCATGCAGTGACAGGCCCGAACAGGGCCGCGAGCCCCGGTCCGAGCAGGCGGCGCGCGACGTCGTCCATCTCGGCCGGGGTCCACGTCGTGCCGCTGTCGGCCCACGTCCGGAGCAGCGCGAGGTAGGTGCCGACGACGCCGGTGACGACGAGGTCGAGCGGGACGTCCGGGGCCGGTCCGTCGAGCGCTGCGAGGTCCTCCCGGACGAGCTCCGCGAGCAGGTGGGCGACGCGGTCCTGGACGACGCGACCGCCCCGCCGTCCGAGCAGCACCCGGACCAGGTCGCGCTGCTCGTCGACGTGCTCGAAGAGGGCGAGCCCGAAGCCGAGGACGCCGTCGTGGCCGGGCCGGCGCTGGTCGCGGAGGAAGTCCCCGAGGTCGTCGAGGCTGTCGTAGAGCACGTGCTGCTTGTCGGTGAAGTGCGTGTAGAAGGTCGACCGGCCGATGTCCGCCCGCTCGATGATGTCGGTCGCGGTGACCGCCTCGTAGCCCTTCTCGGCCATGAGCGCGAG
This sequence comes from Actinomycetota bacterium, assembly GCA_016213575.1. Classification (GTDB taxonomy): domain Bacteria; phylum Actinomycetota; class Actinomycetes; order Actinomycetales; family Kineosporiaceae; genus R-H-3. Next base: position 5,902 of record JACRAB010000411.1, read on the forward strand.
CAGGGCGCGCTGGATCGCGGCGCGCGTGCGGCGCACGCGACGGTCGGCGGCGACGTCCGGCACGGGTGACCTCCGGGGAGTTCGTGGCCGGTTCCGGCGCGGGTGTCCGGAACCTGACAGGGCACGGCGATGTGGTTGTTGACGCTCCCGCTGTCCTGAACACAGTATCCGTTCCTGAACAGATTGTTCAGGAAAGGTGCGGTGCCATGTCCGTCGAACAGGTCCCCCGGGGCGAGCCGCTCGTCGACGTCCGCGGGGCGTGCAAGGTCTACGGGACGCCGGCCGGTGACTTCACCGCCCTCGCCGACGTCGACCTCCAGGTCCGCGGCGGCGAGTTCGTCGGGGTCGTCGGCCGGTCCGGCAGCGGCAAGACGACGCTGCTCAACCTGCTCGCCGGGATCGACCGGGTCACGTCGGGCGAGGTGCGGGTCGCCGGGACGGCGGTGCACGCGCTGCCCGAACGCCGGCTGGCCGCGTGGCGCGGGCGGAGCGTGGGACTGGTGTTCCAGTTCTTCCAGCTGCTGCCGACGCTCACGGTGGCCGAGAACGTCATGCTCCCGATGGACCTGTGCGACACCGTCCCCCGGCGCCGCCGGCGCACGGCCGCGCTCGACCTGCTCGACCGGCTCGGCATCGCCGACCAGGCCGACAAGCTGCCGGCCGCGCTCTCCGGCGGGCAGCAGCAGCGGGCGGCGATCGCCCGGGCGCTGGCCAACGACCCGCCGGTGCTGCTCGCCGACGAGCCGACCGGCAACCTCGACTCGGCGACCGCGGACGACGTCCTCGGGGTCTTCTCCGGGCTCGCCGCGGCCGGCCGGGCGGTCGTCATGGTCACCCACGAGCGCGACGTGTCGGCGGTCGTCGACCGCCGCGTCGTCCTGGCCGACGGGCGGGTCCTCCGGTGACCCGCCTGCTGGTGAGCCGGCCGCGGACCGCCAAGATGCTCCGTGACCTGTGGGTCACCCGCGGCCGGGTCGGCCTCATGGTCGTCGCGGTCGCCGTCGCGCTCACCGGGGTCGGGGCGATGCTCGTCGCCCGCACGGTCGTCATGCGCGAGGCGGCCGCCGCGTACGCGGCGACGGCCCCGGCCTCCGCGACGGTCGACGTCGACGGCGGGGTGGACGCCGCCCTGCTGCGCGAGGTGCTGGCCCGGCCGGGCGTCCTCGACGCGACGGTGCGCGAGACGATCGAGACCCGGGCCCGGGTGGACGGCGGGTGGCGGCGGATGCTCCTGTTCGTCGTCCCGGACGACGACCCGCTGCGGATCTCCCGGTTCCGGCTCGACGTCGGCCGGTGGCCCGCCCCGGCCGGGTCCGCGCTCGTCGAGCGGGCCGCGCAGCCGGTCCTCGGGGTGCGCCCCGGCGGGCTGCTCGAGGTGGCCGGTGCCGACGGCGCCCTCGTCGCGCTCCGCGTCGAGGGGACCGCCTACGACGCCGCGCTCGCC
>JACRAB010000057.1 GCA_016213575.1 Actinomycetota bacterium
CCGCGGAGGCCCTGCTCGACGGCCCGCGCGAGGTCGCCGTGGCCGGGCCGGACGGCGACCCGCTCCGGGCCGCGCTGCACGCCGTCGCGCTCGCGGCGACCGCCCCCGGTGCCGTCGTGAGCGCCGGACCGCCGGACGCCGAGGACGCCCCGCTGCTCGCCGGCCGCCCGCTCGTCGCGGGCTCGGCCGCGGCGTACGTCTGCCGGCAGTTCGTCTGCGCGGCGCCGACGACCTCGGCGCAGGTGCTGGCCGCCGCGCTCGGCGCCGACCGGGCGGCAGCCGTATCCGCCGACCGCGGACTACCCTCCGCCTAGGGCAGGTCACGCGGAAGGACCAGGCGATGGGCATCCTCTCGACGACACCCGACGGGCTCGACGTGCCGCCGCCGGCACCGGACGCGCCGCGCCGCGTCCGGCCCGTCGCGTGGTTCTCGCCCGCGCAGCTCTGGCGCACCGGCCGCGAGGTCGCCCAGGGCACGGTCTTCGCGCGGTTCGCGGACAAGCGGGACGTCGAGGCGACGGTGCCGCGGCAGTTCTACGACCTCTCGGCCGTCGCCGACGCCGACGAGCCGTTCGTCGTCGACTACGTCGCCGACACCGGTGACGGCTACGACGCGACGTTCGCCGTCGCGGCGCACGTCGCGCGCGGTGCGTGGTCCCCGGACGACGGCACGCCCGCGACGTCGCTGCTGCTGTTCGGCGGGGACGAGGTCTACCCCGTCGCGTCGGTGCCGGAGTACCGCGAGCGGCTCGTGACGCCGTACGCGCACGCCTGGCAGGCGTTCAGCCCGGGTCCGACCTTCGCCGTCCCGGGACCCACCCCGGACGGGCAGCCCGCGCAGGCACCGTTCGTGCTGGCGGTGCCCGGCAACCACGACTGGTACGACGGCCTCGCGGCCTTCCGCCGGATGTTCTGCGAGACGTGGGTCCGGGACGGCGGCACGTCGTCGGACACCCTGCAGCCCCAGCACTTCGGCTCGGTCGACCGGTTCGCCGGCGGCTGGTCGTGCCTGCAGTCCCGCTCGTACTGGGCGGCCCGGCTGCCGCACGGCTGGTGGGTGTGGGGCATCGACATCCAGCTCGACGCGCCCATCGACGCCGCCCAGCTCGCCTACTTCCGCAGGGCGGTCACCCAGCTGCACGGCGACGACCAGATCGTCCTGTGCACCGCACGTCCGAGCTGGGTCGACGAGGACGTCGACACGCAGGACTGGACGAGCAACAAGCAGGTGCTCGTGTGGTTCCTCGACCGGGTCCTCGGCCCCGAGCACCGGCACCGGGCCCGGATGCTCGTCTCGGGCGACAAGCACCACTACGTGCGCTACACCCGCGAGGACGACGCGCCACCGGCCGCGGCCACCGGTACGCCCGCGGCCACCGGTACGCCCGCGGCCGACGCACCGAGCGCGCGCCCGGACCACCTCGTGACGTGCGGGTCGGGCGGTGCCTACCTGTCGAGCACGCACCACGTCGAGCCGCAGATCGTCATGCGCTGGGACCCGGTCCCGCCGCGGGTCCCGGTCCGGTACACGGCCCGCGAGCGGTACCCGTCCGCCGCGCAGTCCCGGGCGGTCCGCAACCGCCGCTGGCTGCGGACGGCGTACGTCAACACCGCGGGCCTGCCCGCGCTCGTCACCGGTGTCTACGCCGCGGGCGCCGTGGCCGTCGCGACCCGGTCGAACGGCTGGGGCCAGCTGCTCGGGGTGCTCGTGGCGGCCGTCCTCGTCGGACTGCTCTGGTACGGCGTCTCCGGGCGGGACCAGGCGTCCGGAGCGACCGCCGCCGCCCTCGCGACGGGCCACGTCGTCGTCCACGCCGGGCTCGTCGCGGCGGTATGGTGGCTGTCGTCGTCCTGGTGGGCGGTGACGGACGACTGGCCCGGCCGGCTGCTGGACCTGGCGCTCTCGACGGCGACGGCGACCGCGGCGGGCCTGGTCGGCACCGGGGTGCTCGCGGGCTACCTCGCGCTCGCCGACGTGCTCGGGATGCACCACAACGAGGCGTTCTCCGGGCTCGGGGTCGAGGACTACAAGGCCCACCTGCGGATGACGTTCACCGCCGCGGGGATCCACGTCGAGGTGTTCGCCGTGGGCGCGGTGCCGAGGGGGCAGGACGCGGCCGCGACGGCCGCGGCCTTCACGCTCGTCGACGCCTTCGACGTCGTCCGGCCCGCACCGCGGACCCCGGCGGTGGTGTCCCTGCCCCCGGACGTCCAGGTCGCCCCCTGACCGGACCTCCGCCTCTCGCCGGGGGCGTGGTCGTCGGCGAGGCTGGGGGCATGGACGAGACCGTCGAGCCCTGGGCCGCCGTACCGACGATCGAGGGCGGTGTCGTCGTCGGGAGCGACGGGTCGCGCGGTGCGGCGTCCGCCCTCGACTGGGCGCTGGACGACGCGGACCGCCGGGGGTGCGCGGTGCACGTCGTGCGGACCTGGATGCTCGCGACCGCGATCGACGACGTCCCGGGCGAGCCCGGCTCGGTGCCCTCGATGGCCGAGTGCGCCGCGGTCACGCTCGGGCTCGTCGAGGCCGACGTCGCCGCCACGGTCGCCGCGCGGGGCAGCGGCACGCCCCCCGAGGTCGTCTGCCACGCAGTGCACGGTCCGGCCGGCCCGACGCTCGTCGCCGTCGCGGCGGACGCCGACCTGCTCGTCGTCGGCCACCGCGGGCGCGGCCACCTCGCCGACCTGCTCCTCGGCTCGGTCGCCGAGTACGCGCTGCGGCACGCGACCTGCCCCGTGGTCGTTGTGCGGAGGTAGCGGCAGGGGGACGCTGGGTCCCACCGGTCGCCGCGGCCCGCGAGGGGGTACGGGATGAGTCAGCAGACACCGTCGGGCGCCCCCGGCGGCGGCATCATGCGCCGGCTGGCCGCGGGGGCGGGCGCCGGCCGCTTCGGCGCCGTCTTCGAGTTCGCGGACGCCCTCTTCTCGCCGTCCAAGACCGCGGCCCGGGTCGAGCGGGAGGAGCAGCGCCGGCGCAAGGTCGCCGTCCCCGCACCGGGCGACCCGCCCGCCGACGCGGTGGGCGACGCCGCGGTGGCGCTGCCGACCGGGCTGCTCGGTCCCGTCGAGCACACCGACCCGGGGGAGCCGCCCGCGGAGCAGCCTGCTGCGGCGTCCGCCCGCGGCGAACAGCCACCAGACGACCTTCAGTAAGCCTGGTAATCGTGTAATCATCGTTGCATGACGAACAATGCAGACTCGAAGACGGCCGCCGCCTGGTTCGGTGAGCGGCTCCCGCAGGAGTGGACGGCGACGGCGCCCGAGGTGACCGTCGACCGCGAGGAGGTCACCGTCGTCCTCGTCGTCCCCGCACCGGAGACCGAGGCCGGCGCGACGGACGCCGAGAAGGCGGAGGCGGTCGCCGGCCGCGTCGCCCGCTTCCGGGCGGACACCCGGGACCGGCGGATCGCGATCGCCCGTGAGGCGGAGCACCGGTTCGGCCGCAAGGTGGCCTGGGGCGTGCGGGTCGGGGAGCGCCGCGAGCTCTTCACCCACCTCGCCGTCCCGGTCATGACCCGGCTGCGCCAGCCGGAGCGGCAGGTGCTCGACACCCTCGTCGACGCCGGGGTCGCCCGGTCGCGCTCGCACGCGCTCGCCTGGTGCGTGCGGCTCGTGGGGGACAACTCCGACGCCTGGCTCGCCGACCTGCGCTCGGCGATGGACTCGGTCGCCAAGGTCCGCGAGGCCGGGCCGGCGCCGTCGACCGGCGCGGCGTCCGACGAGGGCTGAGGCCGGCGCGGGCCGAGGCCCGCACGGGCGGAGCCCGCACGACGCGGCCGCTGGTCCGCGGCCGGTCGTACGGGCTCCGGGGCTGCCGGTCGGGCGGGCCTCAGGGGACGACGACGCTGCCGCTGCAGCTGGCGCCGGCCCGGGTCGCCGTGAAGGTCACGGTGTCGGCGCCGGCACCGTTCGCGGTGAACACGTCGCGGTCGATCGAGTTCGACGCGCCGGCGGTCGTGGCCGTGACCGTCCTGGACTCGTCGTTGTCCTTCACGACGATCGTCCAGGTCCGGGCCGTCGTGCCGGTGTCGTCGACCTGCACGTTGACCTTGAGCTGGCGCGGGTCGCGGGGCCCGGCCTTGATCTTGGCCTTGACGCCGCTCGTGCACGTGGCCGTGCCCCGGACGTCGACGGACTTCGCGTGGGCCGGGACGACGGTGAGGCCGAGGGCGACGACCATGCCGGTCGCGGCGAGGGCTGCCGTGCGGACTGCGTTCACGGTGGACTCCTTCAGGGGGTTCCCCGTCGTTCTGCGGGGGTGTCCCCAGTGCAGTCGCCCGCCGGTGGGCAGGGCCATCGGACCACCGGGCTACGACCGGCCGGACGCCGTCGGGACGCCGACGGCGCGGCCGCACCTCCGCGCTGGTGCTAGTACCCGCGCCCCGGGCCGACCGGCACCGTCGCGACGGTGACGCGGTGGTGAACGCCGGACGGCACGCCGTCCGGCGGTGGTAGTACCGGGGCGTCAGGCGGGCGTGCTGTACACGGCGATCGAGACGCCGATGTAGTGCACGGCGAACGCCGCGACGGTCAGCGCGTGGAAGACCTCGTGGAAGCCGAACCAGCGCGGGCTCGGGTCGGGGCGCTGGAGGCCGTAGACGATCGCCCCGAAGGTGTAGAGCGCCCCGCCGACGATGACGAGGACGACGACGGCGACCGGCCCGTTCGCGAAGAACGACGGCAGGTAGGCCACGGCGGCCCAGCCGAGGGCGGCGTAGGCCGGGACGTACAGCCAGCGCGGGGCGTGCACCCACAGCACGCGGAAGAGGACGCCGACGACGGCCCCGACCCAGACGATCGTCAGCAGCGTGCGGGCCTTGCCCTCGGGCAGCAGCAGGACGCTGAACGGCGTGTAGGTCCCCGCGATGATGAGGAAGATGTTCGCGTGGTCGAGCCGCTTGAGGATCGCGTGCGCGCGCGGCGACCAGGTGCCGCGGTGGTAGACGGCGCTCACCCCGAAGAGCAGGCACGCGGTCGCGGCGAAGATGGCCGTCGAGATCCGGGTGGTGGTCGTCGGAGCGAGCGCGACGAGCACGATCCCGGCCGCCAGGGCCAGCGGGAACGTTCCCGCGTGCAGCCACCCGCGCAGATGGGGCTTGACGAGCTCGATCGCGTTCCCTCGCTCCATCCCCTCACTGTACACCTACGCAACCGTAGGTTACGGCAGCGTAGGTTGTGGTGTTCCCGTGAGACCCGGCCGCATGGACGCGCGGTCCCCCGGGCGGCGGTACGGTTGCCCGAGAGCGTGCGGACGACGTCCGCGTCCGACCGTGGGAGATCGTCATGGGGCTTCGTTCGGTGCTCTACGGGGCCTACGAACGCAGGCTCGCGCGGGCGCTGACGCCGACCGCGATCCCCAAGCACGTCGGCGTCATCCTCGACGGGAACCGTCGCTGGGCCAAGGCTTCCGGGGCGCGGGCGAGCCACGGCCACCGGGCCGGCGGCGACAAGGTCCTGGAGTTCCTCGGCTGGTGCGACGAGGTCGGGGTCGAGCACGTCACCCTCTGGCTGCTCTCGACGGACAACCTCAGCCGCAGCGCGGAGGAGCTCTCGGCGCTGCTCGAGATCATCGAGGACGTCGTCGAGCGGATCGCCGCCTCGGGGCGCTGGCGGGTGCACCCGGTCGGGGCGCTCGACCTGCTCCCGGCGCAGCTGGCGCAGCGGCTCAAGGAGTACGAGGACTCGACCCGTGCGGTCGAGGGCATGCACGTCAACGTCGCCATCGGCTACGGCGGCCGCCGGGAGATCGCGGACGCCGTCCGGTCGCTGCTGCAGGAGCACGCGGCGCGCGGGACGTCGATCGAGGAGCTCGCGGAGATCCTCGACGTCGAGCACATCGCCGGGCACCTCTACACCCGCGGCCAGCCGGACCCGGAGCTCGTCATCCGGACGTCGGGGGAGCAGCGGCTGTCCGGGTTCCTGCTGTGGCAGAGCGCGCACAGCGAGTTCTACTTCTGCGAGGCGCTCTGGCCGGCGTTCCGGCACGTCGACTTCCTCCGGGCCATGCGCTCGTACGCGGAGCGGGAGCGCCGGTTCGGCGCCTGAGAGGCGCCGCCGCTCCGACCGAGGACACATAGAGTGGTCGAGCGACTGCTAAGAGTTACATTGGGGTGAAGGCAGTCGCCGCCCCGAGGAGTCCCGCCGTGCCGCACCCCAACACCGCGCCCCAGGACGGGGCCCCGGACTCCACCGGCACCACTGACGGCGCCCGAGGCCGGCGAGCGGTCCTCACCGCCGGCGCGGGCGTCGCGCTCGGTGCGTTCGGGGTCGCCGTCGCGCAGCCCGCCGAGGCCGCCGCCGGCGGCACCATGCTCATCGGCCGGTCGAACTGGGCGAGCACGTCCGGCACGACGCTGTCGTCGACGACGACCGGGACCACCCTGTGGTGCAAGGCGACGGTGGGCAACGGGCTGCTCGCCGAGTCGACGTCGTCGGCCCGGTGGGGTGCCTACGGGCGCAACCTCTCCGGCGTGACCGGCAGTGCCGGGGCGCTGCGCGGGGACGGCGGGCGCAACCTCGGGCTCTACGCGAACACGACGTCGAACCTGTCGTGGGGCGTCCTGGCGCGGAACAAGGGCACGTCGTCGTCGGCGGCGACCGGCGGTGCGCTGCGCGCCGAGGGCCAGAACAACATGGCGATCTTCGCGGACACCTTCACCCAGGTGACGGACGTGCCGGCGATCACCGCGCTCGGCGGCGACGGGGAGTTCCACGGCACGGCGCTCGTCGCGGGCGGTGCGTCGTACTTCGACGGCGAGGCCAAGGCCCTGCGCAACTACGTCGGGGTGCTCGGGGCCGGGGCGAGCCCCGGGCAGAACATCCTCCAGTACGCCCCGGTCGTGTCCGGTGAGGCGGACTACCACACGGTCACCGACGCGGTGACCCTCGACGGCACCGGGGCGCTCACGGTCGACCTCGCGAACGACTGGACGGAGCGTTACGCGCCGTTCCTCGTCGCCGTCGACATGGCGACGCTGCGGATCTCGCTCACCGCGGTCGGTCAGGCGATGCCGAACCTGCACGCGGTGTGGACGCCGTCGTCCGCCGCGACGACCTTCGGGATCGCCGGCGGCGTCGCGGGCGGCACCGTGCACTTCACCATCACCGCCAAGCGGGTCCAGGTGACGCTCGCCGACGTCGCCGCCCTGGCGGCGTCCGGGGCCGCGCCCGTCGCCCCCGCCGCTCCCGCCGCGCCGTCCGACGGGACGACGCGGGACGCGACGCGCGCGGCCGCGGTCACGGCGCGGGTCACGCGGACGGTCCCGGCCCGGCGCCGCTGACCCCGCCGCCCGGGACCGGC
>JACRAB010000405.1 GCA_016213575.1 Actinomycetota bacterium
GGGGCCGCGCCCGCGGAGGGCGCGGCGCCGGCGGGCGGTGCGAGCGGCGGCGGGGTCGCCCCGTCGGCCGCCCCGCCCGCGGCGCCCCCGATGGGCGCGCCGCAGACGTCGCAGTAGTCGTCCGCCGAGGAGGTGTGCCCCTCGGGGCAGGTGTACGTCGCCATCGCCCCTACTTCTTGACCCGCGTCGTCTTCGTCGAGCTCGTGTCGAGCGCCATCTCGTCGAGCTTGTCGACGCCGCGCTTGAGCCTGACCGTACCCGTGGCGGGGTCGTCGATGTCCACGACCTTGCGAAGTCGGCTCGTCGCCTCGTCGTTCCCGGTCGCCTCGGCGAGCTGGACGGCCCGTCCGAGCTTGGTCGTGGCGGTCGCCTCGTCGCCCGCGGCCTTCGCGGCGAGGCCCTCCTGGATCACCTCGGCGAGCTCGGCCTGGCCGGTGTAGTGCGCCACCGCGGGGTTGATCCGGGTCGTCAGGGTGTCGTCGGCGGACCAGAGCGCCTTGACGAGCGCCTGGCTCTTCACCTCGTCCCGGACGGCGACCATGACCCGCGCGGCGAGCTGCTCGGAGCCGAGCGGCTTGGAGGCCAGCCGGACGGCGACGTGGTAGTCCCGGGTCTCGTCGCCCCAGGCGCCGGTCGGGTAGGCCCCGGTGAGCGGGTTGAGGTCGGTGCGGCGCGCGCTGAGGTCCTCGACCTGGGGCGACACCTGGCGCACGAAGAGCACCTGCGCGCCCTGCGGGGCCCAGACGCGCAGCTGGGCGTCGGCGACGCCGCGGCCCATCGCCTGCTGCATGAGGTCGGCGAACGCCTGCTCCATCGAGGCGGTGTCCGGGATGAGGTCGACCGTGCCGAGCAGGGCCGTGGCGACCCCGCGCAGCTCGGAGACGTCCCAGTCGGCGCCGACGCCGCGGCAGTCGCACTGGAAGACGCCCTTCGCCTGCCGGATGCCGGCCTGCAGCGCCTCGTCGGTCTCGCTCTGGTTCTTGCCGTCGGTGAGCAGGATCGCGTGCCGCTGGGTCGCCTGCGGGACGGTCTGGAACAGCTGGGTCGCCAGCCGCAGCCAGGACCCGATCGCCGTGCCGCCGCCCGCGACGAGCCGGCTCACGGCCTGCCGGGCCGCGGCCCGGGCGCCGGGCTCCATCCGGACCATCGGGGAGACCGCGTTCGGGTACGGGAAGGCACGGTCGGCGCCGTCGGTGCCCGCGATGACCGCGAACCACGTGCCATCGAGGATCTGGTCCACGGCGACGGCCGCGGCGCGCTGCGCGGCGACGATCTTGTCGCCGGCCATCGAGCCGGACGTGTCGACGATGATGATCTCCGCGGCCTCGTCGCCCTCGGCCGCGCCCGCGGCGCCGGCCCCGGTGCACGTGACCGAGACGATCGCGTGGACGTCGGTGCCGCCGTCCGGCAGGAACTCGTTCTGGTAGATCTCCGCGGCGAAGTCCGCCATCGTCAGTGCCTCTCTCGTGAGTTGCGTCGTGTCCGGGCCCCGCGCAGCCGGGGTCAGCCGCAGCGCACCAGCGCAGTGGTGATGTTGTCGTGACCGCCCTGCTCGTTCGCCCACGTGGTCAGAGCCTCGGCGAGCGCGACCGGTTCCGCGCCGACCCGGGCCTGGGTCGCCGTGAGCAGCGCTCCGAGGTCCTCGGGGGCCGAGCAGTAGTTCCAGAGACCGTCGGAGCACACGAGCAGCCAGCCCGGGGCGCTCACGTCGACGGTGACGGTGCGGGGCGGGCCCTCCGGGGAGTCCGCGCCGAGCCAGCGGGTGATCGCGTGCGCCTGCGGCAGCTTCTCGGCCTCCTCGCGGGACAGGCCGTGCGCCATCGCCTCGGCCGCCCAGGAGTCGTCCGTGCTCACCTGGACCGGGGTGCCGCCGTCCGGGAACCAGTAGGCCCGGCTGTCGCCGATCCACGCGACGACGGCCCGGCCGCTCTCGACGAGCGCGGCGACGAACGTGCAGGACGGCGGGTTCGGGCCCTTCACGCCGACCGCGACCCGGGTCGCGGCGTCGTTGGCCGCCGCGGCGGCCCGGGTGAGCAGCTCGTCGGCGGTGATCGGCGGCACGGACTCCGGCGCCGAGAGGACGTCGCGCGCCGCCCGGGACGCGGCGAGGCTCGCGACGTCGGACTCCGGAGCCGACGAGACGCCGTCGCAGACGACGACCGCGGCCCACGACCCGGGCTCGGCCCGGGCGGCGACGGCCATGGCGTCCTCGTTCCGGGCGTGCCGGCGGCCCCGGTCGCAGACCGCTCCCATCCACGGGGCGGGCTGCTCGACGAAGTGGTCGCGCGGCCGGGGTGCGGGCGTGCCGCACTGCTCGCAGTAGCCGTCGGCGGCCACGGTGCCGCCGCACGAGGCGCACGTCGCCGCGCGCCCGTCGAGGTCCGGGACGACGACGAGCACGCCCGGGGCACGCGCCGGGCCCGCCGGCGCGCTCCGCGCGGTGAGCTCGATCGGGGCCGCCTCCGGGTCCGGGGCGTCCTCCGCGAGCGGGGTGCCGCGCCCGAGGTCGGCGCCGCAGCTCTCGCAGAACGCCTCCCCGGCCGCGGTCGCCGTCCCGCACACCGGGCAGTCGACGAGCGCCTCGACGGGCGGCACCGCGGTGTCGAGCTCGACGGGCGACTCGAGCTGCGCGGCGTCCGGCGGCGCCGCCGCCGGCTGCACGTCGGGTGCCGCCTCGGGCTGCACGTCCGGCTGCGCGTCCGGCTGCGTCGGCGCGGTCTGGGGGGCCTCGCTCATCGGAGCGTCCACCGCCGTACCCGGTTGGCTTGGTCCACGAGCCGCACCCGTTCCTCCCCGTCGTCGGACATCTGCGCCAACTGACGGTAGGCCGCTTCGAGGCCGTCGCGCAGGTGGGGCTCGGTCGCGGCGTGTCCGTCGATGCGGATCTTCTCGTCCGCGCCGTCCGAGAGCACCTTCGCGAGCGCGACGTCGAGGACGTTCGCGGTGAGCCGCGCCCGGTCGAGCGGGTCGATCGTCACGGCGCTGATGCTGTCCATCGCGGCCGCAAGGCTGTTGAGCCCGCGCCCGGACGCCGCGAGCAGCCCGGCGCGCTGGCGGCGGGCCTCGACGAACGCCCGGCTCGTCGACGGCACGAGGTCGAGCGCGGCGAGGGCTCCGTCGAGGTCACCGCGGGCCCGGCGCAGCCGGCACAGCCCGAAGGCGGCGGGCGCGGTGTAGTTCGCGTCGGTCCGCGCGCACGTCGCGTAGAGGGACTGCGCGACGTCCGACTCCCCCGACGTCTCGCACGCCAGGCCGAGCGCGAGCTTCGGAGCGAGCTCACCGGGGACCTGGCCGTACACGGCGTTGAAGGACGCCCGGGCCGCGACGGCGTCGTTCTTCGCGAGCGCGGCGAGGCCCTGGAGCCAGACCGCCCGCCACTCCCACGGGTCGTCGGCGAGCACCTTGGCGATCGCCCCGTCGGCGATGTCGTAGCGGCCGGCCTCGACGGCGGCGCGGGCGGTCGCGAGGTGGATCTCGACGGTCTCCTCGGGCGCCCGGTGCAGCGCCTTGACCCGCTCCGCGGGGTCCGCGACGGACAGCGCCGCGAGCCAGGACGCCATCCGGTCGCCGGTGTCGACGCGCAGCGCGGGCAGCTCCTCCCACGTGAGGTCGTCCCCGGAGACGACGGGCGCCTCGAAGAGCACCGACGGCGCCGAGTGCAGCGCGACCGAGGAGTCACCGGCCGCGGCGACGATCTCGCGCAGGACGCCGAGCAGCTGCACGCGCAGCTCGTCGGCGGACTGGAACCGGTCGGCCGGGTCGGGCGCGCAGGCCTTGGCCAGCAACCGGTACAGGCTGTCGTGGGCGGCGAAGACGGGGACGTCGGCGACCGGCGGCAGCGACGCGACGTACGTCGACTGGTAGCCGCGGAACTCCATGACGAGGACGGTGAGCGTGCGGCCGATCGTGTAGATGTCGGAGGCGATCGACGGGCCGACGTCCGGCACCTCGGGTGCCTGGTAGCCGACCGTCCCGTAGATCGCCGAGTCCATGTCGCCGATCCGCCGGACGCCGCCCATGTCGATGAGCTTCACGGCGTCACCGACCTGGATCATGTTGTCGGGCTTGAAGTCGCAGTAGATGAGCCCGAGGTCGTGCAGGTACTGGAACGCGGGCAGGATCTCGACGAGGTAGGCGATCGCCTGGTCGACCGGGATCGCGTCGTAGCGGCCGCCGGCGGCCCGCATCCGGTCCTTGAGGATCGACTTGAGGCTCGTGCCACCGACGTACTCCATGACGATGTAGCCGGCGCCCTCGTGGAGCACGAAGTTGTAGATCTCGACGATGAGCGGGTGCGTCACCTGGGCGAGGAACTGGCGCTCGGCGACCGCCGCGGCGTACGCGTCCGGGTCCCCGGAGTTCAGCAGGCCCTTGAGGACGACCCAGCGGTCGGAGACGTTCTTGTCGCGGGCCATGTAGATCCAGCCGAGACCGCCGTGCGCGAGGCAGCCGGCGACCTCGTACTGGCCGGCGACGAGGTCGCCGGGCTTGAGCTTGGGCGCGAAGTCGAACGGCGTGCGGCAGTTCGGACAGAACCCCTCGGTGCGGCCCGGCCGGCCCTCCCGGGTGCGGCCGACCGGCTTGCCGCACGACGGGCAGTAGCGCCGGTCCTCCGGGACCTGGGGGTTCTTCATGATCGCGGCGTTCGGGTCGATCTCGGGGATCGGCGGGATCGTCGTGAGCCCGGCGCCGAGCCGGGCGCCGCGCAGCCGGGTCGAGCTCGTGCCGACCTTGCGGGTGGCCCGGGTGCCCTTGGCCCGGACCGAGCCGATGGGTGCGCTCGCGAGCCGGTTCGACGACGACGTCACGGACGAGCGCGTCGACGACGTCGGGCCGACCGGTGCGGACGACGCGGGCAGCGACGTCGGCGGCAGCGGGACGGACGACGGGAGCGACGACGCGCCCGGCGCCGCGGAGGCGCCCGGGACGGAGCCGCCGACCGCGCTCGCCCCGCCGGCACCGGTCGCGGCGGGCAGCCCGCACACGTCGCAGTAGCCGTCGAGGATCGTGCCGGTGCAGCCGGGCTGGGTGCAGCGCTGGGCGCTCATGACGTCGCTCCTGTGGCGTCGGCCGGCGGGGTGACCGGCTGGTCTGCTGCGGGCGGTTCCGGTGGTGCCGGGGGTGCCGGCGGTGCTGCCGGCACCGGGGGTGGCACCGGGGGTGGCACCGGGGGTGGCGCCGGTGGTGAGGTCTCACGGACGAGACGCTGGTAGAGGGCGACCCGCTCCCTGGCGTCGGGCACGTCGCACGGGACGGCACGCAGCGCCGTGAGGGCCGCCGTCCCCGCGGCGGCGACGGCGGGTACCCGGTCGACGCCCCGGCGGCGGGCCATCGTCACGTAGCCGCCGAGCCGGGCCGTGAGCTCGTCGCGCTCGGCGAGGGGCCCGCCGTAGGCCGCCTCGACGACGTCCATCGCCCGGACGACGTTCGCGAGCCGGGCGAGGAACGCCGCGACCCCCTCGGCGTCCTCGGGCACGGGGCCGAGCGACATCGGGTCCGGGACGGCGAAGCGCGGCGGCCGGGCGATCTCCCGCAGGCACCGGTCGACGATCGCGTGCAGGGTGTCCTCGCGGTGCTCCAGGGTCGCGATCTCGTTCAGGGCGCGGACCCGGTCGGCGGCGAGCTCGGCGGCGGCCCGCTCGGCGGCGAGCCGCTCAGCCTCCGCGCGGGAGGCGGCCGTCGCGGCGGCCCGGGCGGCGGCCTGCGCGGCCGCCTCCTGGCGCTCGCGGGCCCGGTGGCCGCGGTTCGCGGTGGTGACGATGAGGTCCCGCTCGGTGCGGGCGGCGTCCGCCTCGAGGGTGTCGAGCTGCACCGAGACGTCGGCGCCGCGCTGGGCGGCCTCGCCGAGGTCGTCGACCCGGGCGGCGAGCCGCTGGACGACGCCGAGCTCGCCGGGCTCGGCCTTCGCGAGCTCGCGCAGCCGCTCCATCCCGGCGCGCAGCGCGGCGACCCGGGCGGCGGCGTCCGCGGCCCGCGGGTCGAACGACAGCCGCGCCCGAAGCTGGGCGGCGAGCGCGTCGGAGAGCCGGCAGGCGTCGACGATGCTCACCGCGAGCCCGGCCCCGCTCAGGGCGCCCGCGTCGAGCCGGCCGTGCAGCAGCGCCGACATCCGCTCCCGGGTCGCGGCGTCCGCGCGGCCGGAGTCGAACGTCGCGACGAGCTGGTCGTACCGGTCGCTGACCGCCTGCCAGAGCGTCATGGAGAGCAGGACGTCACCGGTGTAGGAGTCCGGGTCGGTCGCCCGCAGCGCGGCCTCGTCGAGCCGGTCGAGCTCGGTCTTGCGGTCGGCCCGCCAGTCGCCGAGCGCCGTGAGGTCGGCGCTCAGCTCCGAGGCCGCGACGGCCACGCCGAGCCGCCCCGGGGCGGCCGGGGCCACGGCGACGCCGCCGGCCCCGGCGCGTGCGCCGGGAGCCGGGCGGTTCGTCGCCGGGACGGTCACGAGGCCGGGATCTCCCGCCCGTACTGCGGGGTCGGGGGCCGCTTGGTACCGAGGGCCTCGGCGAAGTACTTGTCGTACGCGGCCTGCCACTGGCCGCTGGCGATGTACTCCTCGAGCACGGCGTTGAGGTACTGGGCGAACTCCGGGTGGTCCTTGCCCACCGCGAGCCCGTAGGGCTCCTGACCGATCTGGCCCGGCAGGACCTCGGTGTACTCCGGGTCCTGCGCGTTGAGGCCCGCGAGCACCGTCGAGTCGCCGGTGATCGCGTCGACCCGGCCCTGCTGGAGCAGCGCGAGACAGGTGGTGTGCTGGTCGACCTGGACGGGCACGATGCCCGCGTACTGCGGGTCGACCATCCGCTGGATGCTCGTCGACCCGGCCGGCGCGCAGACCCGGGCGCCCGCCGCGACGAGCGCGCCGAGGCTCTTGGCCTTGGAGTCCTCCCGGACGAGGAAGCGCTGCTCGGCGCTGAAGTAGACGGCCGAGAAGGCGACCTGCGTCCACCGGTCGCAGTTCATCGTCATGTTGCGGGCGACCATGTCGACCCCGCCCTCGGCGACACCCGCGTTGACGAGCGGTACCCGCTGTGCCGCGGTGATGACGCGGAACTGCACCTTGCTGTCGCCGTTCGCGCCGAAGATGGCCCGGGCGACGGCCTTGGCGAGGTCGATGTCGAACCCGGTGAAGACGGTCGGGTTCCTGGGGTCACGCGAGCCGAGCAGGAACGAGTCGCCCGAGACACCCACGACGAGCCGGCCACGCTTCCTGATCTCCGCCTGGAGGCTGGCGCCGGGGAACGCCGCCGCCCCCGTCGTGGCGGGCAGCGGGTCGTACGACCTCGTCGCGTCGTCGCACGTCGGCTTCGCCAGCGCGGTCGGCGCAGCCGCCGGGCTCGCGGTGAACGCCGGGGTGTCCGCCGGGATGGACGGCGCCCCGCACGCCGCGAGGGCGAGGGCACCGGCCGCGGCGAGCGCCGTGAGCAGCGCGCCGCGCCGGCTGCCGGCCGTCGTCCGGTTCGTCGTCCGGGTGATCGTCATCGGTACTCCCCCAGCCGCTGCGAGATGCCGCCCACCGCGGCGATCGCCGCGAGGATGCCGAGCACGAGGGTGCCCCAGCCGACGAACTGGAGCGCGCCCCACGGGGTCGCCAGGTCCGTCGACGCTTTGGCGGCCTGGGCGTCGAGCGCAGGGTCGATCGCGGCGACGAGGGCGGCGAACTGGACGTTCGAGGCCTGGCCCTTCGCCGTCGCCGGCAGTGCCGGGTCACCCTCCACCCAGGTCGCGACCTTGACCGCCGTCGGCCAGTCGCCGCCGTCGTCGAGACCACGGATCGTCTCGTGCGTCGCCGTCCAGGTGTTCAGCGCGGTCGGCGCGCCCCCGACGTCCGCCCCGGCCCGCTGGGCCCGGCCCAGCGCGTCACCGATGACCTTCGCCTGCGCCTTCCACTGCGTCTCGTAGGCGGCGCCGCCGCCCTGCTTGACGAGCGTGAGGCTCTCCAGGCCCTTGGCGGAGTAGGCCGCCGCCCGCGCGGTGGTGAGCGCGCTCGTCGCCTCGTACGAGGTCGCCCGCACGTCCTGGGCGGTGCTGCCCGTCGAGCTGAGGACGACGGCGCCGGAGCCGATCGCGAGCAGCGCCGCGGCGGACGCCGCGACGAGGCCGACGTTGAGCACCCGGTGCGAGCGCCGGGCGAGCCAGACCTGGGTGCCGACGAGCACCCCGCCGCTCACGAGGACGCCGAGGGTGAACCACCACTTCGCGGCGGACGAGGCCGAGTACGCCTCGTCGATCTTCGTGCCGTTGTCGGCGACGACGCCGTCGAGCAGCGGGAGGAGCTGGTCGCGGAGCACGGTCTGCGAACCGAGCACGAGGTAGCCCGAGCCGAGCGGCACCCCGAGCCGGTTGTTGTCGCGGGCCTGCGCGATCTGCCGGGTGTAGTCGGCGAGCAGCTGGTTGGCCTGCGCGAGCTTGGCCGCGTCGTCGGGCTGCGCGGCGGACGCGTCGACGAGCAGCCGCGCCGCCTCCGCGACCGCGCCGTCGTAGTCGGCGGTCAGCGCGGCCGGCTCGAGGCCGCCGGCGAGGAAGCCGTTGGTGACGGCGGCGTCCGCGCGGACGAGGTCGGCCGTCGCCTTCTGCACCCGGACGACCTGAGCGATGTGCGAGCGGGCCTCCTCGAGGGCATTGGCCCGGTACTGCATGGCCGCCGCCCCGACGACGGCGAGCAGCAGGCAGGCGAGCGCGGAGACCGCTGCGGCGATCCGCAGCCGGCCGGGCGAGCCGGAGAGGAGCCCGGCGAGCCGGCTGCCCACGGTCGAGATGTCGGGGACGGCGAGGGTCGCGCTCTGCGGACCGCCCTGGGCGGGCAGCACCTGGACGGCCGACGCACCCGCAGCGGCCGGCCGGCCGGACGGCGTCCGCCGCCCGCGGGCCTGCCCCTTGCCCTGGCCCCGGGCCTTCGTCTGGCTCACGTGCTGCCTCCCACGATGTCCCCCTTGCTCACCGGTCCGAGGACGTCGAACGGGCCGGGCCCGTCCGCGTCGCCGTCCGGACCGTCGTGCGTGCGGTCGGTCGTGCCGTCGCTCGTGCTGCTCGTACTCGTGCTGGTGCTGCTCGTGCTGCCGGTGCTCGTGCCGTCCGGCGCGCCGGCCGCCTCGGCGGGGTGCTCGTCGTCCGCGAGGTCCTCCGGCAGGAGCAGCCGGAGCTGGTCCGCCGTCGGGTCCGCGACGTCGCGCAGCCGCCACGCGTGACGACCGATCGCTGACTCCAGGACGTTGCGCGCGAACCGTCCGTTCCCGAAGCCCTCCCCGCGGGGTGTCGCGGCGAGGATCTCGCGGAAGCGCGCAAGGCACTCCGGGGTCGCGTCGTAGTCCTGCGAGGACGACAGCCGGGTGAAGATCTGGACCAGCTCGTCGTCGGTGTAGTCGGGGAACGTGATCGTCGTGCGGAACCGGCTCGCGAGGCCCGGGTTCGCCGCGACGAACTCCGCCATCGGGCCGGGGTAGCCGGCGACGATGACGACGAGGTCGTCCCGGTGGTCCTCCATCTCCTTGACGAGGGTGTCGATCGCCTCCTCGCCGTACTGGTCGCCGGTGAGCGAGTAGGCCTCGTCGATGAACAGGACGCCGCCGATCGCGGACGCGACGACCTCGCTCGTCTTGACGGCCGTCTGGCCGAGGTAGCCGGCGACGAGCTCGGAGCGGTCGACCTCGACGAGCTGGCCCGTCGAGAGCAGCCCGATCGCCTTGTAGATCCCGCCGACGAGCCGGGCGACCGTGGTCTTGCCCGTGCCCGGGTTGCCGTTGAAGACGAGGTGCCGGGTGATCGTCGCGCTCTTGAGCCCCTGCTTCGTGCGCAGCTGCTCGATCCGCAGCACGGCCGACTGCCGGTGGATCTCGGCCTTGACGGTCGTCAGGCCGGTCAGCGCGTCGAGCTCGGCGAGCCACTCCTCGAGGGTCTTCTCCGGCACCGCCTGCGCGGCCGCCGCGGTGGCGACGGCCTTCTCCTGCTCGCCGGCCGTCGCGGTCGCCTGCGGGTCGGACGGCGGGACGGCGCCGGTCTGCTGACCGGGCTGCTGACCGGGTTGCTGTCCGGGCTGCTGACCACCCGCGCGCAGCGCGTCGAGCACCTGGGACACGTCCGGCACCGAGTCGTACCCGGTGAGGACCGGTGTCGGGAAGGTGACCTGCCCCGGCCGCCACTGCCCGACCTCCGGAGCGGTCGTCCCCGGGGCAGGCATGCCCGGGAACGCACCCGGCGCGCTGCGCCCGACCGCGCCGAGCTGGGCCGCGGCGGTGACGCCGGCGTTCGCGACGACGCGCAGGCTCGGCTCGCCGAGGCCGCAC
>JACRAB010000412.1 GCA_016213575.1 Actinomycetota bacterium
CGGATCGCGAGCATGAGCAGGTAGAGCAGCGCCATCGCGATGATCGCGAGGTAGGCGCCGCGGACGAACTTCGTCAGCAGCACGATGACGAGGACGAGGCCGGTGATGGTGAGCCCGATCGCGTTGATGACCCGGGACTGCTGCATCTTCCGGCGGGCGGCCGGGTCGACCTCGGTGCGCAGCAGTCGCGTCCAGTGCCGCACCATGCCGGTCTGGCTCACCGTGAACGAGATGAAGACGCCGACGATGTAGAGCTGGATGAGCTTGGTGACCTCGGCGTTGAAGGCGAGGATCAGGGCCGCCGCGGAGCCGCCGAGCAGGATGATCCCGTTGCTGTAGGCGAGCCGGTCGCCGCGGGTGTGCAGCTGGCGCGGGAGCAGGTCGTCGCGCGCGAGGATCGAGCCGAGCACCGGGAAGCCGTTGAACGCCGTGTTCGCCGCGAGCACGAGGATGAGCCCGGTGACCGCGGCGATGGCGTAGAACCCGACCGGGAAGCCCGCGAAGAGCGCCTCGGCGATCTGGCTGATGACCGGGTGCTGCTCGTACGACGTCCCGACCGGGACGCCGTCGCGCAGGAGCTGGGTCGCCGGCTCCTCGGCGTACTTCAGGCCCATCGCCTGGGCGAGCACGATGATGCTCATGAGCATCGTCACGGCGATGCCGCCGAGCAGCGCGAGCGTCGTCGCGGCGTTCTTGCTCTTGGGCTTCTGGAAGGCGGGGACGCCGTTGCTGATCGCCTCGACGCCGGTGAGGGCAGCGCACCCCGAGGAGAACGCCCGCAGCAGGAGGAAGCCCCAGCCGAGGCCGGTGAGCCCCTGCGCGAACTGGCTCTCGGCCTCGATCTCGAACCCGGCGCTCTCGACCTGGGGCAGGTCGCCGAGCGCCAGGCGGACGAACCCGTAGATCCCCATCCCGATGATGCTCAGCATGAACGCGTACGTCGGCAGGGCGAACGCCGCCCCGGACTCGCGGACGCCGCGCAGGTTCATCGTCATGAGGAGCAGGACGACGACCACGGCGGCGATCGCCTCGTAGCCGAGCAGCCCCGGGATCGCTGCCGCCGCGTACTGCGCGCCGGACGACACCGACACGGCCACGGTGAGCACGTAGTCGACGAGCAGCGCGCTGGCCACCGTGAGGCCGGCCGGGACGCCGAGGTTCGTCGTCGCGACCTCGTAGTCCCCGCCGCCCGAGGGGTAGGCGTGGACGTTCTGCCGGTACGACAGGACGACGATCGTCATGACGAAGACGACCGCGAGGCCGACCCACGGGGAGACGGTGAGGGCCGCGACGCCGGCGAAGGCGAGCGTGAGGAAGATCTCGTCCGGGGCGTACGCGACGGAGGAGAGCGCGTCCGAGGCGAAGACCGGCAGCGCGATGCGCTTCGGCAGCAGGGTCTCGGACAGTCGCTCGCTGTGGACGGGGCGACCGACGAGAAGCCGCTTGAGGGCATCGGTGAACGCGGGCACGAGCGCTCATCGTAGGCCCGGCCCGGTTGCGTGTAGCGTCGGCGTGTCAGGAACCACCAGTCGTGAACCCGCGGTTGCGTCCCACGCAACCGCACGAGGCGCGGAGCCGGTTGTGCATTTCGTGATCATGGGCTGCGGACGCGCGGGGTCGACCCTGGCGCACCTGGTGGAGGACCGCGGCCACACCGTCGCCGTCATCGACCAGAACCCGGACGCCTTCCGTCGCCTCGGGGCCCAGTTCGAGGGCCAGCGGGTGACCGGCATGGGCTTCGACCGGGACACCCTCATCGAGGCCGGCATCAGCGACGCCTACGCCTTCGCCGCCGTGAGCAACGGCGACAACTCGAACATCCTCGCCGCCCGGGTGGCCCGCGAGACCTTCGGCGTCTCGAACGTCGTCGCCCGGATCTACGACCCGGGCCGCGCCGAGGTCTACCAGCGGCTCGGCATCCCCACGGTCGCGACGGTCCGCTGGACCGCCGACCAGATGGTCCGCCGGCTGCTGCCCGTCGGCGCCGTCTCGGAGTACCGGGACGCCTCCGGCAGCCTCGTGCTCGCGGAGGTCAGGGTGCACATCGGCTGGGTCGGCCGGCCGCTCGCGGTGCTCGAGGCGGCGTCCGGCGCCCGGGTGGCCTACCTGACCCGGCTCGGCGACGGCATCGTGCCGACCAAGGACACCGTCTACCAGGAGGGCGACCTCGTGCACGTGACCATGCGCGAGTCAGACATCGCGACCGTCGAGCGGGTGCTCGCGACGGCGCCGGTCGAGGTGGCGTGATGCGCGTCGTCATCGCCGGTGCCGGCAGCGTGGGCCGCTCGATCGCCCGCGAGCTCCTCGGGAACGGCCACCAGGTGCTGCTCGTCGACAAGGACCCGGCCGCGATCCGGGTCGCGGGGGTCCCGGACGCCCAGTGGCTCCTCGCGGACGCCTGCGAGATCGCCTCGCTCGCCGAGGCGGGCCTGGCCGACTGCGACGTCGTCGTGGCCGCGAGCGGCGACGACAAGGTCAACCTCGTCGTGTCCCTCCTCGCGAAGACCGAGTACGGCGTGCCGCGCACCGTGGCCCGGGTGAACAACCCGAAGAACGAGTGGATGTTCGACGAGGCCTGGGGCGTCGACGTCGCGGTCTCGACGCCGCGCCTCATGACCGCGCTCGTCGAGGAGGCCGTCTCCGTCGGTGACCTCGTGCGGATCTTCACGTTCCAGCAGAGCCAGGCCAACATGGTCGAGCTGACGCTGCCCGCGGACGCCCCGATCGCGGGCACCCGGGTCGGCGACATCGACTGGCCGGCGGACACCGTGCTCGTGTGCATCATCCGGGCCGAGCGCCCGATCGCCCCGAGCCGGGACGACACCCTCGAGGCGCACGACGAGCTCATGTTCGTCGCGACCCCCGAGAGCGAGGACGCGCTCCAGAAGCTGCTCAGCCCGACGCACGTCTGAGCGCACGTCCGGCGGCACGTCCCGCGTGTCCGGGCCGGCTCCGGGCCGGCCCGGAGCGGCTCAGGTCTCCGGGACCGGCCGCTCGACGGCCGGGTACGAGGGCTCGTCGTCGCGGTCGCGGTCGCCGTCCTGCGGCTGCACGTGGTGCAGGTGCGGCAGGTGGAGCAGCGGCTCGGCCCCCTCGGGGCGGGCCGCCGGGACCTTGCGGACGACGAGCCACGTGCCCCACACGACAAGGCCGAACAGCGGCAGCCCGAGCCCGACGTTGACCGCGCCGAGCGTGGCCGGCTTGTCCGCGAGGTAGAGCGGCACCTGGACGGCGAGCCGGACGGCGAACATCCCGAACCAGAGCCACGTCGCGAGCACGTACGCCCGCATCCGGGCCGGCACCGTGCGCCAGTGCGAGCCCTCCCCCAGCATGAACCCGAGCAGCAGCCCGATCGCCGGCCAGCGGACGAGGATCGAGACGAGGTAGCCCGCGGCCCAGGCCGCGTTCTTGATGATCGACGGCAGGAAGAACGTCTGCGCCTGGCCGGTCCGCACCGCGATGAAGGCACCGAGGCCGACGCCGAGCAGCCCGCCGATCGCCTGGGTCAGCGGCTCGCGGGCGACGAGCCGCCAGAGCGCGAGGACGACCGCGGGGACGACCGCGGCGACGGCCGACGGCGTGACGTCACGGGTCACGCCGTAGACGACCGAGAACACCGTCACGGGGACGACCGACTCGAGCACCCCGCGGACGCCGCCGCACGCCTTCTCGAACGAGAACTGCTCCTGCATCGCCTGGGCCAGCCCGGCCTTGAGGCCCGGCCCGGCGTCCGGCTCCGCGGGCCCGGGGGCCTGCGCGGCCGCGGGCGGGCCGTAGGGGTCAGCCATGCGACTTCGCGACGAGCTCGTAGCGCGGGTTGTAGATCGCGGGCTCACCGTCGGACTGCGTGACCATGCCGTGCACGCGCACCCGGCGGCCCGGCTCGATGCCCGCGATGTGCCGCCGGCCGAGCCAGACGAGAGAGAGGTGCCCGCTGCCGTCGTAGAGCTCGGCCTCCAGGGCGGGCACGCCGGCCCGGGGCCGCAGCGTCACCGACCGCAGCGTGCCGCAGACCGGGGCCGGACGACGCTGCGCCAGCTCGACGATCGGCGTCCCGCCGAGCTGGGCGGCGCGCTCCTGCTCCTGCTCCGCGTGCACCTCGTGCTGCGAGGCGGTGAACCGCGCGAGCGCCGCCCGCAGCCGGGACTTCCCCTCGTGACCCATGGGTCCAGCGTAAGTCAGTCCCGGCGTCCCGGAGCACCCGTGCCGCCCGCCGGGACGACGCGCCGCCGCAGCGGCACGCGCCTCAGCGGATCTCGGTGATCTCCGGGCCCCGGGTGAACGGCTCGAGCGGCTCGCGCTGCGCGCCCTCGGGCTCCTCCGGCTCGGCCGGCGCGGGCTGCTCGGGCAGCCGCAGCGAGAGCAGCTCGCGCGGCGCCATCGCCTCCGCGCCGCGGACGACGACGAGGCTGCGGACGACGTCCTCGACGCCGGCGGCCTGCTCCGGCTCGTGGACGGCCAGGCCGTGGAAGACCGCGCGCAGGAACCAGCGCGGCCCGTCGACCCCGGCGAAGCGCGCGGGCTGGTGCCCGGTCCGCCCGTCGGCGGTCCGGACCGGGATCCGGGCGATGAGCTCACGGCCGAACGGGCCGGGGACCTCGTCCGCCGTCCCGCCCTGGCGGGTGATGCCCGCGGCGATCTCGGAGCGGATCTCGTCCCAGATGCCCTCGGTGCGCGGCGCGGCGAAGACCTGCAGCTGGACGGCGGAACCCTCGAGCTGGACCGTCGCCGAGGTGACCCGGTCGGCCGCCTCGTCGATCTCCAGCCGCAGCTCCATGCCGTCGCGGCCCGGCACGAGGACCGCGCCGAGGTCGACGTAGCCGTCGGTCGACTCCACCTCGGAGACGTCCCACGGGCCGCGGGAGCGGTCGAAGGCGTCCGGCGACGCGTCGGCGGGCTCCTCGGGCTCCGGCTCGGGGGCGGCCTCGTCGGTGACCTCGTCGTGACCGGTCTCCTCGGCGGGGTCGTCCTGACGCCGGCGGCGGAACAGCGGGCTCACTGGACCTCACCTCTCCCGGGGCCCTGCCCCGCATCGACTGTGCTGCCGAACCCCCCGGTGGAACCGAAGCCGCCCTCGCCGCGCAGCGACCCCGGCAGCCGGGTCACCTCGACGAAACGGGCGCGCTCCACCTTCTGGACGACGAGCTGTGCCACCCGGTCCCCGCGGCTCAGCGCGACAGGGCGGTCGGCGTCCGTGTTGAGCAGGGTGACGCTGATCTCCCCGCGGTAGCCGGCGTCCACCGTGCCGGGCGCGTTGACGACCGTCACCCCGTGCTTGGCGGCGAGCCCCGAGCGCGGGTGCACGAAGGCGGCGTACCCGTCGGGCAGCGCGATCGCCGTCCCGGTCGGCACCGTGCGCCGCTCGCCGGGGGCGAGCGTCACGTCCACGGCGGTCACGAGGTCGGCCCCGGCGTCGCCCGGGTGCGCGTACGACGGCACGGGCAGCCCCGGGTCGAGCCGGAGCAGGAGGACCTCGACATCCCCCCGCATCGCACCGTCACCACTCACGAGGGGACACGGTATCGGCTCCGCGTGGTCCCGCCGTCACCCGCTGCCCGCCCGCCGACCGGGACGGCCGTGGCAGGCTTGGCGGCATGTCCCCGTCCCCGTCGCCCTCCCCCGGCGGCTACCACGAGCGGCTCACCCCGGCCTGGTGGGTCTGGCTCGTCGCGGCCGGGTTCGCCGGGTCGTTCGGCGTCGTCCTGTCGCGCGTCGACGGGACGGCGGCGCTCGTCGTCACCGTCGTCGTCCTCGTGCTCGTCGTCGTCGCGCTCGTGCGGACGACGGCGGTCGTCTCCGTCGACCCGGAGCTCTTCGTCGCGGGCCGGGCGCGGCTGCCCGTCGGGTACGTCGGCGGGGTCGAGGCGCTCGACGCCGAGGCGATGCGGCGGGCGCGGTCGGTCGAGCTCGACGCCCGCGCCTACCTGTGCCTGCGCGGCTGGGTCGCCGGCGGCGTCCGGGTGCGGCTCGACGACCCGCAGGACGACACCCCGTACTGGCTCGTCTCGACCCGCCGGCCCGAGCGGCTCGCCGCGGCGCTCGAGACCGCGCGCAGCGGGCACCGCCGGGTCTGAGCGCCCTACGGGCCGGGCGGCGCCGGGACCACCGCTCCGAGCGCCGCCGCGAACCCCCTGCGGCCGGCCGCTGCGAACGCCCCGGACAAGCCGAACGCCCGGCGGTGCCGTCGGCACCGTCGGGCGTTGGACGTCAGGCCCCTCGGTCGTACCTCTCGTACGTGCCGGTCCCTGCCCCCAGGGACCACGTGCCGGGGCGGCGTCAGGCCGCGCACTCCTTGCAGATCATCTGTCCGGCCTTCTCGCGGGCGAGCTGGCTGCGGTGGTGCACGAGGAAACAGCTCGAGCAGGTGAACTCGTCCGCCTGCCGGGGCAGGACGCGGACGGAGAGCTCCTCGTTGGAGAGGTCGGCACCGGGCAGCTCGAAGCCCTCGGCCGCCTCGATCTCGTCCTCGTCGACGGTGCTGGAGGTCTTGTCGACACGCCGCGCCTTCAGCTCCTCGATCGAGTCCTCGCTGAGCTCGTCGTCGGTCTTGCGCGGTGCGTCGTAGTCGGTCGCCATCTAGGTCACGCTCCGGGTCTGAAGTGCTCGTGTCTTGCGTCGGGGTAGCTGCCCATGATGCGGTGGTGCCTGCACCGGGTGGGCCGTTCCGTCGCCGCCTTCACAGCGGCGCCTCGCGGTGAACGCACGGCGTCGCCGTTTTGTGCCCCGGCGGCGCACGGATTCTGCACTACGTCGGCGCGGACCGCGAACCGGCTCACCGTTCGGCGTGGCGGCACCATGCCCGCGACGCACCGCAACGGCTCGTCACGACCCGCGCACGCGCCGTCCGAATGGTGCCCGAACGGTGCGCTTTCCGGGGGAACGTCGGCGTGGGGTGCATCTCATCCCCGCTCGGCAAGGGTTCCGGATGTCGGACCCGTGGCCTAGTGTCGGCGGATCGCCGGGGGGCCTGACATCCGCCCTGCGCACGCGCTCCCGCTCGGCCAGCAGGTCCGATGCCCAGAGAAGAGGTGGACGTGACGTTCGACGCGACGATCAGCACACGGATCTCCCAGACCCGTCAGGCGCTCGACGAGGCGCGCAGCGCCGGTGACGACTACCTGGTCGACGTCCGGCTCGGGGAGCTCGAGTCGCTCGCCCGGCTCGCCGCCGACCACGGCGTCCGGGTCGAGGGCATCGCCGAGACGCTCGCCGCCTACGGCGTGACGACCCCGTCGGTCGGGGTCCCGCTCGTGGACCTGCGCACCCAGGAGCCGGCCGCTCAGTCCTGAGCGCCGCCCGGGGCGGGTGCGTCGTCGCCGTCCGCGTCCAGCTCCTCGAGCGCCGCGGCCAGCACGTCGACGAGCGGGCGCGCTCCGGCCACGACCATCGCCTCCGCGGGCGGCTTGCCGCCGATCCCGCGGACGACGCCGCCCGCCTCCTCGACGACGAGGAGCGCCGCCGCCATGTCCCAGGCGTGCAGCCCGCGCTCGAAGTACACGTCGAGCCGGCCGGTCGCGACCATGCACAGGTCGATCGCGGCGCAGCCGATCCGGCGGATGTCCCGGACCCGGGGCAGCAGGTCCGCGACGACCCTCGCCTGCGTGCGCCGCCGGCCGGTGAAGTAGCCGAAGCCGGTCCCCGTCAGGGCCCGGTCGAGCGTGGGCGGCTCGGCCATCGTCAGGCGGCGGCCGTCGAGGAAGGCCCCGAGGCCGCGCCCGGCGGTCCACGTCGCCCCGCTGACGGGGTTGTGCACGCAGCCCGCGACCGGGCGCCAGGCTCCCTCGACGGCCGGGTCGCCCTCGACGACGGCGACGCTCACCGCGTAGACGCCGATGTCGTAGAGGTAGTTCACGGTGCCGTCGATCGGGTCGAAGACCCAGGTCAGCCCGGTGCTGCCGGTCTCGTGGCCCTGCTCCTCGCCGAGCAGCCCGTCGTGCGGCCGCGCCGCGGAGAGGATCTCGCGCAGCAGCGTCTCCGTGCGGCGGTCCATCTCCGTGACGACGTCGGTCGGGCTCGACTTCGTCGACGCCACGGTGAGGTCGCGCGGCCGGTCGGCCACCGTGACGACCCCCGCGCGGCGGGCGGCGTGCTCGCACAGCGCCAGCAGGGCGTGCACGTCGTGCGGTTCGTGCCCGGCCGGCACGGCAGGGACGGGGCGGCTGCTGGTGTCGGTCACGCCGACATCCTTCACCCCCGCGCCGGCTCCACGACCGGGGCCACCCAGTCGAGCCCGCAGGCGGCCGGCCGGTCGGCCCGCAGGTTGCGGCAGCAGCCGACCGGGCACGTGACGTGCGACGGGCCCAGGGCACCGGTCGCGGGCCGGTCGGGGTCGCCGCCGCGGGCCTGCGCGGCCCGCTCGACGACGAGGTCGACGAGGCCCGCGACGAACCGCGGGTCGGTCCCGACGGTCGGCACCCGGACGAACGGGAGGCCGAGGCGGCCGGCCGTCTCGGCCGCCTCGGTGTCGAGGTCGAACACGACCTCCATGTGGTCGGAGACGAAGCCGACGGGGACGACGACCACACCCGTCGTCCCGCCCGCGGCGAGCTTCTCGAGGTGGTCGTTGACGTCCGGCTCGAGCCACGGCTGGGTGGGCGGGCCGGAGCGCGAGCAGTACACGAGGTCCCACCCGGGGGCCGCGCCGCCGTCCGCCGCCACCGACGACCTGACCGACGACATGACCGTCCCGGCGACGTCGAGGTGCTGCGTGACGTAGGCGCCGCCGCCGACGGACGAGCCCTCGCCGCTCACCGCGTCCATCGCCGTCGGCACGGAGTGCGTGACGAAGACCACGCGGGCCCGCTCCCGCGCAGCAGCCGGCAGGCCGGCGAGGCCGGCGCGGACGGCGTCGACGACGGGGGCGACGAAGCCCGGGTGGTTGTAGTACTGCCGCACCTTGTCGACCTCGAGCACGCGCCCCTCGGACGCGAGCACGCCGAGCGCGGCGGCGAGGTCCTCGCGGTACTGACGGCACCCCGAGTAGCTCGAGTAGGCGCTCGTGACGACCGTGACGACGCGGCGGGTCCCCGCCTCGTGGGCCTCGCGGAGCGCGTCGACGAGGTACGGCGCCCAGTTCCGGTTGCCCCACAGCAGCGGCAGCCCGACGCCCCGGGCGTCCAGCTCGGCGCGCAGGGCCGCGAGCAGGGCCCGGTTCTGGTCGTTGATCGGGCTGCGGCCGCCGAAGTGCAGGTAGTGCTCGGCGACGGCCTCGAGCCGCTCGCGCGGGATCCCCCGGCCCCGGGTCACGTTCTCCAGGAAGGGCATGACGTCGTCCGGGCCCTCGGGCCCGCCGAACGACAGGAGCAGGACGGCGTCGTACGGCGCCACGTCGGCGGCCGGGGCTGCGCCCGTCACGCTGTCGGTCGGGGTGTCAGGGGTGTCGGTCACGGACCAGATCCTCCCAAGTCCGGGCCCTGGTCGCGCGCCGGGCCGAGGGCCTGGGGTGCCTCGAGCCCGAACCGGACGGCGAGCAGCCGGAGCGCGAAGACGAGGCCGGCGACCGACAGCGGCACCCACGCCCGCAGCGCCCCCGCGGCGTCGAGCCCGGCGACGGCGACGCACCCGAGCAGCGCGGGCGTCGCGTACAGCTCGCGACCGGCGAGCACCTGGGGCACCTCGCCGCCGAACAGGTCGCGCAGCAGGCCGCCCCCGACCCCGGCGAGGACACCGACGACGACCGCGGCGAGCGGACCCGCGCCGAGGTCGAGCGCCTTGACGGTGCCCCCGACGCAGAACAGCCCCAGCCCGGCGGCGTCCAGCACGAGCACGGCCCGCGCCACCTGCTGCACCTTCGGGTGCCACACGAACGTCACGAGCCCCGCGACGACGGCCGCCCCGACGAGCCGCGGGTCGCTGATCCCGACCGGCGGCGTCACCCCGAGGAGGACGTCGCGCAGCAGACCGCCGCCGAGCGCCGCCGCGCCGGCCATGACGAGCACCCCGAACAGGTCGAACCGTTTCGCGACGGCGAGCAGCCCGCCGGAGAGGCCGAAGACGAAGACGCCGAGCACCTCGACGGCGAGCGGGGTGCGGACCACCGCCTCGGCCGCGGCGAGCGGCCCGGCCGAGAGGTCGCCGGCCCGCGGGTGCAGGATGACCAGCCGGACCGGCAGCAGCAGAGCGTCGTGCATCACGCACGAACGGTAGGGGCAGCCGCGCCGTCACCGCGGAAACACGGCCTGGGACGGGCGTTTCGTGAGGTTGCGCACCCGCCACGCCCGGTCTGGTGCTTCGGTTCCCCGGCCGGGGGTGGCAGAGTCGTGCACTGGACGAGTCTGGAGGTGGAGCATGCAGGACCTCACGCTCGTCGGCGTCCATGACGACGGCGAGCATCTGGTGCTCTCGGGGGCGGACGGCCAGAGGTTCCGCGTGCGGGTCGACGAGCCGCTGCGGGCGGCGGTGCGGCGCGACCGCGCCCGCCTGGGTCAGCTGCAGATCGAGATGGACGGGCGGATGCGCCCGCGCGACATCCAGGCGCGGATCCGTGCCGGGCACACCGCGCAGGAGGTCGCCGACGAGGCGGGCCTCCCGCTCGAGCACGTCGAGCGGTTCGAGGGCCCCGTCCTCGCGGAGCGCGAGTTCGTCTCGCGCCAGGCGCGCGGCGTCCGGGTCCGGCGCCCCGGTGCCGGCACCCAGCCGACCCTCGGCGAGCTCGTCAGCGAGCGGCTCGCCCGCCGCGAGGTCGAGGACGACGCGGCCGTCTGGGACGCCTTCCGCCGCGACGACGGCCAGTGGGTCGTCACCCTGACCTTCCCCGCCGGTGGCCGCACCCGGGCCGGGAGCTGGACCTTCGACCCCCAGCTGCGGCACGTCTCACCGCTCGACGACGAGGCCCGCTGGCTCACCGAGGACGACGCCCCGGAGCCGGGCGTCCTGCCGCCGGGTGCCCGTCGGCTCGCCCCCGTGCCCGACCCGCTGCGCCCCAGCCGCTCCACGACCCGCGACGTCGTCTACGACGTCGAGTCGGACGGCGCGGTGCGGCCCGGCGGCGACACCGACGCACCCGAGCGCCCCGCCGACCGCGGCACCGAGCCGCGCACCGCCGAGGCCCGCACCTCCGAGCGCCCGGCCGAGCCGCGGCAGGTCGACGTCCGCTCCCCCGAGCGGTCGTCCGAGCCCCGGCGGCCGGAGCCGCGCCGGACCGAGCCGCGCGAGCCGGACCTGCGCGACGCCCCGGTGCGCGAGAGCCGCCCCGACCGTGAGCCCGCCGCCCGCGCCGGCACCTCGACGCTGGACCTGCTCGACAGCCTGCGAGAGCGGCGCGGCCGCCGGCAGCGCCTCGAGGACGGCACCGAGACGACCGCGGACACCGACGACCCCGTCGAGGCGTTCCTCGCCCGGGCCGACGAGCTGGGCGAGCCACCGGCCGCGCACCCGCCGCGGTCCCGTCCCGAGCTCGCCGGTGACGCCGAGGTGCTCCGGCTCCCGGACGCCGACCCCGACCGGCCGGACGACGACGAGCCGGGCGCGCTGCCCGAGCCCGTGTCGTCCCGCGACGAGCCGCTGCCCAAGGCGGCCGGGGCCGGCGCCGCGGGTGCCGGCTCCCGGAAGAACCGGCGGGCGAGCGTGCCCAGCTGGGACGACATCGTCTTCGGCTCGCGCCGGGAGTGAGCCCCGCCGGGCACCCCGGTGCCGGGTCGCTCAGCGCACCGTGACCCGCAACGTCGCGGTGCTGTCCGTCGTCGCACCGCTCTGGTCCGCCCGGCAGCTGCGCACGGTGTAGGTGATCGTGTACGTGCCCGCCGCCGCGTAGGTGTGGCTCAGCGCGTTGCTCCAGTCGACGTCGGTGAGCGGGGTGTCGGCGGCGCACGTCGCGCTGCCCGGGTCCGAGCCGTCGGTGCCGCCGTCCCCGAAGTCGACGACGGTGCCCATGAGCCAGGCCTCGGGGCCGGTGTTCAGCTCGACGGTCGCA
>JACRAB010000068.1 GCA_016213575.1 Actinomycetota bacterium
GGACCGCGCTGCGCGCCCCGCAGGTGCTCGAGGACCAGCTCGCCGCGGTCGCCCGCGCCGTCGCCGGGCAGGACCCGGGGTCGGCCGCCGACGTGTGGGTGATGGCACCGATGGTCTCGACCGCCGTCGCCGCCGACGGTTTCGTCGCCCGCTGCGCCGCGCACGGGATCACGACCGCCGGCGTCATGGTCGAGGTGCCGTCGGCGGCCCTGTGCTCGGCGCAGGTGCTGGCGAACGTCGCGTTCGCGAGCATCGGGACGAACGACCTCACCCAGTACGCGCTCGCCGCGGACCGTCTCGTCGGCGACCTCGCGACCCTCAACGACCCGTGGCAGCCCGGCCTGCTGCACCTCGTCGCCGCGACGTGCCGCGGGGCGGCCGGCCTCGGGCCGGACGGCGCCGGCATCCCGGTCGGGGTCTGCGGCGAGGCCGCCGCCGACCCGGCGCTCGCGTGCGTGCTCGTCGGCCTCGGGGTCCGGAGCCTGTCCATGAGCGCGGCCGCGCTCCCGGACGTCGCCGCGGCCCTCGCCGGTGCGCCGTCCGACCGGTGCCGCGAGGCCGCGGACGCCGAGCGCGGGGTTGGGCTCCTCCCCCATGTCGAGGAACGGCAGCGGCTTGTCCGAGCCGGCGTCGAGCGTGCGCAGGACGACGCGGCGGCCCGCGAACGCGGCGAGGACGTCGGCGTAGAGCGCCGCCTGCTCGTCGACCGACGGCGGGTCGGTCCGGTCGAGGAAGGCGAGCTCGGTGCGGAACAGGCCGATCCCCTCGGCCCCCGCGGCGGCCGCCGCGCGGGCGCTCGCACCGTCCGCGACGTTGGCGAGCAACGAGACCCGCACCCCGACGGCGGTGCGGCCGGGCCCCTCGAGGGTGCGCCGGCGCCCGGAGGCGAGCCGGCGGGCGCGCGCCTGCGCCGCGTCGTCCGGGGCCACGAGCAGGGTGCCCGCGGCTCCGTCGACGAGCACGAGCGTGCCGTCCATGAGCTCCCCGGCCGCGGCGAGCCGCTCGGCGTCGGCCACCGCGACCACCGCGGGCAGGCCGAGCGAGCGGGCGATGATCGCCGTGTGCGAGGTCGGGCCGCCGGACACCGTGACGAGCGCGAGCACCGACTCCGGTGACAGCGTCGCAGTATCCGCCGGCGCGAGGTCGTGCGCCAGGAGCACGAACGGTTGCCCCGCAACGGGTTCCGGCACGCCCGGCGCGGGCCGGCCGGTGAGCTCGGCGACGATCCGGTCGCGCACGTCGTGCACGTCGCGGGCACGCTCGGCGAGGTAGCCGCCGAGCGCCTCGATCCTCACGGCGCCCTCCCCGGCCGCCTCCCAGACGGCGCGCTCGGCGCGCAGGCCTCGCTCCCGGACGTGCCCGGTCGCGGCGTCCTGGAGCGACGGGTCGGCCGCCATGAGCGCCGTCGCCTCGAGCACGGCGCGCGCGGTGCCGGTCGCGGCCTCGGCGCGGGCGTCGAGCGCGGTCTGGACGGCGGTCGTCGCGGCGACGAGCCGCAGGCACTCGGGTTCCCGCTCGTCCATCGCGAGCGCCTGCCCCGCAACGGGTTCGGGCACCGCTCCCGGCATCCACCGGACCGGGCCGACGACGTCCCCGGCGCAGACCCCGACCCCGGTCAGGGTCGTCGTCGCGGTCATGCCGTCGGTTCGTCGTGGTCGCGCGCGACGAGCTCGGCGAGCGCGTCGACCGCCGCCGCGGCCCCCTCGCCCTCCGCCGAGAGGACGACGGTCTCGCCGTGCCCGACGCCGAGCGCGAGCACCTGGAGCATGCTGCGGCAGTCGACCTGCTTGCCGTCCGGGCGGGAGAGGGTGACCTTGACGGGCAGGCCGCCCGCGGCCTTGACGAGGAGGGCGGCCGGCCGGGCGTGCAGACCGGTCGCGGCGCCGACCCGCACCTCGCGGGAGACGGTGGTCGCTGTCGTGTCGCTCATGACGGTCCTTCCAGGGCAGGGTTCGGCGCAGGGTTCAGCGCAGGACTCAGGGTTCGATCGTGACCTTGATGGCCTCACCGCGGGCGACGATGCCGAAGGCGTCGAGGACCCGGTCGAGCGGGAGGGTGTGCGTGATGAGGTCGGAGACGGGCACCTCGCCGGAGGCGATGAGGCGCAGCGCCTCGGCGTTGTCGGCCGGGCTCGACCCGTTGGCGCCGACGATCGTCAGCTCGCGGTAGTGCACGAGGTTGGAGTCGACGGCGATGACCGGCTTGTCCTTGGGCAGGCCGCCGAAGAACGAGACCCGGCCGCCGCGGGCGACCGCGCGCAGGGCCTGCTCCTGGGCCGCGCCCGACGCCGCGGCCGTGATGACGACGTCCGCGCCGGCACCGTCGGTGAGGCGCAGGACCTCCTCGACGAGGTCGACGGAGGACACGTCGATCGTGTCGTCCGGCTTGACGAGGTCGGCCGCCATCCGCAGCCGGTCCGGCTGCATGTCGGCGAGGACGACGCGCGCCGCGCCGCGGGCCCGGGCCAGCCGCACGTGCAGGCACCCGATCGGAACGGCGCCGACGATGACGACGACGTCGCCCGGCCCGACACCGGCGAGCCGCTGCCCGTTGAGCACGCACGCGAGCGGCTCCGCGACGGACGCCTCCGCGAAGCCGAGGCCCTCGGGCAGCCGGTTCAGGCCGTCGACCTTGAGCACCTGCTCCGGCACGACGAGGTACTCGGCGAAGCCGCCCTCGTACTGGTACCCGACGCTGGTCTGGTTCTCGCAGACCGCCATCCGGCCCTTGCGGCACTGCCGGCAGTCCCCGCACGGCACCGCCGCGATGACCTGGACGCGGTCGCCCGCGGCCCAGTCGCCGTAGCCGGCCGACGCGACCTCCGCGCCGACCTCGACGACCTCGCCGGAGATCTCGTGGCCCATGACCCGCGGCGGCGACAGGTTGGGGTGACCGTTGTTGAGGATCTTGACGTCGGTGCCGCACGTCGAGCAGTTGCGGACCCGGATCCTCACCTCGCGCGGCCCGGCGACGGGCTCCGCGACGTCCTCGAGCCGGACGTCGCCGGGAGCGTAGAAGCGTGCGACCTTCATGGGGATGTCTCCTCGTGGGGCGTGCTGTCGGGCGCGAGGATCGCGAGCACGTCGTCCGCGCTCGTGGCCCCGCGCAGCCGGGCCGCCTGCTCGGGGTCGAGCAGGGTCTCGGCGAGGGCGGACAGGAGCGCCATGTGCTCCTCGCCCGATGCGGCGATCGGCATGCAGACGTGGACGACGCCGTCGCCCCAGTCCACGCCGTCCGGGAACTGGATGAAGCCGAGCGCGGTGCGCCGCACGAGCGCCCGCGCCTCGTTGGTGCCGTGCGGGATCGCGAACCCTTCCCCGACGTAGGTCGTCACCATCTCCTCGCGCTCGAGCATCGCGTCCGCGTAGCCCGGCTCGACGGCACCGATCTCGACGAGGAGGCCCCCCGACCGGCGCAGCGCGTCCGTCTTGTCGACGGCGCGCTGCGCCAGCCGGATGGCATCCGGTGCGAGCACGTCCGGCAGGTCAGCCGGCAAGGCTGCCACCGTCCCGGATGGCCGCCTCGACCCGGTCGAACGCCGGGTCGCCCATGAACACCTGGAACGGCACGACGACGGCGGCCGGGGCGGTCGCCTTCGCCCGGGCGGCGAGCCCGGAGTGGCAGACGACGACCTGGGCGTCCTGCGGGATCTGCGCGACGGGCGAGTGCGACACCGTGACCCCGTACTTGCCGAGCCGCTTCTTGAGCTGGGACGTCAGCATGACGCTGCTGCCCATGCCGGCGTCGCAGGCGACGACGACGCTCGTGATGGACTTGCCGTCGATGGCGTTGCTGCTCAAGGGGTCACACCTCCACGGGCTGGTCGACGGCGTCGGCGGCCTGCGGGTCGCCGGCCTTCTCGCCACGGCCGAAGCCGAGCAGGAACGCCGCGAGGACGAACGACACCCCGGTCGCGACGACGATGTCCGCGAGGACGCCGAAGTAGTTGCCCTTCGGCGTGACCGCGAGGTAGGCGAAGATGCTGCCCGGGGCCGGGGTGGCCACGAGGCCGGCGTTGAAGATCGTCGCCGTGAGCAGGCCGGCCGCGCCGCCGCCGATGGCCGCGCTGATGAGGCGCGGCTTCATGAGGATGTACGGGAAGTAGATCTCGTGGATCCCGCCGAGGAAGTGGATGATCATCGCGCCGGGGGCCGTGGCGCGCATGAGCCGCGGGCCGAAGAGCCAGTAGGCGATGAGGATCCCCAGGCCCGGGCCGGGGTTCGTCTCGACCATGAAGAGGATCGACTTGCCGGACTCGGCGGCCTCGTTGACCCCCAGCGGGCCGAGCACGCCGTGGTTGATGGCGTTGTTGAGGAAGAGCACCTTCGCCGGCTCGACGAAGATCGACGCCAGCGGCAGCAGGTTGTTCGAGACGAGGACGTCGACCCCGTTGCCGAGGGCCTTGGTGATGGCCTCGACGACCGGGCCGATGCCGAAGAAGCCGCCGATGGCGAGGATCGTCGCGCTGATGCCGAGGCTGAAGTTCTCCACGAGCATCTCGAAGCCGACCGGCGTCCGCTCCTGGGTGAAGCCGTCGATCTTCTTGAGCACCCACGCCGCGAGCGGGCCCATGAACATCGCGCCGAGGAACATCGGGATGTCGGTCCCGACGATGACGCCCATCGTGGCCGCGGCCCCGATGACCGCGCCGCGCTGGCCGTGGATCGCCCGGCCGCCGGTGTACGCGATGAGGATCGGCAGCAGGTAGGTGATCATCGGCCCGACCATCTTGGCCAGGTCCTCGTTCGGGACCCAGCCGACCGGGATGAACCGGGCCGTGATGTGGCCCCAGGCGATGACGGCGCCGATGTTGGGCATGATCATGGCGGCGAGGAACGCGCCGGCCTTCTGGACCCGGGCCTTGAAGCCCGGCCCTTCGAGGTGCTTGAGGTCCTGCAGGTTGCTCACGGAGGCCTCCTTGGACGGGGACGGCGTCGTCCCTCAGGGGGTGGGCGGTTGCGGGCGGTGCGGGGTGTTCGGGCAGTGCTGTACCGCCCTGCGGCCGGTGACGCTCACCGGTCGCAGGTGGGTTCGTGGGTGGCTGCGCTCAGCCGCCGGCGGGCAGCCTCCGGGCCGGGTCGGGGTCAGGGTCGAGGACGACGAGCTCGGGGTGGACGTCGGCCGGGCCGGGCATCCGGCTGCCGGGCAGGCTGACGGCGGCCGTCCCCCAGGCGACGGCCGCCGCCAGCGCCTCCCGGCCCCGGCCACCTCCGGCGAGGAAGCCGGCGAGCAGGGCGTCCCCCGCCCCGACCGAGCTCAACGGGTGCACCTGCGGGCCGCGCGCGTGGAGCACGCCGTCCGGACCGACGAGGACCGCACCGTCGGCGCCGAGGCTGGCGAGCACCTGGCCGGCCCCGGCGTCGAGCACGTCGCGGCAGGCCTTGACGACGTCGCCGACCGTCTCGAGCGGCCGGCCGACGAGTTCCTCGAGCTCCTCGGCGTTCGGCTTGACGAGGGCCGGGCCGGCGGCGATGCCCGCCGCGAGCGCCGGGCCGCTCGTGTCGAGGACGGTGAGCGCACCGGCCCGGTCGGCGAGGTGCACGATCCGCGCGTAGAGGTCGACGTCGGCGCCCGGTGGCAGCCGGCCGCTGAGGACGACCCACTCCGCGCCGCCCGCCTGCCCGGCGACGACGCCGAGCACGGCCGACGTCTCGGCCTCGGTGAGGGCGGCACCGGGCTCGTTGAGCTTGGTCGTGGTGCCGTCCGGCTCGACGACCGTGACGTTGGACCGGGTCGAGCCGGAGATCGGGACGCCGACGACCTCGATCCCGGCGACCTCGAGCATCGCCGCGAGGTGGTGGCCCTCGGCGCCGCCGAGGGCGACGACGGCCGTCGTCTTGATCCCGTGCGCCGAGAGCGCCCGGGCGACGTTGATGCCCTTGCCGCCCGGGTCGACCCGGCCGGACGTCGCGCGGTGCACGGTGCCGCGGCGCAGCTCGTCGACGACGATCGTCCGGTCGACGCTCGGGTTGAGGGTGATGGTGAGGATCATGCGAGCACCACCCTCGGCCCGGCCGCCCGCAGCCGCTCGGCGTAGCCGGCGTCGAGGCCGGTGTCGCTGATGACGACGTCGATGTCGTCGAGGGCGGCGAAGCGGGCGAGGTGGTCGACGCCGACCTTGCTGTGGTCCGCGAGCAGCACGGTCCGCCGGGCCGAGCCGATCATCGCGCGCTTCACGGCGGCCTCGTTGTGGTCGGGCGTCGTGAGCCCGCGCTCGATGCTCAGCCCGTTGGTGCCGACGAACGCGACGTCGACGTAGGTGTCCTCGAGCGCCTTGAGCGCCCAGGAGTCGACCGCGGCGAGCGTGCGGCCGCGGACCCGGCCCCCGACGAGGAGCACGGTGAGGTTGGGTCGGGCGGACAGCGACATCGCGATCGGCAGCCCGTTGGTGACGACGACGAGCTCACGGTCCAGCGGCAGCGCCTCGGCGAGCCGGGCCGTCGTCGTCCCGGCGTCGAGGAGCACCGACCCCTCGGCGGGCAGCTCGGCGAGGGCGAGCTTGGCGATCCGCTCCTTCTCCGTCGTGAGCACCGCGTCCCGGGCCGCGAGCCCGGGCTCGAAGCCGAGCCGCTCGACGGGGATCGCGCCGCCGTGCACCCGGCGCAGCAGGCCGTGCCGCTCGAGGACCTTGAGGTCGCGGCGGATCGTCTCCGTCGTCACGTCGAGCGCCTCGGCGATGGCCGCGACGTCGACCCGGCCCGCGGACCGGGCGTTCTCGACGATCCACTGCTGGCGCTCCTCGGCGTACATCGGCGCACCTCCCGGGTCGACTTCGACGTGACCTAATTCATACGCCCGCCCTCTCCGGGATGTCAATAGACAACAACACACTCGAAGACGAAACAACATCGGGAGCAGCTGAAGCCACCAAGATCCTCACGATCGTCCGTCACCCGTCCGACGGCTCTGGAACGATGCGCGCGTCAGCACCCCGTCTCCCGCCGGAACGGCAGAGAGAGGCAGCCTCCGTGCCCGCACAGACATCGTCCGGAGCCACCGTCCTGGACCGCTGGTTCAAGCTCTCCGACCGGGGGACCACCGTCGCGCGCGAGGTGCGCGGAGGCCTGGTCACCTTCTTCACGATGGCGTACATCGTCGTCCTCAACCCGCTCATCATCGGCACCCAGAAGGACGGCACCGGCGTCTTCCTCGGCGGCACCGCCGACGCCCCGAACCTCGCCAAGGTCGCCGCCGCGACCGCCCTCGTCGCCGGCCTCATGACGATCCTCATGGGCGTCGTGGCGAACTACCCGCTCGCGCTGGCGACGGGCCTGGGGCTCAACGCCTTCGTGACGTTCGGGATCGCCCAGCTCCCGGACATGACGTGGGCCGACGCGATGGGCCTGGTCGTCCTCGAGGGCCTCATCATCCTGGGCCTGGTGCTCACCGGGTTCCGGACCGCCGTCTTCCACGCGGTGCCGATCCAGCTCAAGACCGCGATCAGCGTCGGCATCGGCCTGTTCATCACGATCATCGGCTTCGTCGACGCCGGCATCGTGCGCCGCACCGGCGCGGGCCCGGTGCCCGTCGAGCTCGGCGTGGGCGGCTTCCTCGCCGGCTGGCCGACCGTCGTCTTCGTCGTCGGCCTGCTGACGATGGCGGTGCTCATGCTCCGCAAGGTCAAGGGCGCGATCCTCATCGGCATCGTCGTCGCGACGGTCCTCGCCATCGTCGTCGAGGCGGTCGCGAAGATCGGCCCGAGCTTCACCCCGCCGGACCAGGTCAACCCCACCGGCTGGGGGCTCAACGTCCCGAAGCTGCCCTCGCAGGTCACCGACGTCCCCGACTTCGGCCTGCTCGGCCAGTTCAGCCTCTTCGGCTCGTTCTCGAAGATCGGCGTCGTCACGGCGGTGCTGCTCGTCTTCACCCTGCTGCTCGCCGACTTCTTCGACACGATGGGCACGATGGTCGCCATCGGGGCCGAGGCGAACCTGCTCGACGAGGAGGGCATCCCGCCGAACACCGAGCGGATCCTCGTCGTCGACTCGATCGCGGCGGCCGCCGGCGGCGCGGCGAGCGTCTCGAGCAACACCTCGTACATCGAGTCGGCGTCCGGGGTCGGCGAGGGTGCCCGCACCGGTCTGGCGAGCGTCGTCACCGGCGTGCTCTTCCTGCTCGCGACGGTGTTCGCCCCGCTCGTCGCCGTCGTCCCCTACGAGGCGGCGACTCCGGCGCTCATCATCGTCGGCTTCCTCATGATGACCCAGGTCAAGGGGATCGACTGGGACGACATGGAGATCGCCCTCCCGGCGTTCCTCACGATCGTCCTCATGCCGTTCACGTACTCGATCACCGCGGGCATCGGGGCGGGCTTCGTCTCGTTCGTCGTCCTCAAGGTGGCCCGGGGCAAGGCGTCGCAGGTCCACCCGCTGCTGTGGGTCACCTCGGCGCTGTTCGTCGTGTACTTCGCGATCGACCCGATCAAGCAGCTGCTCGGCGTCGGCTGACCCGGCACCAGGCAGCGCGAAGGGCGGCACCCCGGCCGGGGTGCCGCCCTTCGTCATGCGGGTCGTGCGGGTCGTACGGGTCGTGCCGGTCCGGTCAGGGCGCGACCGGCAGGTCGGCGTTCGTCGCCCGGTTCGGCGTCGGCGCCACGAGGTTCGGGTGCGTCCCGAAGTAGTTGATGAGCTCGTCGAGGTCGACCCCGCCGCCGGTGCGCGCCGTGCCGTTGCGCAGCTCGACGAACGAGTCCCCGCCGTCGGCGAGGAACGAGTTCACCGTGACCCGGTAGCTCGCGGCCGGGTCGACCAGGACGCCGTCGAGCTTCAGGGTGTCCGCGAGGATCCGGCTGCCGAGCGGCGCCGACGGCGAGTAGCTGAAGGTCAGCCCTTCGGAGATGCCGAGGTGCAGGAAGGTCTCGACGCCCGACCGGACGGCCCACTGCTGCTCCAGGACCGTCTTCACCTGCGCACCCGTGAGGGTCATCGTCACCAGCGTGTTCGCGAACGGCTGGACGGCGAAGGCCTCGCCGTAGGTGACGACCCCCGGGCCCTCACCCGCCGGGCTGCTCGCGAACGTGAGGTCGGCCCGGACGCCGCCGGGGTTCATGAGCGCGATCTGCGCCCCGTTGGGCGCCGTCCGGTCGAGCTGCGCGTCCGCGATGAGGTCACCGAGCGCCGACTCCGTGTTCCGGGTGGCGCTCCGGGTGATGTCGCCCGGGCCCTGGAACGTCCCGACGGCCCGGTTCGCGAGCGGCGCCGAGAGCGCCGTCCACTTGGTGACGATCGCCTGCACGGCGGGGTCCGGCGTCCCGACCGGCCCGGCGGCGCTCGCGTTCTGCACCGGCCGGTTGACCGCCGTCACCGACGACCGGACGACGTCCTTGGTGCGCCGGTCGAGCTGGAGGTTCGTCTCGGTGACGAGCCGGCCGTACGCCATCGCGCTCGTCACGGAACGGGCCTTGCCCGCCGGGTCCGGGATCGAGCAGGTGTACGGCTGGTGGGTGTGGCCGGTCACGACCATGTCGATGCTCGGCGAGAGGTTCTGCGCGATCGACACGACCGGCCCGGAGATGGCCGCCGCCCCGGTCGCCCCGGTGCAGGGGAAGTTGTACGCCGAACCGGACGGCGGCAGGCCGCCCTCGTGGACGAGGACGACGATCGCCTCGACGCCGCGCCGGCTCAGGTCCTTCGCGGCGAGGTTCGCCGTGACGACCTCGTCGCGGAAGTCGAGGTCCTTGATGCCCGCCTGGGCGACGAGCTCGGGGGTGCCCTCGAGCGTCATGCCGATGAAGCCGACCTTGATGTCGTCGACCTCGGTGACCCAGGTCGGGGGCAGCACCGTGCGGCCCGTGGACCTGCGGAACCACGAGCCGTAGTCCTTGACCGGCCGCGGTGCGCGGACCCCGTCCTTCCAGGTGACGTTCGCGGCGAGCCAGGAGAAGCCGGCGCCCGAGTACCCGTCCTCGTCGAAGCAGCCGGTCGGGTGGCAGCCGCCGTACTGCATGCGCAGCAGCTCGCCGGCGCCCTCGTCGAACTCGTGGTTGCCGACGCTCGAGACGTCCAGGCCGAGGGCGTCGAGCGCCTCGACGGCGGGCTCGTCGTGGAACAGGCCCGAGACCACCGGGCTGGCCCCGACGAGGTCGCCCGCCGCGACGGTGAGGGTGTTCTTCTTGCCGGTCCGCAGGGTCTGCAGCGTCGAGGCGAGGTAGGCCGCACCGCCGTAGAAGTCGGTCGACGCCTGGCCGGGGAGCCGGCCGTCGCCGCCCGTCGGCGGTGCGAGGTGCCCGTGGAAGTCGTTGAAGCTGAGGATCTGGAGGTCGACCGGGCGCGGGCGGGCCTCGGCGGTGGTGCCGACCGCCCCTGCCGCCACCAGCGCGCCGACCGTGAGCGCGCCGACCGCGGCTGCTCTCCGACCTCGAAGTCGTGCTCGCATACCTGTTCTCCCTGTCGCTCTCCCCGGAGCGGTCCGCGCGCGCCTCCCGAGCAGCGCACGAACCGTCACCGACCAGGCCAAGTCGTGAATGTTGGGACACTACTGACCGATGGGTCAGGATCACCAGGGGTACACACTGTTCGGTTCCAAACGACCATCCGGCGTTCACCCGGAGCGACCCGGCACCCCGGGGGCACGATCCGGCCCCGCGCCGGTCCCGATGCGTCACCCGGGTGACCGGCGGGCGGGTGCCCCGGTGGCGCCGGCCCCCTCGCCTAGGCTGGGGCGGTGGACCCCGCCGCGCAGCCCGCCCCAGACCGGCGCGACGCCCCGGCCGCGCGGCTCGTCGTCACGGGCACGCTCGCACCGGCCGACGTGGCCCGCGTCTTCGCCCTCGTCGACGCGGCGACCGTGGCCGACGGGGTCCGCCCGCTGAGCGAGCACGTCACCCTGCACGTCCGGTACGGCGGCGAAGGGCCGGACCGCAACCTGCTGCTCGTCGTCCCGGACGACGGTGCGCCGCCGGCCGGCCCGGCGCCCGCGGCCGGTTCCGGCCCGCGGCCGGAGGTCGTCCGCCCGGGCGAGCGGCTCGTCGGGTACGCCCACCTGGACCCGACGGACGTCGTCGCGGGCGCCGTGGTGGAGATCGTCGTCCACCCGGGCTCCCGCGGGGCGGGCCACGGCCGGCGCCTCGTCGAGGCGGCTGCGGCGGCCGCGCCCGACGACCGGCTGCGGCTGTGGGCGCACGGCGACAACTCCTCCGCGCGGTCGCTCGCGGCGTCCCTGGGGTTCCGCGAGGTCCGCCGGCTCGACCAGATGCGCCGCTCGCTGTGGTCCCCGCTGCCCGACGCCCGGCTCCCGCACGGGGTCACCGTGCGGGCGTTCCGGCCCGGCACGGACGATGCGGAGTGGCTGGCGCTCAACGCCAAGGCCTTCGCCCACCACCCGGAGCAGGGCGGCTGGACGGCGGCCGACCTCGGCGCCCGGATGCGCGAGGCCTGGTTCGACCCCGAGGGCGTCCTCGTCGCCTTCGACGACACGACCGGTGCGATGGTCGCCTTCCACTGGACGAAGATCCACGGCGGCGACGGCCACGAGCACGGCCCCGCGGAGGGCGGCGCCGACGCGCAGCCGCACGCCCACCCGCACGCCCACGACCCGATCGGCGAGGTGTACGTCGTCGGCGTCGACCCGGCCGCCCAGGGCCGCGGGCTCGGCCGGGCCATGACCCTCGCGGGCCTGCAGTGGCTGCGCGCCCGCGGGCTGCCGCAGGCGATGCTCTACGTCGAGGCCGACAACGCCCCGGCCCTGGCCGTCTACCGCAGCCTCGGGTTCACCCACTGGGACACCGACGTGATGTTCTCCCGGCCGACGGGCGCTGCTCCGGACCGGTGACGGCCCGGCGCCGCGTGACGTCGGCACCTACGCCCGGGACACGCGGGCATGACACGATGCCGGTATGAGTACGCCGGCGGCCGAGAGCAGTTCCGACCCGACGCCGCCGGGCGGTCCCGAGGACGCCCGCGCGGCCGCCCCGACGGCTGCCCGCCGTCCGCGCCGGACGACCGCCGGGGGCAGCACGCCGCGTGCGGCCGGCCCCGCGAAGGCGCCCGCGAAGGCAGTCGCGAAGGCGGTCGCGAAGGCCCCGGCGACGACCCAGACGACCACGGCGGCCCGGGCGCCGCGCCCCGCGGCCCGGCCGGCGGGCAGCACGCCCCCGGTCAGCGTCCTGCCGGCGCCCGCGGGCCCGGCCCCGACGGCCGCCCCGATGCCGGCCCAGGGCGCGTCGTCCACCACCCCGGCCGACCACCCCGACCGGTTCCTCGACCGCGAGCTGAGCTGGCTCGCCTTCAACGAGCGCGTCCTCGAGCTCGCCCAGGACGAGTCGCTGCCGCTGCTCGAGCGGGCCCGGTTCCTGGCGATCTTCGCGAGCAACCTCGACGAGTTCTTCATGGTCCGCGTGGCCGGCCTCAAG
The DNA here is from genome assembly GCA_016213575.1 of Actinomycetota bacterium. Taxonomy (GTDB): domain Bacteria; phylum Actinomycetota; class Actinomycetes; order Actinomycetales; family Kineosporiaceae; genus R-H-3. The sequence continues at coordinate 12,350 of JACRAB010000068.1, forward strand.
CGGCGCATCGCGACCGGCCTCGCCGTCACCGCGGCCAGCGGCCTCGAGCCGCGCGAGGTGCTCGACGCGATCAGCCGCCGGGCCCACGAGCTGCAGGCCCGGCACGCCGGCGTCTACCGCGACGCGGTCGCCCCCGAGCTCTCCGGGCGGGGCATCGCGCTCGTGCACTGGGGCGCGCTGTCGGAGGAGGAGCAGGACACCCTCCACACGTTCTTCCGCGAGCAGGTCTTCCCGGTCCTCACCCCGCTCGCCGTCGACCCCGCCCACCCGTTCCCCTACATCTCCGGGCTGTCGCTCAACCTCGCGGTGATCCTGCGCAACCCGGTGACGGACAAGGAGCACTTCGCCCGGGTCAAGGTCCCGCCGCTGCTGCCCCGGTTCATCGCCGTCGGCTCCGACGACCTGCACCACGCGCGGTTCGTGCCCATCGAGGACGTCATCGCCGTCCACCTCGACCAGCTGTTCCCCGGCATGGAGGTGCGCCAGCACCACACGTTCCGGGTGACCCGCAACGAGGACGTCGAGGTCGAGGAGGACGACGCCGAGAACCTGCTCCAGGCCCTGGAGAAGGAGCTCCTGCGCCGCCGGTTCGGCCCGCCGGTCCGCCTCGAGATCGTCGAGGACGTCGACCCGCACGTCCGCGAGCTGCTCGTGCGCGAGCTCGGGGTGAGCGCGGCGGAGGTCTACGAGGTCCCGGAGCCGCTCGACCTGCGCGGGCTCAACGTCGTCGCCGACCTCGACGTCCCCGAGCTGCACTACCCGAAGTTCGTCCCCAAGACGCACCGGCACCTCAACGAGGTGGAGACCGCCAAGCCGAGCGACGTCTTCGCCGCGATCCGCGAGCGCGACGTGCTCCTGCACCACCCGTACGACTCGTTCTCGACGAGCGTCCAGGCGTTCCTCGAGCAGGCCGCGGCCGACCCGCGGGTGCTCGCGATCAAGCAGACGCTCTACCGCACGAGCGGCGACTCCCCCATCGTCGACGCCCTCATCGACGCCGCCGAGGCCGGCAAGCAGGTCCTCGCCCTCGTCGAGATCAAGGCCCGCTTCGACGAGCAGGCGAACATCTCCTGGGCGCGCAAGCTCGAGCAGGCGGGCGTCCATGTCGTCTACGGCATCGTCGGCCTCAAGACGCACGGCAAGCTGAGCCTCGTCGTCCGGCAGGAGTCCGAGGGGCTGCGCCGCTACTGCCACGTCGGCACCGGCAACTACAACCCCAAGACCGCCCGGCTCTACGAGGACCTGGGCCTGCTCACGTGCGACCCGCAGGTCGGCGAGGACCTCACCCGGCTGTTCAACCAGCTGAGCGGCTACGCACCGAAGACGGCCTACCGCCGGCTGCTCGTCGCGCCGCGGTCGCTGCGCAGCGGGCTCGTCGACCGGATCGAGCGGGAGATCGCGCACGCCCGGGCCGGCCGGCCGGCCCGGATCCGGTTCAAGATGAACAGCATCGTCGACGAGGTGCTCATCGACGCGCTGTACCGGGCGTCCGGGGCGGGCGTCCCGGTCGACGTCCTCGTCCGCGGCATCTGCTCGATCCGGCCCGGGGTGCCGGGGCTGTCGGAGAACATCCGGGTGCGCAGCATCCTCGGGCGTTTCCTCGAGCACAGCCGGGTCTTCTGGTTCGAGAACGGCGGCGAGCCCGTCGTCTACATCGGCAGCGCCGACATGATGCACCGCAACCTCGACCGCCGCGTCGAGGCCCTCGTGCGGCTCAAGGACCCGGGGCACCTCGCCGAGCTCGACGAGCTGCTGTCCCTGTCCGTGGACGACGGGACGGCGTCCTGGCACCTCGGTGCGGACGGCATGTGGGTGCGGCACGCGCAGGGCCCGGACGGCGAACGGCTGCTCGACATCCAGTCGCACATCATCGCCACCAGGCCGCGGCGGCGGTCGACCCGACGACGGTGACGACCGGGAGCGACCAGCCGATGACCACCCCGACGCCGGCTGCCCCGCAGGGCGGTCCGCCCCCGGCCGACGGCGCCGCGGGCGACCGGCTCGCCCAGGTGCTGCCGATCGTGGCGACGCCCTCGCCCGCCGTCGAGCTGGCCGCCGGCATCGTGTGCTGGCGGGACGCCCCGGACGCTCGCGGCGGCGACCCCGAGCGCGGCGTCGAGGTGCTCCTCGTCCACCGGCCGAGGTACGACGACTGGTCCTTCCCCAAGGGCAAGGTGGAGCCCGGCGAGACGCTGCCCGAGTGCGCCGTCCGGGAGGCCGCCGAGGAGACCGGGCTGCGGGTCCGGCTCGGCCGCCCGCTCCCCACGGTGCGGTACACGCTCCCGGACGGGCGCCCCAAGGAGGTCGCGTACTGGTCGGCGCGGGCGCTGTCCGGCGGCCGGCCCCGGGCCGGCGAGGTCGACCAGACGACCTGGCTCTCGGTCCGCGCCGCCCGCAAGCGCCTCACCCGGGACGACGACGCCGCGCTCCTCGACGCGCTCGTCGGCCGGGCCGCCGAGCGCAAGCTGATCACCCGGCCGTTCCTCGTCGTCCGGCACGCGACGGCCCGCCCGCGCCAGGCCTGGACGCACGCGGACGCCGACCGCCCGCTCGTGGCCGCCGGGCGCCGGCAGGCCCTCGCCCTGGCCGCCCTCCTGCAGTGCTGGTCCCCCGACTACCTGCTCAGCTCGCCGTGGCTGCGCTGCACGGAGACGCTCGCGCCGTACGCGGCGTCGAGCGGGGCGCGGATCCGCACCAAGGGCGGGCTCTCCGAGGACGGCTACGCGCGCGACCCCCGCAAGGCGGCCCGGCACGCGCAGCGCCTCGTCGAGCGCGAGCAGGCGGCCGCGCTGTGCACCCACCGGCCGGTCCTGGCGGCGGTGGTCGGCACCGTCGCACGGGCGGGCACGGACGACGTGCGGGACGCGCTGCCCGACGAGGACCCGTTCCTCGACCCGGCCGAGGTGCTCGTGGCGCACGTCACCCGGCGCTCGGGGCAGCGGCCGACGGTCGTCGCCGTGGAGCGGCACGCACCGCACCGGTGACCCTTCGCCCGGGAATGTCCGGCGTGTCGCCGCGCGGAACCAGGACGAACCCGACATGGTCACGGTCCGGCGACCGAGGCATGACGCGGGTTCACCGGCTGCTCACCCCCAGGCCCCCAGAGCGTCGGACGGCGTAGGCGGCACGTTCGCCGCCCGTTCACCCACGGCGCCGGAGTGCTTCACCTGCCTTCCCTAGCGTTCGGACCAGGCGCCGACCGGGCGCCCGGCAGCACCGCGTGACCGCGACTGCCGACCCGAGAACCAAGAAGGACAGGCCACGTGAAGCTCACCCTGCCCGGCCGCGTCGCGGGCCTCTCGCTCGTCGCGGCGCTCGCCCTGACGGCGTGCGGCTCCGACAACACCACCGGCGACTCGACCTCGAGCGCGGCCGCCTCCGGCGGCACGGCCCTCTCGGGCACGCTGAACGGCGAGGGCTCCTCGGCCCAGAAGAACGCGATCGGCGAGGTCATCTCCGGCTACCAGAGCGCCAACCCCGGCGTGACGGTCAACTACAACGCGACCGGCTCGGGCGCGGGGATCAAGCAGTTCCTCGCCGGGCAGGTCGACTTCGCCGGCTCCGACTCGGCGCTGAAGTCCGAGGAGAAGGACGGCGTCGTCGAGACCGAGGCGGCCAAGACCCGCTGCGGCGGCAACGACGCGTGGAACCTCCCGCTCGTCGCCGGCCCGATCGCCGTCACGTACAACCTGCCGGGCGTCGACAAGCTCGTGCTCACGCCGTCCGTGGCGTCGCAGATGTTCCTCGGCAAGATCACGAAGTGGAACGACCCGAAGATCGCGGCGCTCAACAGCGGCGTGACGCTGCCGGCCACGGACATCAAGGTGTTCTACCGCGCCGACGAGTCCGGCACGACGGAGAACTTCACCAAGTACCTCAACGGGTCCGCACCGGCCGACTGGGCCGCGGAGCCGGCGAAGGTGTGGCCGGGCACGACCGGCGAGGGCCGGCCGCAGACCGACGGTGTCGCGCAGGGCGTCAAGTCCACCGAGGGCGGCCTCAGCTACATGGAGTGGTCCGCGGCCAAGGACAACCAGCTCGGCGTGGCCCAGATCGACAACGGCGCCGGCGCGGTCGCGCTGACCGGTGAGACGGCCGGCAAGGCCGTCGCCGCGGCGGCCCCGGCCGGCGAGGGCAACGACCTCAAGCTCAAGCTCGACTACGCGGTCAAGGACGCCGGCACCTACCCGATCGTCCTGGTGACCTACGAGGTCGTCTGCTCCAAGGGCCTCGCGGCCGACAAGACGGCGCTCGTGAAGTCCTTCCTCACGTACTTCGCGAGCCCCGACACCCAGAAGGGCCTCGAGGAGATCGGCTACGCGCCGCTCCCCGAGGACGTCCGCGGCAAGGTCGTCACGGCGATCAACGCCATCAGCTGACCTCGCGAGCGAGCGTCGTGGTCGCCCCGTCCCCGGTCACCGGGGGCGGGGCACCGCGGCGCCCGGGCCGCAGCCCCTGCCGCAGACCCGCTGCACCGCACGACCAACCGGAGACGACGAGACGATGACGAGCATCACGGGACACTCCGAGGCCGATGCCGGCCCCTCGGGGGACATGGCGGCCACAGGACGCGTCGGCGACCGGATCTTCAGCGCCCTGGCCACAGGCTCGGGCGTCTTCGTCGTCACCCTGATCGGCCTGGTGGCCGCGTTCCTGCTCGCGCAGGCCGTGCCGTCGCTCATGGACAACAAGGCGAGCTTCCTCACCTCGCGGGAGTGGCAGGTCAGCGCGGGCGACCTGCGGTTCGGCATCGCCGACCTGCTCTGGGTGACGGTCATCTCGTCGGTCATCGCGATGGCGATCGCCGTCCCGGTCGCCATCGGCGTCGCGCTGTTCCTCACCCAGTACGCGCCGCGCCGCCTGGCGCGGCCGTTCGCGTCCCTCATCGACCTGCTGGCCGCCGTCCCGTCGATCGTCTACGGCATCTGGGGCTACTTCGTCCTGCGGGACTTCGTGCAGCCGGTGCAGAGCTTCGTGGAGTCGGCGCTCGGCTGGTTCCCGCTCTTCGCGCCCCTGACCGTGAGCGGCACGATCTTCCTCGCGAGCATCGTGCTCGCGATCATGATCCTGCCCATCATCACGGCGATCAGCCGCGAGGTGTTCGACCAGACGCCCGCCGCCCACAAGGAGGCGGCGCTCGCGCTCGGTGCGACCCGCTGGGAGATGGTCCGCACCGCGGTCCTGCCGTTCGGCAAGCCCGGCGTCATCTCCGCGTCGATGCTGGGCCTGGGCCGGGCGCTCGGCGAGACGATCGCCGTGACGCTCCTGCTGTCGGTCACGCGCGGCACGTTCTCCTGGTCGGCGTTCGCCGGCGGCGAGACCTTCGCGTCGAGGATCGCGAACGGCTCCGCCGAGTTCGACACCCCGCTGAAGACCGGCGCCTACATCGCCGCGGGCCTCGTCCTGTTCCTCCTCACCTTCGCCGTCAACGCCGTGGCCCGGATCGTCATCGAGCGCAGGAAGGCCTTCTCCGAATGAGCACCGTGACGTCCTCGACCGAGCCGAGCGCGGTGCCGTCCGTCGGCGGCGGGCTGAGCGGCCTGAGCCGCGGCCGGTCCGTGACGAACTCGATCATGACCGTCGTCGTGTACGCCGCGTTCCTCCTCGCCCTGGTCCCGCTCGCCTGGATCCTGTGGACCGTGCTGTCCCGCGGCTACGGGCTGCTCATGGACCAGAACTGGTGGCTCACCTCGCAGCGCGGCATCACCCCGCGCCGGGTCGGCGGCGGCGCCTACCACGCGATCCTCGGCACCCTCGTCCAGGCGGCCGTGTGCGCGCTCATCGCGGTGCCGATCGCGGTCTTCACGGCGATCTACCTCGTCGAGTACGGCCGCGGCAAGCTCGCCCGGGCGGTGAGCTTCATGGTCGACATCCTCACCGGCATCCCGTCCATCGTCGCGGCGCTGTTCATCTACGCGGTCTGGGTGACGACGTTCGGGTTCCAGCGGGTCGGCTTCGCGGTGTCCCTCGCGCTCGTCATGCTCATGATCCCGGTCGTCGTCCGGTCCACCGAGGAGATGCTCAAGCTCGTCCCCAACGAGCTGCGCGAGGCGTCGTACGCGCTCGGGGTGCCGAAGTGGAAGACCATCGCGCGGATCGTCATCCCGACGGCCCTCTCGGGCATCATCACCGGCGTCCTGCTCGGCCTGGCCCGGGTCATGGGCGAGACCGCCCCCCTGCTCATCCTCGGCCCGTACTCGGCGTCGATCAACACGAGCCTCGTCGACGGCCCCATGGCGGCGCTGCCGACGATGATCAAGGACAACTTCGGCCAGGCGCTCCAGCCCGCGACCGACCGGCTCTGGGCGTCGGCGCTGACGCTCATCCTGCTCGTGCTGCTGCTCAACGGCGCCGGCCGGGTCGTCGCCCGGTTCAGCGCCGTCCGCTGACCGGCCGCGCCCCCGCACCCCACCCCATGCCCCGCACCACCCGAACCACGAAGGACACCTGATGGCACAGCGCATCGACGTCAAGGACCTCAACGTCTACTACGGCTCCTTCAAGGCCGTCGAGGACGTCTCCATGTCGATCGAGCCGCGGACCGTCACCGCGTTCATCGGCCCCTCCGGCTGCGGGAAGTCGACGTTCCTGCGCACCCTCAACCGGATGCACGAGGTCATCGCCGGCGGCCGGGTCGAGGGCACCGTCGCGCTCAACGGCCGCGACCTCTACAGCAAGGACATCGACCCGGTCGCCGTCCGCCGCACCGTCGGCATGGTGTTCCAGCGCCCCAACCCGTTCCCGACGATGAGCATCTTCGACAACGTCGCCGCCGGGCTGCGGCTCAACGGGGTCAAGACCAAGGCAGTGCTCGCCGAGGCGGTCGAGCGGTCCCTCAAGGGCGCCAACCTCTGGAACGAGGTCAAGGACCGGCTCGACAAGCCGGGGGCCGGCCTGTCCGGCGGGCAGCAGCAGCGGCTGTGCATCGCCCGCGCGATCGCCGTCGAGCCGCAGGTGCTCCTCATGGACGAGCCCTGCTCGGCCCTCGACCCGATCTCGACCCTCGCGATCGAGGACCTCATCGACGAGATCAAGCAGCAGTACACGATCGTCATCGTCACCCACAACATGCAGCAGGCGGCCCGGGTCAGCGACCGGACGGCGTTCTTCAACCTCGCGGCGACCGGCAAGCCGGGCCGGCTCATCGAGATGGGCGACACCGCGAAGATCTTCAGCAACCCCACCGAGAAGGCCACCGAGGACTACATCTCGGGCCGCTTCGGCTGATCGGGGTTCGTCGTCGCGGGCCACCGGGTACCCGGTGGCCTGCGACGAGAAGCGGCGGTCACTGCGGCCGATGGCCGGCGAGCAGTTCGGCGAGGTGGACGGCGCGGCGGCCGGCGAGCTGGTCGAGCTGGGTGCGGCAGGAGAAGCCGTCCGCGAGCAGGACGGCGTCCGGGGCGGCCTCGACGGCCGGGAGCAGCGCCGTCCGGGCGACGGCGACGGAGACGTCGTGGTGGCCGCGCTCGACGCCCCAGTTGCCCGCGAGCCCGCAGCAGCCCCCGACCCGCGTCACCCGTGCGCCCGCACCGCGCAGCAGCGCCTCGTCGGCGGTCCAGCCCATGACGGCGTGGTGGTGGCAGTGCGGCTGCGCGACGACCTCGACGCCGGTGAGGTCCGGCGGCGTCCAGCCCGGGGTCGCCGCGAGCAGCTCGGCGAGGGTCCGCACGCCGGCCGCGACGACCTCGACGGCGGGCTCGTCGGGCAGCAGGTGGCGGGCGTCCCCGCGCAGCACCGCGGTGCACGACGGTTCGACACCCACGACCGGGACCCCTTGCCGCACGAGGGGTTCGAGCCCGCGGACGGTGTGCCGCACCCGCTCCCGGCCGGCGTCGAGCTGCCCCGTCGTGAGCCAGGTGAGGCCGCAGCACAGCCCCTGCGGAACCTCGACCGCGTAGCCGGCAGCCTCGAGCACCCCGACCGCGGCGACGGCGACGTCCGGGGCGAAGTGGTCGGTGAACGAGTCGACCCACAGCGCGACGCGGCCGTGCGGCGCGACCGCGGCGGCGGCGGTCACCGAGGCGTCCACCGGGCGGTGCAGCCACCAGGCGCCGAACGTCTGCGTCGCGAACCGCGGCAGCGACCGCCGCGGGTCGACGCCCGCGACCCGGCGGGCCAGGGCGCCGCCGGCCCGGGAGCCGGTGACGGCGTTGGCGAGCCGCGGCACCCGGGCCGCCAGGTCGGACCACATCGGCAGCCTGCCGAGGACGTAGTGCGACAGCGGCCGCAGCCGGCCCCGGTAGGTCTGGTGCAGCACCTCGGCCTTGTAGGTGGCCATGTCGACCCCGGCCGGGCAGTCGCTCGCGCAGCCCTTGCAGGCCAGGCAGAGGTCGAGCGCCGCGTGCACCTCGGGCGAGCGCCAGTCCGGACCGGCGCCGCCCCCCGTCCCGGGCGGACGGGGCC
>JACRAB010000414.1 GCA_016213575.1 Actinomycetota bacterium
GGCGGTGTCGGAGTAGGCGTCGAGCAGGTCGGTGCGCTGCTCCTTGGCGAACGCCGTGATCGCCTCGGCGAGGACCTTGACGTCGGCGACGGCGAGGATGAGTCCCTTGGCGCCGGTCGGGGGCACGATGTGCGCGGCGTCCCCGGCGAGGAACAGCCGGCCGTGCCGCATCGGGCCGCTGACGAAGCTGCGCATCGGGGTGATGCTCTTCTCCGTGACAGGCCCGGTCTTCAGGCTCCAGCCGGGCAGCGCCATCCGGGTCGCGAGGGCCTCCCAGACCCGGTCGTCGGACCAGTCCTCGACCTTCTCGCTCGGGTCGACCTGCACGTAGAGCCGGCTCACCGTCGGCGAGCGCATGCTGTGCAGGGCGAAGCCGTCGGGGTGCCAGGCGTAGATCAGCTCGTCGGTCGACGGCTCGACGTCGGCGAGGATCCCGAGCCAGGCGAACGGGTAGACCCGCTCGAACGTCGTCCGCAGCGCCTCCGGGATCGCCTGCCGGCTCACGCCGTGGAAGCCGTCGCAGCCCGCGACGACGTCGCACTCGAGGACGCGGGCGACGCCGTCCGCGTCGGTGAACGTCACCTTGGGGCGGTCGGTCTCGACGTCGACGACCGCGGTGTCGCTGATGTCGAAGAAGAGCGGCCCGTCCGCGAGCCGGGCGTTGACGAGGTCCTTGACGACCTCGGTCTGGCCGTAGACCCAGACCGAGCGGTCGCACAGCGCGGGGAAGTCGATGCGGTGCCGCTCGCCGGGCCACTGCAGGTAGATCCCGTCGTGGCGCAGGCCCTGGCGGTGCAGCCGGTCGCCGACGCCGGCCTCGGTGAGCAGGTCGACGGTCTGCTGCTCGAGCACGCCGGCGCGGATGCGCGCCTCGACGTACTCGCGCGAGCGGTTCTCGACGACCACGCTGTCGATGCCGGCGTTCGCGAGGAGCCGGGCCAGCAGGAGCCCGGCGGGGCCGGCGCCGATGATGCCGACCTGGGTGCGGATGACGTCGCTCATGGAGCAAGGCAAGCCTGCCCTGGCCGGAAGGGCCAGCCCTGGCTTCCGCTGAGCGGAAGGCGTCCCACTCAGTGGAAGGCCGCGAGCGCGCCGTGGAGCCCGGCCGCCGGATCGCCCTGGTGGTAGAGCCACTCGTCCGGCTCGATCCCGTCGAGGAACCGCTGCCAGGCGAGGGCCGCACGCAGCGGCGCGAGCGGCCTCGCGACCTGCGCGGCCCCGGCGAGGTCGACATCCGGGCCCCAGACCGCGGCCGCCGCCTCGACGACGGCCCGCCGGCCCGCCGGGTCGAGGTCCTCGCCCGCGGTGACGAGGTCGACGGCCGGCCGGCCCACGCAGCTGTCGCCCCAGTCGAGGATGCGCCACCGGCCCGGCACCCCGCGCACGTTGCCGGGGTGGAAGTCCCCGTGCACCAACGTCACCGGGACGCCGCACGCCGCCTCCCGGGCGAGCAGGTCGGGCAGCGTGTCGACGAGCCGACGGGCCTCGTCGACCTCCACCGGGGTGAGGCTGCCAGCACCCCCCTCGCCGGCCTCGACGAGGTCGACGAGCCGGGCCGCCTCCGCGACGAGGGGAGCGGCCCCGCGACGGTCCGGGACACCGGCCGCGACGAGGTCGTCGGCGGATCCGGCGGCGACCCTCTGGAGCCGGGCGAGGAGCGCCGCGAACCCGGCGACCCGCTCGGCCGCAGCGCCGTAGCAGTCCTCCCCCGGGACGGCGTCCAGCAGCACACGCCCGGTGCCCGCCGGCCCGCCGCCCCGGGCGAGCAGGACGGGGACGGCGTCCGTGCCCCGGAGGTGTTCGAGCACGAGCCCCTCGTGGGCGAAGAACCGCGGGACGACCTTGAGCCAGGCCTCCGCGGGCCGGCCGTCGCCGTCGGTCGCCGGCAGCCGCCACAGCGAGGAGAGGTTCCAGGTGCGCATCTGCACGGGCGGCCCGGCCGCCGTCCGCCCGGCCGCGGCGAGCGCCGCGAGCGCCCAGGCGACGTCCTCCGCCGGGCCGCCGGGCCGGGCCCAGGGCATCCGCAGCGGGTGGTCGGCGAGCGGGTCGGGTCCTGGCCACGGGCCGACGAGCGCCGCGGCGCGTCGGACGTCGGCAGGGTCGATCTCGGCGAGGTAGGTGAGCTCGGGGAGCCCGGGCACCGGCCGGGCGTCGCCCGACGGCTGCACGACGTTGCGCAGGATTCTCAGCACGGTGACGTGCAGCCCGTACCGGGCCAGCGCCCCGGCGACGACGCCGTCCGCCTCCTGCCAGTGCGGGCGCGCGGCCTCGAACGGCGGCAGGGCGCCGATCACGCCGTCCTCGTCGGTGCACAGCACGAGGGTGACCGACCTGCCTGACGTCATGGCCCCACCCTGCACCCCGGCGCGGCAGGGCCGCGAGCGGGTTCCGGGAAGAGGTCAGGTCGGCGTCCAGCCCGGCGGCAGCTCGCGGCCGATGCCGTTCGCCGCGACCTGCAGCACCGGCACGAGCCGGACGAGGTCGCGGCGCGGGGAGGCGACGACGATGCCCAGCGAGGCGACGACGCCGCCGCCGGGCAGCGCGATCGGCACGGCGACGGACCAGGCGCCGGAGGTCATCTCCTCGGCGGTCCGGGCGAAGCCGCGCCGCCGGACCTCGGCGACCTCGCGGTGCAGCCGGCCCGGCTCGGTGATCGTGTGCGGGGTGACGCGCACCGGGTCGGTGAGGGCGGCGCGGACGACGTCCCCCGGTGCGTGCGCGAGCAGCACCCTGCCGACCGCGGTCGCGTGCAGCGGCAGCCGGGCACCGGCCCGGCTGAGCACCTGGGCCGTCGTCCGGTCGACGAGGCGGTCCACGTACAGCGCGTGCAGCCCGTCGCGGACGGCGAGGTGCACGGTCTCGCGCGTCGTCCGGTGCACGTCCTGGAGGAAGGGCGACGCGACGTCGCGCAGGTCGCGCTCGACCCGGGCGAGGGTGCCGACGTCCCAGAGCCGGCGGCCGATCCCGTACGCACCGTCGTCCGCGCGGGTCAGGCCGCCCCAGCGCTCGAGCTCGGCGACGAGCCGGTGCGCGGTCGCGAGCGGCTGGCCGCTGCGGCGGGCGATCTCGGAGAGCGTGAGCCGGTCGTGCGAGGCGTCGAAGGCGCCGAGGACGGCGAGCACCCGGGACGCCACCGAGACGCCCGGCTCCCGCGCGTTGCCCGCCATCCGGCCAACCTGCCACGAACTTCCACTGAGCGGAAGAGGCTGGTTGGAGGTCCCGATCGCGGTCCCTAGCGTGGACCCCATGACGACCGACCACCCGGCGCAGGCCGCCCCCGGACCGGCGAGCGGGCTCGTGCTCCCGCAGTACGAGCGCCCCGCGGGCGTGCACCCGCCGCTGGACTCCCCCGACTACGGGAGCACCGGGCTGCGGCACCCGAAGGAGCCGCTCGTGCTCCTGCCGCACCTGCTCACCGAGGTCACCGGCCCGGTCCTCGGCGACGGCCGGGTGACCAAGGACGACGCCGACCTCACCCAGTGGGACGGCGGCGAGGCCCTCGGGCAGCGGATCGTCGTGCGCGGCCGGGTCCTCGACAGCGACGGCCGGGCCGTCCCGGACACGCTCGTCGAGATCTGGCAGGCCAACGCGGGCGGCCGCTACCGGCACCTGCGCGACCAGTGGCCGGCCCCGCTCGACCCGCACTTCAACGGCGTCGGCCGGGTCGTCACCGACTCGCTCGGCCGCTACGAGTTCACGACGATCAAGCCCGGCGCCTACCCGTGGAAGAACCACCACAACGCCTGGCGGCCGGCGCACATCCACTTCTCGCTCTTCGGCCGGGCGTTCACCCAGCGGCTCGTCACGCAGATGTACTTCGAGGACGACCCGCTCTTCTTCCAGGACCCGATCTTCAACTCGATCCCCGACGAGAAGGCCCGCCAGGGGCTGGTCTCCCGGTTCGACTACGAGGCGACGCAGCCCGAGTGGGCCCTCGCGTTCAGCTGGGACATCGTGCTCCGCGGCAGCGGCGCCACCTACTTCGAGACGGAGGACGTCGATGCCGACGACGAGTGACGGGCGGCCCGGCCTCACGGCCTCGCAGACCGTGGGTCCCTACCTCGCGATCGGCCTGACGTGGGAGCACGGCGAGGAGGCCGTGGACCCCGGCACACCCGGCGCGGTCACGGTCTCCGGCACGCTCTACGACGGCGAGGGGGTACCGATCCCGGACGGCATGGTCGAGATCTGGCAGGCCCACCCGGACGGCCGGTTCCACCACCCCGACGACCCGCGCGGCGTCGCCGAGGCCCCGCCCGGGTTCCGCGGGTTCGCCCGCGCCCAGACCGTGGACGGCGGCCGCTGGTCGGTGCTCACCCTCGTGCCGGGCGCGGTCCCCGGCCCCGACGGGACGACGCAGGCGCCCCACCTCGACGTGTCAGTCTTCGCCCGCGGGCTGCTCGACCGGGTCGTCACCCGGGTCTACTTCCCCGAGCACGCGGGCGTCGCCGGCCCGGGCGGCCACGCGGAGGACCGCGTGCTCGCCGCGGTGCCGGAGCACCGCAGGCATACCCTCGTGGCGCAGCAGGTCGACGGCGGCTACCGCTTCGACATCCGGCTCCAGGGGGAGAACGAGACTGTCTTCTTCGACATCTGACGGCGTGCAGGACGGCGTGCAGGACGGCGCACCGGACGGCGGGCACGACGGCACGTCGTCGTTCCGGCTCTTCGGCGCGGCCGCGACGACGCCCGTCGCCGACGCCCTCACGGACGACGCCGCCTGGGCGCGCGCCATGCTCGCCTTCGAGGGCGCGCTGGCCCGCGCGGCCGGCGAGGTCGGGCTCGTCGACGCCGCCGCGGCCACCGTCGTCGCCGAGGTGTGCGCGAAGGCCGGGCAGGACGTCCGCGCGCACCTCGACCTCGCGGCGCTCGCGACCGGGACGGCGACCCAGGCCACGCCGGTCGTCGACCTCGTGCGGCAACTGAGGGCGCTCGTGCCCGCGGACGCACGGCACGCCGTCCACGTCGCGGCGACGAGCCAGGACGTCGTCGACACCGCGGCGATGCTGGTCATGCGGGACTGCGTCGGCGCCACCTACGACGAGGTCGCGGCGATCTTCGAGCAGCTGGCCGGCCTGGCCCGAGGGCACCGGTCGACCGCGATGGTCGGCAGAACCCTTCTGCAGCACGGTGAACCGACGACGTTCGGCGCCCTGTGCGCCGTCCGGCTCGTCGCCGTCCGGGAGGCCCTCGCGAAGGCGTCGACGCTGACCGGGCGGCCGCCCGTCCAGCTCGGGGGCGCGGTCGGCACCCTCGCCGCCGCCGGCACGGCACGGCAGGCGCTCGTCGAGCGGGTGGCCGACCTCCTCGGGCTGTCGGTCCCGCTCACCTCGTGGCACCCCACCCGCGGGCCGGTCGTCGAGATCGCCGCCTCGCTCGGCATCCTCGCCGGCGAGCTCACCGGCATCGCGCAGGACGTCGTCCTGCTCGCCTCGACCGACGTCGCCGAGGTCTCCGTCGCCACTCCCGGTGGCTCGTCGGCCATGCCGCACAAGCAGAATTCGTCGCGCGCCGTCCTCGCCCTCGCGTGCGCGCATCGGGTGCCCGGGCTCGTCGCGACCTTGTTCGCCGGTATGCCGGGCGAGCTGCAGCGGGCCGCCGGCCGCTGGCAGGCCGAGGCGCCCGTCCTCGTCGACCTGCTCCGGCTCGTCGACGCGACGGCGGCGCACGTCCGGGCCTCGCTCGACGGGCTCGTCGTGCACCCCGACCGGATGCGCACCGCGGTCGACGCACTGCTCGCCCGCACCGGCGGCACCCTGGACACCTCGGCCGCCGAGGCGGTCGTCGACCGGGCCCTCGGCGGCCCCCACGAGGAGGACCACGCATGACGGCAGGGCTCGGTCACGACGTCCACGGCCCGGACGGCGCCCCGGTCGTCGTCCTCGGCAGCTCGCTCGGCACCGACCGGCGGATGTGGGACCCGCAGCTCGAGGCGCTCGCGGAGCGGTACCGGGTCGTCCGGTACGACCACCGCGGCCACGGCGCCTCGGAGGTGCCGGCCGGCCCGTACGGCCTGGCCGACCTCGCGCAGGACGTCCTCGCGCTGCTCGACTCCCTCGGCGTCGAGCGCTTCACCGCCGGGGGGCTCTCGCTCGGCGGGATGGTCTCGA